>JACKIM010000001.1:1982500-2184353 GCA_020638465.1 Geminicoccaceae bacterium
CGGGTGCCGATCCCTTGCCGACGATGCCGGCGGTCCGGGGTGGCGGGTCGGCTGGCCGCAGCATGAGTTCTGCACGGTCGCGCATCATCACTTCATGGCGCGCCCGGGCAAGCATGGTCAAATGGCGAAGCTGGCGGCGCAGCCGGGCGTCATCCTGCAAGCCATGCCCGGCATGCATATCGTCGCATGCGCTGTCCGCCATGGCGGCGGCACGCATGCGCACTGGAAAGCGGTCGGGATGAAAGGTCAGGACATCATCGAATCCGAGGGCAAGGGCCATGGCCATGGCGCCGCGGTCGTGGGCGGCGATGCAGGCGGCGGTAGCCTCACCCGGCCGACGGGACCGGCGCAGGCGCTCGCTCAGCGCATGCGGCGATGTCGTCCCGGTGATGACGAAAAGGCCGACAACCAGTTGCCCGCGAGAAGCGGCAGGGGTGGACCCGGCGATGGTCGAGCAGGTGAAATTCTGGCCATCCTGTTCGAGCCACTGCCCGATACCGGCGATCTCGACATCGTCACCAACCAACTCGATCAGCGCATCCGTTCGCATTCGGTCTCCTTCCCCGGCAATGCATCCTTTATCTGTGGATGCTATTGGGCCGATCCGGACAGAATACGCCGAAAGGTTTTACATTTGGTTAGCGCGCGGGAAAGCAAGGCGTGCCGGCTCCGCGGCCGGGCATTCGCTCAGCGGGTGCCGTAGATCCGGTCGCCGGCGTCGCCAAGGCCGGGCAGGATATAGCCGTGGTCGTTGAGCTCACGGTCGACCGCGGCCGTGAAGACCGGTACATCGGGGTGGGCCGCGTGAAAGGTGCGCACACCCTCCGGGGCCGCAAGCAGGCAGGCCATCTTGATGTCGGTGGGGCCGCTCTCCTTGATCCGGTTCACAGCCGCGACCGCGGAATTGGCGGTCGCCAGCATCGGGTCGACGACCAGAACGGGCCGCTCCGAAATGTCCCCGGGAACCTTGTAGTAATATTCGACGGGCTCCAGCGTCTTCGGGTCGCGGTACAGGCCGATATGGCCGACACGGGCGGAGGGGATCAGGTCGAGCATGCCGTCGAGCAGGCCATTGCCGGCGCGCAGGATGGAGATGATGCACAGCTTCTTGCCTGCCAGCATGCTGGCTTCCATCGTCTCCAGCGGGGTTTCGATCGACGTCGGCTGCAACGGCAGGTTCCGCGTGATCTCGTAGCACAACAGCAGCGCCACCTCGCGCACGAGCTGACGGAACTCGGTGGTCGATGTCTCCTTGCGCCGCATGAGGGTGAGCTTGTGCTGGACCAGCGGATGATCGACGACGGTGAGTTCGGGCATGGCAGACTCTCAGGCGGAGGGCGGAAGGGACGAGGCAACCGGAATGCCCGAAGGCCCTCGGTCAACCGCCGAAGGTTTAGAAGACGGCGCCGGCAATGGCAATTGTTGCGCTGGCCTGATCGCCGGCGGAGCGGCCGGCGCGCTCGTGGGCGAGGGTGTCGATGCCGTGCAGGAGGTAGACGGTGGGAAGCTGCTCGACCGAAATGTCGAGAATGGAACGCACCCTGTCCGCCAGCCTGTCGATCAGGGCCGTCACCAGGCAGCGCAACTCGATGACAATGTCGGAGCCGGGTGGATGGATGAGACGGGAGACGGCGGCATGGCGCGGCCGGATGATGTGCAGGGCCAGCATCTGGTTGCAGCGCTCCCGGGTGGCCGGTGCCGGCATCGTGTTCAATCCCCGCAGTTCGCGGCCCGATTCGGCCAGCGGCCCGACCAGGTCCAGCATCAGTTCCTGCAGGAATGCGTGAAACGGGATCAGCCCGGGCATTGGATTGCCAATGGCAACACCCTCCATGCGCCAGATATCGCCAAGCGGTTTGCCGCCCATGAGTACGCTGCTGGCAGTGAGCGCCTGGCCGACAGGTTGCAGAAGGCGCATCAGCGAATGGGTATCCAGGTCATGCGGAAGGTGATCGAACAGGACACCGAAGCGTGCGTGCGTGCCAAACAGTTCGGGATGTTCTTCCAGCGTGTTGCGCAGCCGGGCGACGACCGGCCGCAACTGCTCGTCATCGGTGGCTTGCAGGCCATTGGCATCGACCCAGGGCATGCGCCGGTCGCCGGCATAGCGCCCCTCCAGCAGATGACGGGCGCCGGCGGCAAAGTCGCGCCGGTCAGGAAAGCGGATGCGCTCGATCAGCCAGGCCAGAGCCAGGTCGAAGCCGGTGCGCGATCGCTCGGCCGCGTCCGCACCTGCAAGCCGTTCCGCGAGCTGGTCCAGCAGGTCGGGAGCCTGTTCGGCCAGGTGCCACCATCCATTGCCCAGGGGCAGCGAATCATGTCCGTGGCGTTCGGCCAGCGTGGTCGCCACTGCACCGAGCGCATTGGTCTCGATCTCGAAATGCTCGCTGCCGTGCCGTTCGATGCGGGCAAGCACCGACCATGCGCGGTCGCGTACCTCGTCCAGTCCGAGATTCGCCTGCGATTCGGCCAAACCGTTCTCTCCTCGACCCTGTTTGCAATACCATTGTCGCCGTGCCCCATGGATCATGCAAGCGACACGCGGTATCAGCCTCCCGGTAGGGTTGTCGCGCTCACGGTCTTGACGAAAGATCAATGGCATGCGTCAAGGTTCCATGATCGCTCTCTCTGGGGTAGAGCCCTATTGTGTGGGTGGACAAGCCGTTGCGAAGGGAAATCCGGATGCCGGGTATGACCAGGAGGAGAATGCTGACGAGGATTGCCGGCCTGCTGGGACTTTCGGCTATCGCACCCATGCTGCTTCGCAAGGTGCCGTCATGCCGCTTTGTCTTCGTTGACGGCTGGATCCTGCGGGCGGACGACTTCGAACGATTGGACCGGCCTTGATTCTCGACGCCGAAACCGACGAGGCGAGGGCGGCAGCATCCGGCCGTCGTTTCGACATCGCCATCTGCGGTGCGGGACCCGCAGGGATCACCTTGGCGCTTGCACTGGCCGAATCCGGTCTCGAAGTCGCTTTGCTGGAGGGCGGCGGCCTCGAATATCTCGACAAGTCGCAGGAACTGTACAAGGGCGAGAATGGCGGTCTCGACTATTTCGATCTCGATATCGTCAGGGTCAGACAGTTCGGCGGATCGACCAATCACTGGGGAGGATGGATCCGGGCACTCGACGGCGATGACTTCGGGGCACGTCGGCAGGTGCCGATGTCGGGCTGGCCGATCACCAAGGCCGATCTCGACGTTTATGCCGACAGGGCCCGGTCGATCCTCGATGTTTCACAGGGCGAATCCGTGGGTAATCCCGACGAGCCGCTCGGCCACACTTTCGAGGGCATGCAAAGTGCGGGCTTCATTGTCACCGATGCGGTGCGCTTTGCGGAGAAATATGTCGAGGACATTCGCAAATCGGAGCGGATCCGGCTGTTCCTGCATTGCAATGTCATCGACATGACGCTGGCGGACAATCTTGCCGCTGCGCAGAGCGTCACTTGCGCGTCCTACGAGCGACCGGATCGCTTCACGATCGGGGCCGAGCGCTTCGTGGTCGCCATGGGCGGAATCGAAAATCCCCGCTTCCTGCTGAATGCCAGCAGGCAGATTTCGACAGGTATAGGCAATGAGCGCGATCTGGTAGGTCGTTACTTTGCCGAACATCCCGATGTGTGGGTGGGCTTCTATCTGGTAAGGCCCGACCTGCCGTCCTATCCCGGGCCATCCTTCCTCGTTCCGGATGCGCAATGGACGGCAATGCGGCGGACCCTGCGCTATTGCCTTGCCGTGGGTGAGCACAAGGAAGAGTCGAGCTGGTCGATGGCGACGCTGAAGGCGAGGCTCGAGCACTGGGCCTGCAAGTCGGACTGGACGCTGTCGATCGTGCATCTGCTGCGTTCGGGCATGAAGGCCGGGCAGGCACTGTGTACCGACGATCTCGAAACCATCGACGGTCTGCCCGGAGCGGGCAATCTGCGCATCTTCACCGAGCAGGCGCCGAATGCGGAAAGCCGCGTGATGCTGGCGGGCAGCGAAGACCGGTTCGGCCTGCGCCGCGCCAGACTCGAATGGAACCTGGCACCCCTGGATTTTCACACCATGCGCGAGGCGGTCAGGAGCTTTGGCGAGGAACTCGCCATGGCCGATCTGGGCCGGGTGCGCATGGCGGACTGGCTGAGGGCCGACGAGCCGGAGTTTCCGTCCACGCTCACGGATCGGGTCGCCCATCATCATCATTTGTGTACGACCAGAATGGCGGACGATCCCCAGTTCGGGGTCGTCGACAGGAATTGCAAGGTGTTCGGTATTGCCAACCTTTATATTGCCGGTTCGAGCAATTTCACCACGGGTGGATATGCCAACCCGACTTTCACCATCATACAACTGACATTGCGGCTGGCGGATCACCTGCGCGCGCAGGCGGGGCGATGAGCCGGGGGCCGGGCCGCGACGAACTCGTCACCCGGTGTGGCAGGACACAGGCGCTGATGGAGGCCATGGGGCTCGACCTGCTGTTGGCGACCACCGAACCCGAGGTTCGCTATCTCACGGGTTTTCGCACTCCGTTCTGGCAGAGCCCGACCCGTCCCTGGTTCGTGCTGCTGCCGCTACGTGGAGCGCCGCACGCCGTCATTCCCGCCATCGGCGAAGTGTGCATGGAGCGCTGCTATACCGCCTCGATCCGGAGCTGGCCTTCGCCGGCTCCCGAGGACGAGGGGGTTACCCTGCTGGCGGCGACGATCAACGAACTCGTCAGCGGCCGGTGCCGGGTCGGTCTCGCCATGGGTCCGGAGACCCATCTTCGTATGCCACTTGGCGACTTCGCGACGCTCAAGGCGCTGCTGCCCGGCGTGATATGGCGCGATGCCACGCGGATCTGGCGCCAATTGCGCATGGTCAAGAGCGAGCGCGAGATCGCGTGCATCCGCGAGGCAGGACAGCGAACCTGCGACGCCTTCGAGGCGCTGGGGGCGTATCTGGAGCCGGGGCTGAGCGAGATCGAGATCTTTCGCCGAATGCGGATCGAAGCCCTGCAAGCGGGCGTTGACGACGTTCCCTATCTGGTCGGCGGTGCCGGCAGGGGCGGCTATGGCGACATCATCTCGCTGCCCACGTCGCGGCCTGTCGGAACCGGTGACGTCCTTGTTCTCGACGTCGGGGCGACGTTCGATGGCTACCATTGCGATTTCGACCGGAACTTTGCCGTTGGCCAGCCCGATGCCGCGGTCAGTGAAGCCTATCGGCAGGTTCATGAGGCGCTGGATGCCGGACTGGAGGCGGTGCGGCCCGGTGCCAGCTGTGCCGATCTGCATCGGGTCATGTCGACTGTGCTCCGCGGTCGGGGTGGCGGTCGCGATGCGGGCAATGTCGGCCGGCTCGGCCATGGCATCGGCATGCAACTGACCGAGTGGCCGTCGATCACGGACACGGACGATACCGTTCTCGAAGTCGGCATGGTTCTCGCCCTTGAGCCCGGCCTCGTCTTCAGTGGTGACAGGGCCATGGTCCATGAAGAGAATATCGTTGTCAGGGACCAGGGTGCGGAACTGCTGACCCGCCGCGCGCCACCGGTCATCCCGGTGATCTGACCCGTCACTGTCATCCGTCCTTTGGTCGCCTGTCCCATGCGTGCTATGGCTGTCCCGATAAATCCGGGGAGGACCAGCCCATATGCAAGCCATTGCCGGGGCCATCCATGTGCTTGCGTCAATCAACAAGGCCGTTTCGGCCGTCGCCAGGGTCGTGAGCCTGTCGCTGATGGGGATCATGCTGGCGATCATGGTCACGGCCGTGTTCTTTCGCTATGTGCTGAACGATTCGCTGACCTGGTCGGAAGACGTATTGTTGATGATGGCCATCTGGATGACGTTCTGCGTCGCTCCGATCGCTTATCGTGTCGGTTCCAACGTGTCGCTCGACACGCTCGCCAGTCGTCTTCATGGGCGCGTCGCCCATGGGCTCGGGTTCATGACCCATCTGCTGATCCTGCTCCTGCTGGTCTTCCTCGCTATCCAGACGATCGGCTTCATCCAGCGTGGCTGGCAGATTCGCGCCAACACGGTGCCGATCCAGATGGCCTGGATCTACATGATCATGCCGGCTGCGTTCATTGCGATGATCCTTGCCGGCATGGAGCGGGGATTGCGGGATCTGGTCGGTATTATCGATCCGCTCGATGAACTGGCGATACCGCCGCAGCCTTCGGCGGACATGCAGGTGGCGGAGGATTGAGGCCATGTCGATTGCCTTTTTCTGGCTCTTCCTCGTCTTCATGGCCATCGGCATTCCCGTGGTGTTCGTGCTGCTGCTCGCGCCGGGCATCAGCCTGTTCCTCGATGGCAAGATGGCGCTCTATCCCCAGCTTTTGAGCCGTCTCTACAACGGTATGTACAGCTTCCCGCTCATGGCCATTCCCTTCTTCATCCTGGCCGGCGAGCTGATGAACTCGGGGGGAATCACGCGCAGCCTGGTGCTGTTTGCGCAGAGCCTCATCGGTCACGTGCGCGGTGGCCTGGCGCAGGTGAACATTCTCTCCTCGATCCTGTTCGCCGGATTGTCGGGATCGGCGGTGGCGGATACGTCGGCCCTCGGTTCGATGCTGATTCCGGCGATGGAAAAGCAGGGTTACACGCGCCGTTTCGCTGCCGCCGTGACTGCGGCTTCCTCGGTGATCGGTCCGATCATTCCACCATCGGGGATCATGATCATCTATGCCTTCATCATCAAGGAAGTATCACCAGCGGGACTGTTTGCGGCCGGCATCGTTCCCGGGTTGCTGGTAGGTGTCGGGCTGATGCTGGTCACCGCCCATCTGGCCAGGAAACGCAACTATCCGGTGGCCGCGCGCAAGGCCACATGGCCGGAGCGGGGGCGGGCGCTGAGGGAGGCCTTCTGGCCGCTGTTGACTCCCATCATCATCCTCGGGGGCATCCTGGGAGGGATCTTCACGCCCACCGAGGCTGCCGGCGCGGCTGCTGGTTATGCGCTCGTGCTGTCGCTCTTCGTGCTGCGCACGGTGTCCTTCAGCGAATTGCCGGCCGTTCTGTTCCGGGCGGCCATGGCATCGGGAGTCATCATGCTGCTGGTAGGAGCGGCGGTATCCTTCGCCTGGGTGGTCACGATCTCGGGAGCGCCGCGGGTCATGACCCAGTTCGTCCTGTCGATCTCGGATAATCCCTATATCCTGCTGTTCCTCATCAACCTCCTGCTGCTGTTCATCGGCATGTTTCTCGATGCAGGACCGGCCATTCTGATTCTCGGCCCCATCCTCTCGCCGATCATGGCCCGGCTCGGTGTCGAACCCTTGCACTTTGCCATCGTCATGTGCGTGAATGTCACGGTTGGTCTGGCGACTCCGCCCATGGGTCTCGTTCTGTTCACGGCAGCCTCGATCAGCCGGGAGAAGGCCGAGGCGATCGCCTGGGAAATGCTGCCGTTCCTGGCCGTCGAGGTCGCGGTCATTTTCCTGATCACCTTCATTCCGGCACTTTCGCTGACCGTTCCCCGTTTGCTGGGCTTCGCCTGAGGCAAGGCCGGCCGTCACACCGTCAACCCGCTGTTAACCCGGGCCGGGTAGTCTCGCATCCGTTCATGCCATTTTCCATGACGATCGGGGCGAGCCGTCCATGAAGCCATCGATGCTCCTTGACGCCTTCTGGGTCCTGGTGACCCGGTTTGTCATGCGCGCGGCCAATCTGCTGGTCTTCATGTTGCTGGCTCGCGGGCTCGATCAGGAAGAATTCGGCCAGTATGGCTATGTCATGGCGTCGGTCCTGATGCTGTCGGTGATCTTCGACATCGGCTTGCGGCAATCGAGTGGCCTGTATCTCGGCAAGCCCGATGCCGACCAACGGCGCATCGTCGCCAATGTCCTGGCGATGTGGCTGGTGCTCGGCGCTTTTGGCAGCCTCGCGATGGCGGGCGTGATGGTCTGGGGCGGCTTTGACAGCTCGATGCTCGTTGTGATGCTTGCGGCTGCCACGCTTGCTCCCACCCTTCTCATCCGCATGGGACAGGGGACCTTTCTCGGGCTGGGCCGGATGCGGGCGCTCAACCAGTCGGAACTGGCTAGTCGTGCACTGCTGCTTGTGGGCACGTTCCTTGCCTGGTTGTTCAACATGCTGACGATAGAATTCGCATTGGCCCTGCTGTTCCTTTCCTACGCTGGTGCGGCGGGATTGCTGGTCTGGCAGATCCGGGATCTGGTCGGCTGGCCGCGTATCGATGCCGATATCGCGCGGCCTCTGCTCGTGACGGGAATGACGTTTGCCGGCGGCATTATAGGCATGATCATGCTGGGCCGCGTGGGCGTGTGGATCGTCAACGCCCTGCTCGGGTCGGCGGATGTCGGCTCCTATTTCGCCGTCATGCGCCTTTCGGAGATGATTGCCGAGGTTGCGACAGCCGTCGGAGTCGTCATCTTCAGTCATGGCGTGCGTACCGAGGACCGAAGGATCGCAGCCCTTTCCTCGGCAAGGACAGCACGCTGCGTTTCCGCCGTAATGGCAGTCGGCGGCCTGATTGCCCTTTGGCTGGCAGAGCCGGTGATCCGGTATTCGGTAGGGGCCACCTATGTCGAGGCGGCCGATGCCTTTCGCATCCTCGTGATCGGGTCGGTGTTGAGCTGTTTCAGCATGATGCTCTACCCGGGCCTTTCCTCACAGGGCGAGGCCAGGTACGGACTTCGGGTGTTCGGCCCCGGTACCGTGGTGGCGGCAGTGTTATGCTGGTGGTTGGTGCCATCCTATGGTGTCGTCGGCGCTGCCGTTGCTATGGCGTTTGCCCAGGGCGTTGTCGCGATTTCCATCATTCTCATCTACCGGCATGTTTTCGGGATTGAGTTGCACAAGATCATCATTCCCCAGCATGAGGATCTTGTTTCTCTGGCAGGATTTATCCGGCGCAAGTTTGGAAAGCCACGCAAGGGGACACCCGTGGCGGAAACGACCTGACTCGCCGATTGATGCACCCGGGCTTGTGTCTCCACGGCGCATCCGTTCGGCCGGTCTTGATGCATTTTCCGATCGGGCCTGATCGGGAAAATTCTCCATCCCATTGTTTTTTTTATATGTTTTCGACCATCCAGGTGATCGACCGTAAGCAGGAAAATTTCCAAGATATACGGAAGTCATGCTCCGTCCGGTCCATCATGTTTCCGGGCTGAATTCGTTTCCGACATCGGACTGTCTGCGGTTTGGCACGTCTGCATCCGGTCGATGATCTTCATCTCATACCACTCTGTCAGGTGGTTCCTTCCCTTCGAAAAATGCCCTGATATTGTCCAGGCAGCGAAAGCCCATCGCATTTCGGGTATCCACCGTTGCGCTGCCCAGGTGAGGCAGGAGAAAGGTGTTGGGCAAGTCCCGATAGGCGGGATGAATATTCGGTTCTCCGGCAAAGACATCCAGCCCGGCAGCAAAAACCCTGCCGGATTGCAGTGCTGCGATCAAGTCAGTATCATTAACCAAGTTACCGCGAGCGGTATTTACAATAACAGAATCTCGCGGTAGCAGCGATATCGAATATTCATTGATGATGTTTGAGTTTTCCATGGTACCCGGACAATTTAACGTTAAGAAATGGCAATGTGGAAGAAGATCTTCTAGCGTCTCATGGTATGTGGCGCCCTGCTCGAATTCTTCGGGGAGGCGGGAACGGTTATGGTAATGAATTGTTAAGCCAAAAGCCCGGGCGCGATGAGCGACGGCCCGACCGATACGGCCCATGCCGACGATGCCGAGATTGCGGCCTTGCAGCCCGACCCCCAGCATATCGGTCGGCGACCATCGGTCCCAGGTCGCATTGCGGACTTTTGCCTGGTTTTCAAAGGCCCGTCTGCTCGCCGCGAGCAGGCAAAGCATGGTGATGTCGGCCGTGGCTTCGGTCAGCACATCGGGAGTGTTGGTGACAGTGATGCCCTTTGTCCTGCAAGCTTCGAGGTCGATATGATCGGTACCGACCGAATAGGTCGCGATCAGGCGGACCTGTGGCGCAAGAGCCGCCACCAGGTCATCGGTCCACTTTTCGGTGGAGCAGGTGAGGATGGCATCGACGCTTTCGGTAGCCTGGAGGAGCATGGCCTGCGTGAGTTCGCGATCGTCCCCATTGAGGATCGGGACCGTTTCAAGGTGCAGGCGGTCGACGACCGCATCCGGCAGCCTTCGGGTGACAAGAACCCGAGGTCGAATTGTAGCCATGTCATACCTCCCTGGAGTGTAATCGAAAACGATGGTTGCAAATGGCCAGCATATCTCGCCCACGAGGTGGAACCACCGCGTATTTGTCTAAAATTCAACGCAAACAGCTTGGCAAGACAAGAGCTGATGCTAAAGGTTCAGTTGCGAAAAAGAAGGAAATGCCGACCATGACGACCTGCAAGTTTCTGGCTGCCCTGGCCGTTGCCGCGACTGTTGGCTCGGCGTCGTTCGGAGCCCAGGCTGTCGAACTGCTTTCGCACCGCGCGGCATACCGCCTGTCGCTTCACGATGCGGAACCGGCAGGGGGGGTAGTTGACGTGCGTGGCGCCCTCGTGATGGAGTGGCGGGCTTCCTGCGAGGGCTGGATCAGCAACCAGCAACTGGGTTTTGTCGCCGATACCACGGACGGCACGGACTTCATGTATGATGTACGGTTCAGAAGCTGGGAATCCCGCGATCACAGCAAGCTGCGCTTCTATGTCCGCTCCTTTGATGACGGCCGGCCCTTCGAGGAGATCAGCGGCAAGGCGACCTTGACTGCGCCCGGCATGGCCGGAGTGGCCCACTACGAGCAGCCGAAGGTCAATACCATCGACCTTCCCGCAGGGACGATCTTCCCGACGTTGCATATGAACCGTCTGGTGGAAGCCGCCGAGGCTGGCGAATATGTCATGACCCACGAGGTTTTCGACGGCTCGGATCCCGACGTCATCTCGACGGTCTCGGCGTTCATCGGCCAGGCACGGGTCAGCACCATCGACACCGAGCATGGCAAGGAGCAGCGCTGGCCTGTCCACCTTGCCTATTACAGCGGCAACACCGGAGTCGATACGCCCGATTTCCAGATCTCGTTCGATCTCAGCAATCAGGGCGTGCTCTACGACATCGTTCTCGACTATGGCGAGTTCGCCCTTCAGGCCGATCTTGAGGAGATGGAGGCCTATGATACGCCCGTGTGCCAGTGACGCGGCAGCATGGCAGGATACGGGTGCATGTCCCGCCTGTGTCTCGTCTTTCCGGCAAGCGGATGGCTGACCCGCTGATGTGAGTGCCCGGCCGGGCCAGCATCGCGGTCAGGCTCCCGGATCAACCCTGCTGCCGTTCCATGTCCCGGCCGAGCCATGCCGCGCCGCGCACGCCTGAACTGTCGCCATGTGCCGACTTGCACAGATCGGTCGCGACGTGGTCGGAGAAGGTGTAGCGCCCCCAGCGCGCGGGAATGGCCTCATAGAGGCGTCCGATATTGGACATGCCGCCGCCGAGCACGATGACATCGGGATCCAGCAGGTTGATGACGGTTGCGAGTGCGCGGGCGAGGCGATCCTCATAACGCTCCAGCGAGGACAGGGCATCAGCGTTACCCGCTTCGCCAAGTCTGACGATGTCGGCCGACAGGAGTTCGCCACCGAAACGCCTCTGGTGGTCGGCCGCAAGCCCCACGCCGGACAGCCATGTTTCCAGGCATCCCTTCTGGCCGCAATAACAGTCAGGTCCGGGCCTTTCATCGTCGGCCGGCCAGGGGAGGGGGTTGTGGCCCCATTCGCCACCGACGGCGTTGACACCGGTGATGATCTGCCCGTGAGCCACGATGGCTCCTCCCACTCCCGTGCCGAGGATGACGCTGAAGACCACGTTTCTGCCGGCTCCGGCCCCGTCGGTCGCTTCGGAAAGTGCCAGGCAATTGGCGTCATTCTCGAAGGCGATACGGCGTTGCAGCCTTTCCTGCACATCCACGTCGAAGCGTTTGCCGTTGAGCCAGATCGAATTCGAATTCTTGATGAGACCTGTCGCCGGCGAGATGGCTCCGGGGTGGCCGATGCCAAGGGACCCCCGGCAACCCAGCTCCCGCTCCGCGTCTTCGACCAGCTGACCCATGGCCTCGATAGTGGCCTCGTACGACCCCCTTGGGGTAGGGATCCGTCGCCGCAACCTCTCCTGACCGTCGGCATCCAAAGCAATGATTTCGATCTTCGTTCCGCCGAGATCGATTCCAAGTGCAATCGACGACACATTCCTCTCCCGTTTCCTTCACTCGTGCGACTGTAACAGGAGCCGGAACCGTTCGCGACGGTCGTCATGCATGGCTATCATTTTCAGCCGCGAGCGGCCGCTGCTATAGACATGCCGGGGACGACATGGTGGCGATCGGGCATAGGTCGCCAATGGAGGAATTTCCTGTGGAGTTGGAAGACAGGATCGTTGTTCATCGTGGCCTGATCGCTGACGGGCTGGCTGGCCAGGACGAGGCCGGGCTGGTCGACGACTACTGCCGCAGTCTTCGCGAACGGGGGTTCCCGCTCACGCGGTTCTCGGTCGGGGCACAGATTCTGCATCCGTTGCATGAGGGAAGATCGATCGTCTGGCGCGAAGGCGAAGACCTCAGCATGGAGTTCCATTCGCCGATTCCCGTGGGGGAAATGTCGGTCGATTGGGAGCGCAGCCCCTTTCGCGCGTTGATCGAGGGGGAGCAGGATGAAATCCGGCGCAGGCTCGACAGCAACAGTTTCGATCCGGAGGAATTCTCTCTGCTGGAGGATTTCCGCAACCAGGGAATGACCGACTATCTGGCGCTGCGCGTCGCCTATCGTCGGGAAAGCACGCTGGGCGGTCCGTACGGTGTGGTCATGTCCTACGTGACAGACCGGACCGGCGGTTTTCCCGATATCGACATCGAGGCACTGAGAGAACTCAGTCGCACGTTTTCGCTGTCCTTTCGGGCGATGGCCGAGGTGTTCACCGGCCGAACGCTGATGCGGACCTATGTCGGGGGCGATGCGGCCAGACGGATCATCGAGGGGGCCATTCGCCGGGGACATGCGGAATCGCTTAATGCGGTACTGTGGTACAGTGATCTCCGCGGTTTCACCCGCATCGCCGATACCGTGGCGCGCGAGGAGCTGATGCCGCTGCTCAATGACTATGCCGAGTGTCAGGTCGACGCGGTCACGAGCCATGGCGGCGAGGTGATCAAGTTCATGGGGGATGGCATGCTCGCGATGTTCGAAGCCAGCGATCAGCCGGCAGCCTGTAGGGCCGCACTGGATGCCGCAATCCTTGCCCGCTCCAGCACGATGCAGTTGACGGAACGCCGCAAGCGGGCCGGGTTGCCGACCACGGGAATCTATCTGGGGCTGAACCTGGGGGAAGTGCTTTACGGGAATATCGGCAGTTCGCAGAGGCTCGATTTCACGGTCATCGGCCCCACGGTCAACGAAGTCGCCCGGATCGTCAGCATGTGTCGGGCCCTCGACCAGAGCCTCGTGATTTCGTCGGCTTTCGCCCGCGCCTGTCCTGACGGCGACCGACGGCTCGTGTCCCTTGGACGCTACGCCCTGCGCGGCGTTTCACGGCCGCAGGAGCTGTTCACCCTGGACATCGAAGCCGCCCTCAATGGTCCTTCGGCAGCGTGCTGATGGGACGCTGTCCCGCATGTGTCACGAGGCAGGGCCGGCCGCGATATTGACCGTCCGTGACGGATCGTTCTCGATATAGTCCCGAACGATCTCGATCTGCCGCCCGTTCGAATTGGCATTGAGCCATTCGGCGATACGCTCGACCCGCCTTTCGGCCATCCAGCGGTTGTACTTTTCCGCTTCGGCAGCGCCGCCGCCGCTGACGGGATCCGTCCCGACGGCTCCCGAAAGGTGGATCCTGTAGGTCTTCCCCTTGTCGAGACTGTCGACGAATGTCTTGAGCGTCCTTGCGCCACTGCCGCCGAAGAAGCTGCTGTTCATCGCAAAGGTGATCGATGTCCTGTTATTGCTGGCCATGGCCTGCGACGGAGCCGTTGCGGGGGCCGGGGCAGGGCTGGCGGCCACGACTTTCTGTTCGACCTGCTCGACCGGACGCACGGCTTCGACGGTGTTGTCGGCATTGTCTTCCGACACTTCCTGCCCGGCCTTCGCCGGCGTGGCATCCATGCTCGTCAAACTTGCGGGAACCTCGATCTGCGCTGGCGGAACGATCGGCCTGGTCTCGCTCTCGATCGAGGCGACCTTCGGCGGCTTGGTCAGGTCCTGGACGGGTACTCGGGACGCGGTGACCGGTACCGTCGGCGTGACGGCCACGGGTTGTTGCGGGGTGGACGGCCCGGCGACATCGCTTTCGCGAATTTCCGATACCTTCACGGCAGGTTTGGCCGACGTTTCCTTGGCATTGATTTCGTCACGCGAGGTCAGTGGCCGGGGCTCGGTCCGCTCGACCTTCGAAGGGGTAGTCTCGGCCTTCGGTGCTACAGCCTCGACTTTCTCCTTGGGCTGGGGAGCTTTCGCACCTACCGAATTGTCGAGGCTGGCGACAATCGCATCGTTGACAGGTTTGCCTTCACAGTCTTCCCCCTTGTGCAACTGGAACACCCACAAGGTCACCCGGGGCTCCTTGACCATGAACTGCCAGTCCCAGACGCTGGCCACCGATTTTGCCGGCAAGCCCAGATTGATCAGGGTCTGCTGGATGCGATCGGCGCGCGCACGGGCGAGGCGATGGGCGGAAAGCGTATCGCCGTCGGCCTGATCGCCCGGCTGGACGTGGCCGATCGCCTGGGCGGTCAGGAAGCAGTCGGTCGCCATCGGCACCAGCAACCGCTCAACGGCCATGCGGGTCGTGTCATCGAGCTCGGACTTCTTCAAGTCGAAGGGAATGGCATGGACCGACACATGGGCGATGCGTCCGTCCTTCAGGATGAGAGGAGTAGGGCCTGTCATGAGGCTTTCGAGCGGTGCAGCCCCAGCCGGTGTCAACGCTGCGAGAAACGGCAAGGTGAGCAGCGCTGTCGCGAATTTCTGCCAACGGCCCTTGGGCAGGGAGGATGGAAGCACGTGTCGAAGACCTCCGGCTCTGTCATCTGCGGCCCGTAGCGGGCCGGTATCTGCACCTCCTCGTCGAGGATATGCAATTCCTACTTGTGAGTGATAAACTATATCGCAAATTCGCGCATAGATACAATAGTGGCCTGTTGACCAATGGCGGAAAAATGAAAAACCCGCCATTGAGGCGGGTTTTACCTGTCCTGTGACGCATTGTCACAACATCACCACTTCGCAGGCAGATTCCCTGTCGGGAACCAACGCCAAGGGCGAAATCCGGTTCACCGGAACGTTCATCACGCTGACAGCCGCTACTTGATTTTCGATTCCTTGAACTCGACATGCTTGCGCACCTTGGGATCGTATTTGCGCACAGACATCTTTTCGGTCGTGTTCCGGGTGTTCTTCCTGGTGGTGTAGAAAAAGCCCGTTCCCGCGGAACTCACGAGCTTGATCAGCACCGTCGAGGGCTTCGCCATCGGGCCTGCTCCTTGATTCTCAATAACTGGATGATCGAACGCCGAGAAAATAGGGCTGTCGTGCCCGCTGTCAAGTCACGCGGTTCGGATCACGCATTCGTCATGCAGCTTCCGCTGCTTCCGTCATGCAGTTTCCGCCGCCTCGGGCGTCGGATTTCGACGTCGACGCAGCCGGCAGGCCAGACCGGCCATTCGGTCGAGATGCCCGAGGCGCTTGTCCACTTCGGCCATCGTGGCGGCCATGTCCTCGCTATCGTCGTGCAGCCATACCCTGAAGGCTTGCGCGTAGGCGAGCATGAGCATCCGTCGGGCGGCACGGCCGGCCATTCCCCGCAACCGTATTCCGGCAGCGTCGGCCAGTGCCGATGCCATGCGGTCCAGGTTGCAGAAGGTCAGCAGGACAAGGTCGGGCGACTTGCGGGCATCGCGGGCGAGGCGGACAAGTCCGGGGCGGAAGGTCTGCATCGCCTCGAACCGCCGCATCATCAGGTCGAACAGGCGCTCGCGAATGTCGAGATCGTCGAGGCCCGGCAGGGCCTTTTCAAGCATGGCCTTGTCGAGATGCCGGCCCACACCGGACAGCACGGCGCGGCGGCGCGGCAGCTGGCGGTGGACTTCGGCAAGGTCGGTGTCCGTCTTGCGGGCAAGGTCGACAAGTGAGAAATTCCGCCACCCGTTCTCGGCTATCAGGTCCATGCCTGCCGCAACGAGGTCGTCAATCGCTTTCCTGGACTTCGCCATCCGGTTCCCTCCTCATGCGATCAGAGGGATCGTCGCCCCTCCGCGCTTCAAAAAATACTCCGAAACATGACCCGTAGCGGAGCAGCGTAACCGAAAAGCAGCGAGAAGCGAAGCCGAAGAGGGCAATAGCCCCTGTCGGAAGCTTCAGGCGAGTTCGCGCGACCGCGTCGCGGCGGCAGCGACAGTGCGCTCCATGAGCGGCGCCAGACCGTCTTCGGCCATAAGGACCTCAAGAGCGGCCTGGGTGGTGCCGCCCGGGCTGGTCACGTTGACCCGCAGGGCCGAAGGGGAATCGCTGCTCGATCCTGCCAGGGCTCCCGCACCTTCGACCGTGCGCAGGGCGAGAAGGCGGGCAAGCTCGACCGGCAGACCGGCCTTCTCGCCGGCCTGGGCCATGGCCTCGACGAGATGGAACACGTAAGCCGGCCCGCTTCCCGAGAGCGCTGTCACAGCGTGCATCTGCTCTTCATCCTCGACCCATGCCGTCTCACCCACGGCCCGCATCAGCGCCTCGGCCTCGCGGCGTTGGCGATCGCTGGCCATGCGGTTGGCGCAAAGTACGCTCATGCCCCTGCCGATGGCTGCCGGTGTGTTCGGCATGACCCTGACAATGGCGGTATCGCTGCCGAAAATCGCCTCGAACGAGCTGATCGGCTTGCCGGCGGCGATCGAAACGACCTGCGTCCCGGGTCCCGTGAAGGCGGTAAGCGCTGGCAGCACATCACCCATCACTTGCGGCTTGACGGCGACAACGATCGTCCGCGCGGTCATGGCTGGAAGGGTATCGGCGCTTGCGGCAACGGTTTCGACACCGAGCGCGGCAATGGCATCACGGGCAGCATCGTTCGGTTCGATGACGAACGCATCGCCTCCCGCGAGGCCACCGCGCAGCCAGCCGGTCATCAGCGCCGAACCCATCTTGCCGCCACCAGCGAGCAGAAGCGGTCCGGCAATGCGCTGCATCATGCTTCTCCTTCGGTCTCGAGCAGTGCAGCCATGATGGCTTCCTGTGGCTCACGGCCACCCCAGATCAGGAACTGGAAGGCGGGGTAGAAGCGGTCACACTCGTTGACGGCAATCTCGACGAGATCCGACAACAGGGCATTGTTCGCGAGGTTCCCTTCCCGGAACAGGCACGAATAGCGGAAGATCGGCAGCTGTTCCTCGGGCCAGAGCTCGAAGTGACCCAGCCAGAGCTTTTCGTTAGCGATCGACAGGAGCTGGAAGAAGCTGTTGCGTTTCTTGGCCGGCACCTTCATGTCGAGCGCGCAGGACAGATGCATGACACCGATCTCGGGATGCCATGCAAACCAAAGTCGATAATTGCACCACTGGCCATTGATCTCGGCCGCAAGCTCTTCTTCGTTGTGGCGATGGTAGGGCCAGTCCTGATGGCTGGCGATCTGTTCGACCAGATCCAGCGGATTGGCGATATTCTCTATGGACTCCGAGAGTAGCGACGACACGCCATTATCTCCAGTCGGAACGGTAGTACTCATGGCGGCGATCCGAGGAAGGTATCGTTCCGTCAGGAGACGACCCTGCCAAAACCACCCCGGAATGACAAGGAATGAGCTTGCCGGTCTATCGCTCGTCAGAGGAATTGTCATCGGGCTTCCCCGACGTGCCGCGCTTTTTCCCGGACGGTTTGCTGTCGAGCACTGCAAGTTTTTCCTCGAGTTCGGCTATGCGCGCCCAAAGAAGATCCTGTTCCGCCCGTGCCTTGGCTGCCATGGCGCCTACGGCATCGAATTCCTCGCGGGTGACGAGGTCCATGTCGTTGGCCAGGCGCTCGATGCGCTCCTTGACCCGAAGTTCGATTTCCTCGCGCAGGCCGCCAAGGGTATGAACGGCTCCACTCGCCACTCGGGCCAGATCGTCGAACAGGCGGTTCTGGGTCTGCATCAATTGTCTCCTTGGCGAGGCTCGACCAGTCGGTCAATGACCTCTATATCGGGTCCGAATGCCCTCCGACAAGGTTCCTGCTTCGTGCCCCTGTTTGCCATTGCCTTCCCGAACATCGACCCCGTCATCATCCATCTCGGTCCGCTGGCCATTCGCTGGTATGCGCTGGCCTACATTGCCGGTCTGCTGCTGGGCTGGCGTCTGGCCCGCCGGCTGGTCCGGCGCGAGGGATGGCTGCCGACGGAGGAACAGGTCGATGACCTGTTGTTCTACGCCACCCTGGGCGTGATTATCGGCGGGCGGATGGGCTTCGTCATTTTCTACCATCCGGTCTATTTTCTCCAGAATCCGCTACAGATCCTTGCTGTGTGGCAGGGAGGCATGTCGTTTCATGGCGGCCTGATCGGTGTCATTACCGCGGTGTTCATCTTCGCCCGCCAGAGCAGGCTGCCGGTGCTCGAACTGCTCGATGTGGCGGCCGTCGTCACGCCCATCGGGCTGTTCTTCGGGCGCATCGCCAATTTCAT
This sequence comes from Geminicoccaceae bacterium, assembly GCA_020638465.1. Taxonomy (NCBI): domain Bacteria; kingdom Pseudomonadati; phylum Pseudomonadota; class Alphaproteobacteria; order Geminicoccales; family Geminicoccaceae; species Geminicoccaceae bacterium. The sequence continues at coordinate 2,001,108 of JACKIM010000001.1, forward strand.
CAATGGCGAGCTCTGGGGGCGGGTGAGCGATGTTCCCTGGGCAATGGTCTTCCCGACCGGCGGTCCCGAACCGCGCCATCCGAGCCAGCTCTACCAGGCCATGCTCGAAGGCGTTGTTCTGTTCGCGGTGATGTTCGCCCTGTCGAGACGTCCCCGCATCGAGAAGGAACGGGGCCTGTTGAGTGGCGCCTTCCTCATCGGTTATGCGGTCGCACGGACGATCGGCGAACTGTTCCGTCAGCCCGACGCCCATCTCGGCTTCCTTTTCGGTTTCATCACCATGGGGCAATTGCTGTCGATACCGATGTTGCTCCTCGGATTGTTCCTGGTACGCCGGGCACTGCGTTGAACCCGTTGCAACGGCGACTGATCGACGAGATTCGCGCCGGCGGTCCGATGGATGTCGCAACCTACATGACGCTGGCCATGGCCCATCGCACGGCCGGTTACTACGCAACCCGGGATCCTCTCGGGTCCCGCGGAGACTTCATTACGGCTCCCGAGATTTCACAGATGTTCGGTGAGTTGGTGGGGGCGGCACTGGCGCAGGCCTGGATCGATATGGGAGCGCCGCCGCGAGCGTTGCTGGTGGAACTCGGCCCGGGGCGGGGAACGCTGATGTGTGATGCCCTGCGCGCCACACGCCATCTGCCGGGTTTCCATGACGCGCTTCGCCTGCATCTGGTGGAAAGCAGCCCGGTCCTGCGCGCTGCGCAAGGACGTGCGCTCGCGGCCTCGCGGCCCGTCTGGCACGAGGATCTTTCGACACTGCCGTCGGATGCGCCCATCCTGCTCTGTGCCAACGAGTTCTTCGATGTCCTGCCCATCCGCCAGCTCGTCCGCACGCAGCAGGGCGTGCAGGAACGGCGAATCGCTGCCGACGACGATGGACGGCTGGGGTTCGTGCTGGACCCGCGCACCGTGACATTGCCCGCAGGTGGAACCTTTCCCGACTCGGGGATTGTCGAGATCGCCCCGGCCCGCGATGCGCAGATGGCGATGGTCGCCAGCAGGATCGCGGCGCAGGGAGGCTGCTGCATCGTCATCGACTACGGCGATCTCGACCTGGATGGCGCCGACACGTTGCAGGCCGTGCGCGATCATGCGAGGGCGGAGCCGCTCGAGGATCCTGGCGAGGCGGATCTGTCCAGCCATGTCGCCTTTCGTCCGTTGATGGAGGTTGTCCGTAGTGCAGGGCTTTCCGCCTACGGCCCGTTGCCGCAGGGCGTCTGGCTGGAGCGGTTGGGCATCGCGATGCGGTTCGAGCGGCTGGCGCGTGATACCTCATGTGAGGTACGGGGGGCGCTGCAATCGCAGCTGCGTCGTCTCGTCGATGGCGATCAGATGGGCATCCTGTTCAAGGTTATGGCCGCGACCAGCCTGTCCGAGCCGCCTGCGGGATTCACATCATCGGAATGCATGTCATGATCTTTGACGAGGCCGCGCCGTTGAAAGCCGTCGGACATGTGCGTCACGGGTTTTTCGGGCGTCGTGGCGGTGTCGGCGAAGGGCCGTTCGGCACGCTCAATGTCAGCCTGCGCAATGCCGACCGGCGTGAGGCTGCAGTCGAGAACAGGACCCGCGTGGCTGCGGCTCTGGGCGAACGGGTACAGGCGCTCAGCATTGCCCGGCAGGTTCATGGAACCGGCTGCGTCGCTCTGGAGGAGCCATTGGGGCTCGACGGCACGGTCGAGGCGGATGCGCTGGTTACCGACCGGCCCGGGATTGCCCTGGGCGTCACGACCGCCGATTGCGGTCCCATACTGTTCGCAGATCTCGACCATCATGTCATTGGTGCCGCGCATGCCGGCTGGCGTGGGGCGCTCGCGGGCATCACCGCGTCGACACTGGATGCGATGGAACGGCTCGGAGCGGATCGCCGGCGCATTGTCGCCGTCATCGGCCCGTGCATTGCGGTCGAGTCCTACGAGGTGGGACCGGAAATGGAACGGGCCTTCATCGATGCGGGTCCGGTCCATTCACGGCACTTTCGCGACGTGGCCGGGCGTCGGCATTTCGACCTGCGGGGGTATCTGGCCGCCAGACTCAAGCGTGAGCATGTCGCGCATATCGGTCATGTGGCGCGCGACACCTATGCCGAAAGGGACATGTTCTTCAGCTTTCGACGCACCACCCACGAGGGTGGCGGCCCCTTCGGCCTCCAGGTGTCGGCCATAGCACTCTCGACCTGACGATGACCGCCCGTGCGGCAAGGCTGTCGAGCGGCATATTTATCGCTCAATCAACAAGGCCATGCTCGCGGTAATAGCGCTCGGCTCCGGGATGCAACGGAATACCCGCACCGTCGAGGGCGGTATCCATGGTTATTGCCCTGCCCTTGCCGTGGCCGTTGTCGAGAAGCTTGCGCGAGCTGTCATTCCACAACGCCTTGGTGATGTCATAGACCAGCTGGTCATCGGCCTTGGCGGAAATGACCCACTGGGCGACCACGCCGAATGTGCGGATCTCCGGAACTCCGCGATAGGTATCGGCGGGTATCCGATCCACGCTCAAGAAGGGGTATTCCTCCAGCATCTTCTCGATGACGGGACCGGTCAGGGGGACGAGGCGGATGTCGCGTTCCTCGGCGAGGCTGGCGACCGATGGGGTCGGATAGCCCGCCACCGCGAAAAAGCCGTCCAGTTCGTTTGCGAGGATCATTCGCGAGGCTTCCGCCGGCTTGACATGGACCGCTGTGATATCGTCCTCGCCGATACCGAAGCTGTTCAGGACGATTCGGGCATTGACCTGTGTGCCGGAGCCCTGGTTGTCGAGCGAAATTCTCTTGCCGCGGATATCTTCGATGGTCTCGATGCCGCTGTCAGCCGTCACCACGAGGTGCATGCTCTCGACATAGAGGCTGGCGACCAGGCGCAGGTCCGTGGCCGGTGGAATGCCGTCGAGCAGCCCGCGATAGGCGGCATAGGCGATGTCGCTTTGGGCAAGCCCGCTGTCGAGACCTCCGGACATGATGCCTTCGATATTGTCGATCGAGCCGTTGGATGACTGCGCAATGGCGATCATCCCATCAACGCCGCAGCTGCCGCCATCGTCGCATGGGCGTGCGCCGGGCGGATTGCTGATGGCATCGGCGAGCAGGCCGCCAATCGGGAAATAGGTTCCGGCGACGCCGCCCGTGCCGATCCTGAAGATCCGGAAATCTTCAGCTGAACCGGTCGCGACCGTCATCATCAACATCAAGAGGCCAAGGATTGCCCGAAGCCCTCCTGCTCTCGACCGCATGCTTCAGCCTCCTCCGCTGGAACGCCCCGACGGCCATCCATCGGGGAATGTCCTGGACCTTCGTTCCGGTCTCGACAGGGCCGACCGGCCAGCCGTTCCCGAACCCTCCCCGTTCGGGCTGAACGACCCGAACGATCACTGAACGGGACGAGACAACGAGGTGGTGCCGGTGCTCCGATGCCATCAAATCGGGATGTATCCTAGTCAGCGCGTTGGGCCCGCCCTTCGATTGTCCGCTCCACCACTCCATCGACAATACGCTCGAATTCGAGGTTGAGGCGGTCACCTTCGAGTGATCTCACATGGGTTTGCAATTCATAACGGCCATCGTCGAGGATGACGAAGGAAAAGACCCGCAGACCTTCGGCGTCGAGATAGCCCCAACGCACCGGATCGCCGGCGATCGGGGCAATTTCGTCGCGCTCCTTGAAGGGATTGTAGGCGCGCCGTTCGCGCAGATAGCCACCGTTGCCGGACTTCTCGAGATCGAGAGCGCCCGTGCGCCGCTTGACGCCGGGCAGGTTCCTTCGTCCGTCGACCAGGTCGACATTGACCCATTCGATATGCAGGTCGGTCCTGGCGGGTCGGCTGAAAACGATGTCCATGTCGCGAAGCGAAGTCTGGCCGGTCAACGGATCGCTGACCACTGCCTCACCGACGAACGCGCCAACATAGTCGTCGAGTGTCTGAGCGTGGACCGGACGGAAGAGAGCCGGCGCTGCCGCCAGCAGCATGGCGAGGGCGATATCGCGCATCATGGCCGGTGCTCCAGGCTGGCCTGCCATGTCAGTTCCGTGGTGCCGTTGACGATTCTGGTCAGCTTCATCTCCGCCTGGCCGCCGTTGTTCCCGATCTGCATGCGGTCGAGTGTCATGTGTCCGTTACCTGTGACTTCCAGTCGGTAGAAGATCAGGGTGGCGCCATCAAGGCGTGCCCAGAGGATCGGCGCGTCGTTGAGGCTTTCGATTCCCTTGCTTGCGAACAGCCCGAACAAGCCTGTCGACTTCTGCTGTTCGAATACGCCCGGCTTGCCTGAAGGGATGAAAGGGGTTTTGGCCAGGTTCATGTCGTCGGCATGGTATTCGAGGCTGAAGCCGGTACCGGCTCGATCGATCATGATGACAATCGGTTTGCCATCCTCCGTCTTGCCTTTCCACTGGCCGAAATAGTCGTCCGGCGGCGTGGCGAGGACAGGGTGCCAGAGCAGGAGGAGGAACAGCAACCCGAAGGAGAAACGTGGCATCCGTAGACCCTTGTCAACCAGAAAGAAAACTATAGCGCTTGTTGACCTCGCCGTCATCCACACCGCACGTAACGTGCCGGCATGATGCGCCCGGGTACTCCATCGTGCTGCCGGCGTCACATCAGTTGCACAAATCCGGGATGTTTTTCTATTGTGTTGAGATAGGTTGCACCGCTCTGTTAAACCTTATTGAAGAGTGCTTGAACTGCCGCCGGTGCCCGATCGGGAACTATACCGGTGCGTGATCATCCTTGGCGACTGCCACAACCCCGTGGAGCCATTGGCTTGTCCAGCCCCTTCGACCGTTTTTCGGATCTGCCCGAATTTCCATTCCGGCGTCTGGCCGCCTTGCTCGAAGGCGTGGAACCCGCTGCCGGCCGCGAGGTTCTCGACCTGACCGTGGGCGAGCCCAAACATGCGCCTCCAGCGATGCTGAGTGAAACCGTTTTGGCGAATGCCGACAGTTGGAACCGTTATCCACCGCCATCCGGCACCGACGCGTTCCGAAATGCAGTTGCACGATGGCTCACCCGTCGATACGGCCTGCCGCCCGCTTTCATCGATCCGGTCACCCATATCGTGCCACTGGCCGGGACCAAGGAGGGGTTGTTCCTGCTTCCGTCCGTGGTGAACGGCAAGGAACGGGCGGTGGCCCTGATGCCGAGCCCCCTCTATGCGGTCTATGCCGGCGCTGCGGCACTCGCCGATGCGGAGCCTGTGGGCCTGCCGGCCATCGCCGAACACGGTTTCCTGCCGGACCTCGATGCCCTGGATCCGCAACTGCTTGACCGTACCGTGGTCTTTTTCCTTTGCTCGCCCGCCAATCCTCAGGGGGCTATTGCCAGCAGGGACTATCTGGCGAGAGTGGTGGAACTCGCCCGACGCCACGATTTCCTGTTTGTCAGCGATGAATGCTACAGCGAGATCTACGACGATGCACCGCCCGTCGGCGTGCTCGAAGTGCTGGTCGAAATGGGGGAGGGCATGCATCATGTCGTTGCCATGCACTCGCTGTCGAAGCGTTCGAATGCTGCGGGGCTGCGCAGCGGTTTTGTCGTTGGTGATGCCGCCATCTTGCGCCGCTTTGCCCGTTTGCGCGCTTATGGCGGTGCCGTGCAGCCGCTTCCGGTGATGGAGGCGGCCACGCGCCTTTGGGATGACGAGGAACATGTCCGTGCCAATCGCGAGCGCTATCGTCGCAAGATCGATATTGCCGAACGCAAGCTGGGCAATCGTTTCGCCTTCTATCGCCCGGCGGGCGGTTTCTTCCTCTGGCTCGATGTGGGAGATGGCGAAGCTGCCACCCGCCGCCTTTGGCGGGAAGCCGCGCTGAAGGTCCTGCCCGGCAGTTACCTGACCTTTGGCGATCCGGGTGACGGCGATATGGGGAAGGCCTATATCAGAATGGCTCTGGTCCACGACGAAGCCATCATCGGGACGGCCCTTGACCGCCTTGTCGATGTTCTTGGTTGATGGATTGTTGCGGATTGACGGACTGAAGGAAGTGTTGTCATGGCTTCATCGCTGACCGGTCTCTTTGACCCTTCGCCGCTGGGCCTGTGGATGCGGGCATTGTTGCGACGTTCCTGCGGCGTGGTACTGCTCGCATTGGCATTGTTCTTCGCGGCGTCCTTTTTCGGCTTCGAGCCCGACGACCCGTCATTCAACAATGCCACGGCGGGCGAAACCGTGAATTTCATGGGCCTGGCCGGTTCGTTCACGGCTGATCTGCTCTATCAGTCCTTCGGGCTTGCCGTCTGGATCCTGCCCGTGGCCTTCGGCGCACTGGGCATGCGCCTGACGATGAGCGAGGGGCTTGTCCGTCCCTGGCTGCCCGCCATGGCCCTGCCGCTGTCGCTGCTGCTGGTTTCGGCGTGGCTCGCATCCTGGCCGCTGGGTCCGCAAAACAGCTGGCCGTTTCGCGCTGGATATGGCGGTTTTGTCGGCGATCTGGAGTTCCTGACCCTGCAGCAGCATCTCAGTCCCACGTTGTTCAACTGGGTGACCGTGCTGGCAGGCCTGGCCTTCGCGATCCTGTCGCTGGGGCTGGGATGGCAGGAGAGCATGGCCGCAGCCCGGCGATTCGGTCAGCATTCTGCTCGCTTCGGGCGTCAGGTGGGCGATGTGGCGGTTGCCGCTTCACATGCTTCCCGCGACATCATCGAGGATGGCATGCGTCGCTTCGACAGGCGTCGGCCGCTGAGGGCAGCGGTTCTCTCCGAGCCTATCGATCTTTCCGATGAGCCGCGACCGCAGCGGGCCTCGGTCATCATTCAGCATCTCAAGCGGGCGATCCGATGGTTCGACCGTCAGGACCAGGACCATTTCATCGAGGTTCATCCCGATGACGACTCGTTCGGCGACGGGTTCCGGACCCAGCGTCGCTCGCCGGTGCGTGGCCGCCGGCCAGCCTCTCCGCGCGATGTGGATGCGCAGGAAAATACACTGGTATATCCACCGGAACACGCCGCAGGATATGACGACCGGCTTGATGTGACTGATGACGAGGCGTCGTCGCATAGCGGATTGCCGGAGGTGGCATTCGAGGCCGAGCGGGAACCCCGACGCGATGCGCCGCCGGCCCCGCGAGCACCTGAAGTTCGCATCGCCGCGCGCAGGACCGCTCCCGAACCGGCCCACCACCCTGATCCCGACGGGCCGTTCCAGCTTCCCACGCTCGATTTCCTCACCATGGCCCGCCAGAACTTCCGGTCCACGATCACCAAGACCTCGCTGAACGAAACCTCGCGTCAGCTGGAAAAGGTTCTGGATGATTTTGGTGTTCGTGGTGAAATCATCGATGCCAAGCCGGGTCCGGTTGTCACGATGCTGGAACTCGAACCGGCACCGGGAACGCGTTCGCAACGGGTGATCAGCCTGGCCGATGACATTGCCCGCTCCCTGTGCGCCATGTCGGTGCGTGTGGCCACCGTGCCGGGGCGCAACGTCATCGGCATCGAACTGCCCAATCCCGAGCGTGAAATCGTGTTCCTGCGCGATCTGCTTCAGTCCGCTCCCTACAACAGCAGTGAGGCGCGTCTGCCGCTGGCGCTCGGCAAGGACATCAGCGGCGAGACGGTGATCGTCGATCTTGCCCGGATGCCCCATCTGCTCATCGCCGGCACCACCGGCTCGGGCAAGTCCGTGGCCATCAACGCGATGATCCTGTCGCTGCTGTTCCGCCTCGATCCGAAGCAGTGCCGCATCATCATGATCGACCCGAAGGTGATCGAGCTCTCGGTGTACGAGAACATTCCGCATCTGCTTGCGCCCGTCGTTACCGAGCCGCACAAGGCGGTGGTGGCGCTCAAATGGGTTGTGCGGCAGATGGACGAGCGCTACCGGCTGATGTCGCATCTGGGTGTGCGTGACATCTTCGCGTACAATCGCCGGATCGAGCAGGCGCGGGCCAAGGGACAGTCGCTGACCCGGCGTGTCAGGGTCGGCTTCGAGCCGGGTACCGGTCAGCCGATCATGGAAGATCAGCCCATCGATATGACGCCCCTGCCGCTGATCGTCGTCATTGTCGACGAGGTCGCCGATCTCATGCTGACGGCGGGCAAGGAGATTGAAAGCGCGATCCAGCGTCTGTCGCAGAAGGCCCGCGCTGCCGGCATCCATCTGATCGTGGCGACCCAGCGGCCATCGGTCGACGTACTCACTGGCGTCATCAAGGCGAATCTGCCTTCGCGAATCAGCTTCCGCGTCAGCTCGAAGATCGACAGCCGCACGATTCTCGGTGAGCCGGGTGCCGAACAGCTCCTGGGACAGGGCGACATGCTCTATCTCATGCCCGGCGACCGGATCATGCGTGTCCACGGTGCCCTGGTATCGGATACCGACGTGGAGAAAGTCGTTACCTGGCTGCGAGCACAGGGCGAACCCGAATATGACGATGCCGTTACCAGTGAAAACGGTGGCGAGCCCGGAGCGGATGGCGGTGGAGGTCTGGAGGTCTCCTCGGAGATGGGCAATGACGGCGTGTACAATCAGGCCGTGCAGATTGTTGCCCGCGACGGCAAGGCATCGACCAGTTACCTGCAACGCAAGCTCTCCATCGGCTACAACAGTGCCGCCAAGTTGATCGAGCGGATGGAAGCCGAAGGGTTGATCAGCTCTGCGGACCATGTCGGGCGCCGACAGGTATTGATGGGCAGGGGGGGTATCGACGGCGATCAGGCGACGGACGACCTATGAGGAATGTATTGATTTCACGCAGGCTTTTTTCCGGAATGCTTGTCTCGACGGGGTTGGCTGTCCCGGTATCCGCCGAGACTTCGTCCGTTCAGTCGCAGCCGCCGGTTTCGCCTTCGATTTCCGAGATCGAGAACTATCTGAACGGTATCCATACCCTGCGCGCGAATTTCGACCAGATTGCTCCTGACGGCTCGTCATCCTCGGGTATGCTTGCGATCGAGCGCCCGGGACGCATGCGACTCGACTATGATCCACCCTCGGGCATCCTTTTGATCGCTACCGGGGACTGGCGTCTGGTCTTCTACGATTCCTCGATCAAGCAGGTGAATATCATTCCCATCAGTCAGACTCCTCTGGGATTCCTGCTCGACGATCAGGTGCGGCTGTCAGGAGATGTCAAGGTTATCGATCATCGGGGCAAGGGGGGGGAGGTCGGCGTCACGCTCGTGCGGACAGACGAACCCAACCAGGGAAATGTGACATTGATTTTCAATGCCTCGCCAATCGAACTGCGGCGTTGGGTGGTCGTCGACGCGCAAGGTCAGGCAACCTATCTTATTTTGAAGAATGTCCAAACAGGGATCAAGCTCGATCCGGAATTATTTCGTTGGAGGGATCCCAAGGTCTTTGGTTTTCCAGACGACAATTGATTTAATTCCTTGCCGATATCCTGTCGATGTGTCATCATTATACTTCTGTCCGACCTTTTTCTGCCGATCCCAGTTGTTCATTGCCCGCAACGATCGCCCATTGCCGAATTTCACGACTCATTAACTGCGCTTGCCGTACTATGATTCTGTCTGGAATGATGGATTGACGGGTGAATGCAGATTGTTTCGGCGCAAGAGCGGTCTGATCGCTTCGCCGACAGACGTCTTCAACGGCAGGCAGGTAGGCGCAAGGCTGTAAACGGAGGCTTGTTTGCGCGCCTTCGCGCATGTCGTGTCCTGCCCATGATCGTCCCGTTGCTTGTCTTGTTGACGTCCGCTTCGCCTGCCTGGGCAGTCGATCAACCCGTTGTGACACCGATAACGTCGATCGCCGCGGCCATCGCATTGATCACGACCATGATCGCCATTGGCTATTCGTTGCATGTGCGCAGGCATATCCGCGGTATCCGCAAGCAGACGCAGGCTGCCGAAGAGCTGTTTACCGACCTTGCCAAGGCTGCCACCGACTGGATCTGGGAATCGGACAGCTCATTGCACCTCACCTCGATTTCCGAGGGGTTCGGTCGTTGCACGGGGTACGATCAGGGTATCTTCATCGGCGAAGTTCTCAACGAGTGCGCAAGCATCGGAATGGATGAGGAGTTGAGACGCAGCATTGCCATCGCCGTCGCTTCCCAACGGTCTTTCCGCGAGGTCAATTGCCGTTTCGATGGTCCGGAGGGAGAAACCCATTACTTCAAGATCAGCGGCCGTCCGTTCTTTGACGCCGATGGCCGGATCAAGGGGTATCGGGGTGGTGGCGTCGACATCAGTGATCTGGTTGCGGCCAAGGATCGCGTGCGCTTCCTCGATCGGCACGACCCGCTGACGGGCCTACCCAACCGCATGGCCCTGCGCGAGGAACTCGATCGCGTTCTGAAGCATGCACACGTAACCAAGACCGAGCCGGTGCTGATCGCAATCGACATCGCGAGGTTCGGTACGATAAACGACGCCTTCGGGGCGGCCGCCGGTGATCACGTCCTGCGACAGTTCGCCGAACGGCTGCATGTCTGTCTTTTACCCGACGACATGTTGTTCCGTCAGGGCAATGACGAGTTCCTCGTCCTGCGCCCGACTCCCTCCAAGTTCGAGATGCTGGAGGAACTGCTGGAGAAGATCGCCTCGACGTTGGGCGAGGCATTCGAGGTTGAAGACCAGCGCGTGCGCATCGGCAGTCATGTCGGTGTCTATGTTGTCGATCCGGACGAGCGCGAGGTGGAGATCTGCATCCGTCGCGCGCAGATCGCGTTGCGCCACGGCAAGTCTGTGGGCGAGCGAACGACGGTCTACAGCGAAGGCATGGATGTCGAGGCGGAAATTTCGCGACGTCTCGAAGAGGATCTCCGGATCTCGATCCGTTCGGATGGTCTGGTCCTCAACTACCAGCCGCAACTGTCCCTCAAGGAGGGACGAATTGTCGGTGCGGAAGCGCTGGTACGCTGGCATCACCGCGACCATGGGTTCGTCTCGCCCGCGCGTTTCATTCCCCTTGCCGAGCGTACCGGGCTGATCACCGATCTCAGCCGCTGGGCACTACGCCAGGCCTGTCACGATGCCCTGCAGTGGAATGGTCTTCATGTGGCCGTAAACCTCTCGCCCATTGATGTGCGCCATGACGATTTCATTGACTGGATCGGTGAAACCGTCGGCCAGTCGGGAATGCCTCCGGCGCGTATCGAACTGGAAATCACCGAATCGGTGTTGATCGAGGATACCGAAACCGGGTTGGACAAGCTGCGGGCGCTGAAGGCGATGGGCTTCAGGATCGCCCTGGACGACTTCGGGACCGGTTACGCAGGCATGGGCTACCTGCAGATGTTCCCCTTCGACAAGCTCAAGATCGACCAGTCCTTCATCAAGAGGATGACGCGCTCCAAGCACGCGATGGCGATTGTCCGTTCGGTCATCAAGCTCGGACATGAACTCGATCTGGTGGTCTGCGCCGAAGGTGTCGAGCATGAAGAACAGCTTCAGGCCCTTCTCGTCGGTGGTGCCGATGTCATTCAGGGATATTATACCGGCCTGCCCATGGCAGCTTCCCGGGTCAGGGCTCTCGCCGAGAAGCACAACCGCGAGGTCGTTGAACCGAAGAAGCGCTCCATCATGAAGCCATCTGCAAAACGGACGGTTCCGATACCCTGACTGACCTTGACCTTCCCCGTTGGCCCGGCCACCCTGCTAAGGTGGTTCATGCTGCTTTTGCCATCTGCGCGAAAGCCTGAGCTGGGATCAAGTATCCGATCGACGAATGTCGGCGGCGGCGGTTGTAATAGATCTCGATCCAGCAGAAGACGGTGCGCCTTGCGTCATCGCGCGTTGCGAACCCACAGCGGCGGACGAACTCGGTCTTCAGCGAGCCAAAGAAGTTTTCCATGTGTGCGTTGTCGAGATAATCAGCGTCCTGAGCTTGTCCTCGTCGTCGATGAGGTCGCCCCATTCGAAATCGGTCGGAAAGACCCATCGTCGGCTCGGTCGCCAGCGCCATCATCGCCCTCCATGACAGCGGAGACCCCGGCCTTGCGAACGTTTGAGACCGTCGACCTGGTCAGCGGCGCGGCAGCATCAACCTGCCTGCTCCATCTCGTAGCCACTGCAGGCCAGTCGAATGGTCTTGGGAACGATCCACTCACCTTTCTCGTAGTAGGTCGCCATGCGCCTGCTGATGCCGATGGCCGCTGCCGCACCCGTCACCGAAAGACGGTTCCGGGCACGCCATTCGCGCCAGTCCTCGACCGTCATCGCCTCGCCAGCCTGTTCCAGCGACCAGCGGTAAAGTTGATCGGCGCCCAGGTCGATCTCATCCTCGATCCAGACAACCCGATGTCCCCAGTCGTCAGCCCGTGCGCGGGAGAAAAGCGAGGCATCGTGAAGTATCCGGTACGGACCCTCGGCTGCTCCCGACACGTCGACCGTCATCCGTTCACCCGTGCTCCACTCGATATCGAGTTCGAACGGCCGGCCGGTTGCGGCCGCACGAACGATCCGGGGCATCTTCCGTTTCATGATCGATTCTCCTTTCCGTGGAGCTCATTCCAGACGCTTCTCAACCGATCCCGGTTTTGCGCAGCCCATTGCAGCGGTTCACGCAACAGACGCGACGGCAGATCTCCCGCCATCACTTCCAGCGTCCCGATCATGACGGCTGCCCGGCCTTCGACCCGCTCGACATGGAAATGCGGCGGGGGATGGTCGCGGAAGAAGATCGCGATCTTGAAATTGCTGGATTGGTGAACCGTAGGCATGGCGCAACCATTGCTCAATATCTCCATTATGACAAGAAAAAAGGGCAATCATTGCGCGTTCTGGCCCGACCTCAGGAAACAGGTACCCTATGCGGACGTTTGACATTGTCGTCGTCGACGGCGGCATCCCCTCGATCGCGCTGACCATGGCCCTGGGCGCGATCGGCCCGCAGCCGGTGGCGGCCGTTGCCGATGGCTTCGACGACGCGGGCTTGCGCGAATGGCTGGCCCATCGTCTGCCCTTTCCCTTGTGGCTTGCGGAAAGCCCGCCGCCCGGCCGGGTTCCGCATGGCCGCCCTGGGCCTGCCGCGTTCCGCCACATCCCGCCGGCGCGCGAGTGCCATGACCGCCGTTACCGACTACCGGCGCATGTAGACGCACCCGAAACCTCACAAAGGAGCCCGCCATGGGTGGATTTTTTTCCAGGCCGAAGAAACCGAAGCCGCCACCGCCACCGCCCGATCCGGTGACCGTCGACGAGACCGCCGAAGCGAGCGAGAACGCGCTGCGTGCCGCCCGCAAGCGCGGCCGTGCGGCCAGCATTCTCACATCCGCCGACGGTGTGGGCGACGCGCCCGGCTCGGTGGCCGTGCGCAGGCTGCTGGGCGGTTCGCCATGAGCGCGGGTTTCGGCGAAGGCACCGCGATCGACCTGATCCGCTCGTTCGAGCCCCTGCGCAGCCAGCGCGAGACGGATTTCGACAGTGTGTGGGAGGAGATCGCCCGTCGTGTGCTGCCGCGCTACGAGTTCCGCGGCGACCGCAGGCGCTATGCCACGAGCCAGGAGGACATCTTCGACGCCACCGCCGCCACCGGCTTGAAGCGCTTCGGTGCGGCGATGGAATCGATGCTCACCCCGCGCTCGCAGCTCTGGCATGCGCTGGCCGCATCCGATCCGAAGCTCGAGAACAACGACCGGGTGGCCCGCTATCTCGAGGCGGTGCGCGATATCCTCTTTGCCGCCCGCCGTTCGCCCGCCGCCAATTTCGCCAGCCAGCTGCACGAGGCCTATCTCTCGCTGGGCGCGTTCGGCACCGGGGCGGTGCTGGTCATGCCCGGCGAGGATGGCCGCAGCCCGGTCTATCGCTCGATCCCGCTGCAGGAACTCTACGTCGCCGAGAACGCCGCCGGCCGCATCGACAAGGTCTATCGCCGCTACTGGCAGACCGCCCGGCAGATGGCCCAGCATTTCGGCGAGGACGCCCTGCCGGACCCGATCGCCAAGTGCCTCGCCGACAAGCCGGAGGAGCGCTTCGAGCTGCTGCACATCGTCCGCCCGAACCGCGATATCGATCCGGGCCGCAGGGACTGGCGCTCCATGACCTTCGAGAGCTGGCACCTGACCGTGCAGCACCCGCACGTCCTGCGCCGCTCGGGCTTCCGCACCATGCCCTATGCCGTCTCGCGCTATGTCACCGCACCCGGCGAGGTCTATGGCCGCTCGCCGGCGCTGGAAGTGCTGCCCGACATCAAGATGGCCGATCGCATGTCGCGGACCATCATCGACCGGGCGAACCTCGCCGCCGAGCCGCCGCTGCTCGCCGTCGACGACGATCTGCCGGTGCCGGTGCTGATCCCCAACGCCGTCAATCCCGGCTGGCTCAACCGCGACGGCTCGCCGAAGATCCGCCCGCTGGAGCCGGGCAGCGACTTTGCCGTCGGCCTGGAGATGCTCGACCAGCGTCACCGCTCGATCAACGACGCCTTTCTGGTGACACTGTTCCAGATCCTGGTCGACAGCCCGTCGATGACCGCCACCGAGGCCATGCTCCGCAGCCAGGAGAAGGGTGCGCTGCTCGCTCCGACCATGGGCCGCCAGCAGTCCGAGCTGCTCGCCCCCATCATCGAGCGCGAGATCGACATCCTCACCGCCGCCGAGATGCTGCCCGACATGCCGCCTGAGCTGGTCGAGGCGGGCGGTGCGATCGAGGTCGAATATCTCTCGCCGCTCGCCCGTGCGCAGCGCATGGAGCAGGCCACGGGCCTCGTGCGCACGCTGGAGGCCATCATGCCGCTGGCGCAGCACGACCCCTCGATCCTCGACAATATCGACGCCGACAAGGCGCTGCGCGGACTCGCCGGGATCAACGGCGTCGACATGGACATGATGCGCCCCGTCGAGGAGGTGCTCGAACGCCGCCGGCAGCAGCAGGAGGCGATGCAGATGCAGCAGGCAGCCGCCATGGCCCCGGGCCTCAAGGCCGGTGCCGAAGCCGCCGCCACACTCTCGCAGATGGAAGGTGCCGCATGAACTCCCGGATCCGCCACCTGGTTCTCTCGCGCTTCAGCGCCATTGTCCGCGAACTGCAACCCGGCCTGCGCGACCTGGCCATCGTCGCCGGCAAGGTGCTGATCCGGCGCGCCGCCGAACGGATCACGGGCAGGCAATGATGATCGAGCAGGCCGACGCGCTGGTGCGAATGCCGGAACTGCCGGCGGAGCACTATGGCTGCGTGATCGCCGATCCGCCCTATTCCAGCGGCACGACCCACGCCGCCGGCCGCACCACCATGAAGCCGTCGGTAAAATACCAGAACAGCGAGAACCATGGGATCTATCCCGAGTTCGCCGGCGACAATCGCGACCAGCGGTCGTTCGCGATCTGGTCGGAACGCTGGATGCGCGAGGCGTATCGCGTGACCCGGCCGGGCGGGCTGATCCTGTGCTTTTCCGACTGGCGGCAGTTGCCGGCCACCACCGACGCCCTGCAGGTAGCGGGGTGGATCTGGCGCGGCATCGCGGTGTGGGACAAGACCGGAGGTGCACGGCCACAACGCGGGCGGTTCAAGGCGCAGAGCGAGTTCATCGCCTGGGGCTCGCGCGGACACCTTCCGAATGAGGGCAGATGCGCGCCCGGCGTGTTCCGCCACAGTGTCGGCAACCGCAAGAACCACATCACCGCCAAGCCCACAGCGCTGTTCGAGGATCTTCTGCAGATCGCACAACCGCCGGTGCTCGATCCGTTCGCCGGCGGCGGTTCGCTGGGCATCGCCTGCAAGCGGCTCGGGTTCGACTATCACGGGCTGGAGATCGATCCGCACTTTGCCGGCGTGGCGATGAAGGCCATCGAGGCCGGTGTGGCGATGAAGGCCATCGGGGAAGCGGTGCCGTGAGCGACCGCCGCGAGACCATCCGCCGGGCCTATGCCGCCCTGTTCCTCGACGAACATGGCGAGCCCACCGAAACGGCGAAAATCGTGCTGCAGAACCTGGCGCAGGCCGCCTTCGCCAACCACACCACCGCCCACGCCGAGGCGTTCGCCACCGCCACCAGCGAGGGACGGCGGCAATTGCTCCTCCACATCCTGGCCAACCTGCGGCTCGAACTGGCACCCGCAGCCCGGCGCAGGGACGAAAGCGACCGGCCCGTGGTCGCCATCACCGACGAGAAGGACATCCCGTCATGACCACCGAAACCCTCGAACCGACAACCGATAACGCGGAAACCGCAACCGAAACGGCCGGCAACAGCGCCGCTGCGGCCCTCTCGCAGCCGCCGGCGGACGATCCCGCCACGCCCGCGCTGCCCGACTGGGCGCAGTCGCTGGGCGACGCCGACCGCGAATGGCTGGGCAAGGCCGGGCACAAGGATATCGCCGCCGTCGTGCGCGGCTATCGCAGCCTTGAGACCTTCCTCGGCGCCGACAAGGCCGGCCGTGGCCTGGTGCGTCCGGCCGACGAGGCCGACGCCGAGGCATGGGGCGAGTTCTACAAGGCGCTCGGCCGCCCCGACGATCCGGCAGGCTACGGCCTCGCCGAGCGCGAGGGTGCCGACCCGGAGTTCTCCGCCGCCGCCGCCAAGGCCATGCACGAGGCCGGGCTGACGCCGGCGCAGGCCAACAGGCTCACCGACTGGTTCAACGGCCACGGCTCCGGCCTCGCCGAACAGCAGACCGCCGAACAGGCCCGCCAGCAGGAAGCCGGGTGGGGCGAGCTGCAACGCGAATGGGGCACGTCCTTCGACCGCCAGGTCGAGACCGCCCGCCGCGCCGCCTCCAGCTTCGGCTTCTCCGCCGACCAGCTCGGTGCGATCGAGGACGCCATCGGCACCAAGGCGCTGATGCAGAAGTTCGCCGATATCGGTTCCAAGCTCATGGAGGACACCATCCCCGCGGGCGGCTCCGGCGGTGCCACCGGCCAGTTCACCAGCCCGGCGGCGGCCAGGGCCGAAATCGAACAGCTCAAGACCGACCCCGCCTGGCGCAACGCCTACCTCAACGGCGGCGACCCCGGCCACAAGGCCGCCGTCGAACGCTTCGCAAGGCTGATGCAGGTCGCAGCCAGGGGGTGACGGGTCAGGCGGCGCTGCCCCGGCGCCGCCGTTCACCGTTCAGTTCCGCGATACGCACGGGATCGAGCCCGAGTTCCAGCGCGACCAGCTTTTCGACCGTAGACGGGATCGCCCGCTCGCCGGAACACCACCGCTGAATCGTGCGGATATCGACGTTCCAGCGGCGGGCGGCCGACGATTGCGTCAATGAAAGCTCGTCGAGCGCGGTCCGCAGCTCATCGGCTGTCACAGGCTTTTCCTTTCATGGACGCAATCACTCCAACAGCTTGAGCATAGCCAGCGTTACGGCCGCCGAGGCGCCGCTGAGTGTCGCGAACATGTTTCCCAGGCTGATCCATCGTTTCCATCTCAGCTCAAGGATTTCCTGCTCCAGCTTTTCGCATTCGAGCGCCGATTTCCGGCTATCCTGATCGTTCACCCGCTAGTGGCCAGATAGATGACAACTCCGGCCATGATGCCGCAGACAACACTGAAAACGGCGAAGCCAAGCACAAACCAGCCCTCGCGATGGCCTTTATCGATCATTTGAATTCTCCCTGTCCGTTTCGATCTCGGCGAGCCGCTTCTCGAAGCGCTCCATGCGCTTGATGAGACCGTTCATCGCGTCATGGGTTCCGAATGCCCGCATGGCCATGCCGGTTGTCACCTGCATTTCATCCTTGATCGCGCGTACATCCGTTTCAACGGCCTCAAGACGATTGGCGATAGCGTCGACTTTCTGATCGAGCTTTCGCAGCAGGGCGAGCACAAGGTTATCGGGATCGTTCATCGGTTTGTTCCTTTGCGGAAAGAAATCAGGCGGCCTCGCTGATGTCCGCAACAAGCGTTCGACCCAGTGCTGCAAGAGCAGCTTCCACCTGCCTGATATGCGACTGGTGATCGAGGTCGAGCAAACGGCGCAAGGCGGTTTCCGCTATTCCAAGGCGGGCCGCCAGCGCCCGGCCGCTCGTTCTTTCCTCACGCATGGCGAGCCGCAGGCCGATCTTGGCGACGGTCAGGGCATCGAGGCGCACCGGCAGGCCGCCGCCGCCGGACGGTCGCGGAAGGTCATCATCTTCACCGATGTGCATTGCAAAGATTGACGCCAGCAGATCATGAGCGCGCTGCGGCACATCGGCCTCGCTTTCTGCGAATGAGACGCCGTTCAGTCCGTCAAAGGTGATGGTGAACCCGCCATCTTCGCGAGTGACGGTCGCGTGAAATACTTCGTTCACTTTTTCACTCCGAGCTGCTTGAGAATTGCATTCACGGTGCCGGTCGGCATCTCGCCTTTCGAATGAGGGATGACGGTTTTCCGGCTGCCGAGGTGAACCTCGATGTGGCCTCCCTTGCCGCGCCCTCGAACCTCATCGAAAGGAAGGCCGCTGGCCTTTGCGTGGCGTTTCAGGAGCTTCATGAGTTCACTGTGCTTCATGCACACATAAATAGGCGCATTCTCGATTTAAGTCAACACATATTTGTGTGCATACCCACATCCCGCGCATTGCTCGCCCCTGTTCTCAACGTCTGTGCGAAACGGCCACAAGGCGGCCTGCGGGGCGCGGACAGCGCCTTCGTGCCGGTTTGGGTCACACCGTTCATCCCGATCCGCTTTCGCCCGCTGACGGGCCGTTTGCGCCGGTTGAGGGCGCGGGCTCGTCTTCGCCTTTGTCAGGGGCTCCCTCCCTGCCGAACAGGTGCAGCCGCTGAAGTTCCCGCTCCATTATTTCATACCCGTAGTCCGCTTCAGCCTGTTCACCTTTCTCGCCAGCGATCCCACGGGCGTTCTCCCTCGTTTCGTTTCCCTGCCTTGGACAGTAGAGCACAGCACTTCGACTTGCGATCCGGTGAAGAGACTTTTCGAACGACTGTGCATCATCTTGCGCGGCGACAGTCGCCGGTCGCGAACTTATCCACAGCGCCAACATCAGACTCTGATTACCAGTATTAAGTTCCAATGTGTCATGGGAGGCCCATGGCCCCCCCCCCCCATTTCCAACCACACACATTTCAATGGGTTATCGCGAA
Source organism: Geminicoccaceae bacterium (assembly GCA_020638465.1). Classification (NCBI taxonomy): domain Bacteria; kingdom Pseudomonadati; phylum Pseudomonadota; class Alphaproteobacteria; order Geminicoccales; family Geminicoccaceae; species Geminicoccaceae bacterium. The sequence continues at coordinate 2,020,042 of JACKIM010000001.1, forward strand.
AATACGTAACCGGTGCAAAAGTCCGGGCGATCAGACCTTGGCGGCGGTGACGAGCTGGGCGAGTGGTGGGATTTCTGTCGTGTATGGTACGGCGAGTCGGTGGCCGAGGAGCTGGAAGAAGGAGACGTCGAGTTTCTGGCAGGTTTTCATGCAGCCGAGCAGGGTATCGCGTGCCTGACGGCCGGCATCGGACCAGGTGCCGCCGGAGATCTTGCGTTTGGTGACGTGGCAGCGGATGTCGTTCTCGGAGCCATTGGTGTGCAGGGGGATTTCGGGGCGGTCGAGGACCAGGAGGAGTTCCGGTTTGCGGGCATGCAGGCGTGCAAGCAGGCGATCGAGGGTGGCGAAACCGGTCTTGCGCTTGAAGATGCGGTCGAAGCGGGCACGGAGCTGGGTTGCGCGCGATTTTTGAGGGTCTCGCTTGTAAGCCTTGAGATCGGCGTAGAACCACCAGACGAGCTGGCGGACGAGATCGATGGCACGCCTTTGGCTGTCGTTGAAGCCGGTGAGCTTGTGGATCAGGCGCTCGGCATGAACCCAGCAGAGTGCATGTCGGCCGACACGGAACTGTCCGGCGCCATCGGAGACGATGACGGTATCGTTGAGCAGACCCTGGTGGTGGATGCTGCCCCAGAGTGCGGCCTCGGTGGCGATTTTGACCGGGTCGGGGTGAACATCGAGTTGATCGATGCCGAGTTCGCCCAGATGGGCCGAGAAGGCGCCGCGATCGGCGAATGTCCTGGTGTCATGCGCCTCCAGCCGGGCGATCACGGAGCCCGCCAGCGCATGTTTGCGCATGTAGCTGAAGGCGTCGTCATTGAGGACATAACCGCCATGACCGGCGCGCAGCAGTTCGAGAAAATTCACCCGGCTCTTGGAAAACGTCGTCGCGAAGTGGGTGAAGCGGTCATCGCCGATCTGGGTGGTGAAGCCGTTTTTGGCGCCATGCCGGGCGCCGGTGTCATCGACGGTGATCCATTTCGCGCTCTCGAGACCGGCGCGGAACAGCTCCGTGGCCTCGTCATGCAAATCGCCTGGATCATTGTTCAACAGCCGGATGACCTGGCACTTGGAAATGACGATGCCGATCTCGTTCAGCATCGCCGTCAAGCGTTCCGTCGTGACCTGGCCCTGGACGTGCTGCAGAATGATGAACCGCACCAGTTCAGGCCCGAAATGCCCGCACAAGCCCTGGGGCAACGGCGCTGTCACCGTTCGCCCGTCCGGCGTCATCCAGCGCTCCTGGCGATAGCGGATCACCCGGCTCTCCAGCCGCAGATCCTGCACGACAAAATCCTCATACCCCTTGAACCGCGAGCCGGGCGGCGCCTCAACCCCGAGCTTCTGCTCCTCGCTCACCACAGGAACCCGCCGGCTGGCCTTCGACGAACCACCCCGCTTGCCCTTGCCGCCTCGCTTGCCTGTGGCCGTCGATGTTCCGGCCTTCGCTGCCATCCCCGACGGTTTGATCTTCGGCCGCCCTTTCAGCCCCTTGAGCCGGGCAATCTCATCCCGCAATGCTGCATTCTCCGCCTCCAGCAAAGCGACGCGCTCCAGCAGCGCCGCAACCAAATCGCGGAGATCATCAAGGCCGAGTGTGGCGAGGTTGGTGGCATTGGGCTTGGACATAACAAACTTGAATCACGTCCCATCGCTCTTGGGAATCGAGAACATATTCTTATTCCATGCGCGCAGATCAAGCCTCAAAAATCCAGTCCGCCCGGACTTTTGCACCGGTTACGAAAATACGGTGAATCTGCTGTTTTCCGTCATCCTGCCCGGCGGGATTTGCAGCGGTTGTCCACAAGCCGCGCCGTTCAATGGCCGAAGCGAGGCCGGATCGGGCCGGAACGGAGAGGATTTGCGACCATCAAGGCAGGGAAATGTTGCTCAATGGTTAACGGATGTGAGGAATTCCGCCCTGCTTTCGGGTCCAATTCAGGCTGCAGACGCGCGGAAGCGGCGCGCCCTTCCGGCCACGCCGTCCGTCCGGCCTTGTTCAGAATCTATCCGGGCGGGCCGTCGCGCGCCCACATCTCGAAGAAGCGGCCGCCGAGATAGGCGGCGGCCCAGACATCGGCGTAACGCGACGAACCGGTTTTCTGCCAGCGGTCCACCAGCCAGTCGATCACCGACGACGGCACTTTTGGCGCCGGGATCGACTTGTAGATCTGCCTGGCATGGGCATACATGCGCTGCGCCACGTTGGCGCGCATGAGCCGTGCATCCCTCATTGCCGCTTCGGCCTTGCGGGCGGCGCGCTCGGCCCTGCTCCGGCTGCGGGCCATGTAGCCCACCAGGGTCTTCTCCGCCCTCAGATCCTCGCGATCATGCGTCATCCGCTCGTAAAGCGGATCGAGCCCCCTGAGCCTTTCGAGCCGCTCCATGTCCTCGCGGTGACGGGCGTCCCGCTGGCTCTCGCCGGGACGGATCTCCAGCGGTGCCCCGGCCATCCCGTCGATCATCTGCTTTTCCTGGCCGAAGGTTCCCGACGAGGAGGCGAGCTTCTGGTATTTGCGGGTCAGGTGCATGGCCTTGAGGCTGAACATGCCGTCGCGGGTTTCGACCTGGTCGGCCATCGCCGCCCGCGTCTTCGCCCATTGCTTCGGCGTCTGCTGCGCGCACCGCGCAAGCAGCCCGTCATCGTCCGGCACCCGCATGCCTTCGACCCGTTCCAGCCGTTCGGAAAGCAGGATGAATGCCTGGGCGACGTGGGGGCCTCGCCGGGCCATGTCGGCCAGCAGTTCCCGGTGGATCGGATATCGGGTTGAAACGGGGAGGGCGAAGGCGTCCATGATCCGTCTCAATCCCCGCCAATGTCGCTGTGTAAGCGACTTTGCGCCGGAGACTTTCGCGCAACGGACCCCTTGTGCGCGCCGGATGGATGGCCGATTCTAGCCATCGCAGGTCCGTTGTTGTTGATGTATCCGTTGTTGATGCAGATGCGGGAATGGCTTGTGGAACCGGCCGCGAACCGGTTTTTTGAAGTTGAGGAAAAGCATTTCGTGACGAGCGCCGGGGTAACCCCTTAGGCGCTCGTTTTCGTTTGGCGTCGCCGGAAGCCGGGCGGCGGCCTCGGCATTGTCTCTGCCATCATACGGATATTCGAGCGGATGTTCAGGAGAGATCCCGAGATGCCCACTGTCCAGCTCAATCTCTGGTACCAGGACGGCCATCCGCGCATGTGGTGCGAGGTCACCAACAATGGCCGTACTACCCCGCTCGTCATCGAGGAGCTGCGCCTCATCCGCCCATGGACCGGCGGCATGAGCCGGATTTTCGGCACGACACCCATCGCCGGCCCGGCCCGGCGCCTGCCCATCGGCCTGATGATCGACCCCGGCCAGTCGCAGGATTTCCGCCTGCGCCTCGATCCCGCCCGCACCGTCAGGAGCGTCGTGCTGCTCGCCGTGCTGGAACAGCAGGATCCCACGCCCCGGACCCACAAGATCCGCGTCTGGCGCAAGCCCCGCCACTGATCGCCCCGCCACCGGCCGTCCGCTGTCTTGCAAGTGGAACCCTGTTTCGGGGACACGCGGCCGGTGTCTCATGAAGCCCGGTCCTGCGGCGAGCGCTGGCGAAGGGAACGGCGGGAGGCGGCGAGAGCGGTCTCATGCAGATCGGTGGAGAGCTTCACGCCTTTACGGCGCGCAAGGTCGAGCAGCGCCGGCCAGGCGTGCGCGGGGATACCGCGCTTAGGCCAGTTGCTTACTGTCTGCGGATTGATGCCCATCTCTCTTGAGATTCGGGTGGCTCCGCCAAGAGTTTCGATCAGAATTTTACCGTTCATGACGATCAATTTTGACACATAGTGTTTCTTTACGAAAGACCCGATTCGCTGCGTGTCCGGAAGCGTCTGTTTCAGTATTGGATCAAGGGTTAGACCTTATCCGAAAAGAACCATGCCACTACCCGAACGTAGCGCCGACTTAGTGCTTGTTGTCGGGGAACGCCTCGCCGCCACGCGGCGCGCGCTTGAACTCACCCAAGAGCAGCTCGCAGAGCAAGTCGGCGTTTCGCGAGGCGCGCTTGGGAATTGGGAACAAGGAACGAGGCTTCCCGATCCTGCCACGATGCTTCGCTTGAGACAGCGTTATGGCGTGACTCTCGACTGGATCTACGGGGGTGATCCGTCAGGTTTGCCGCAGCGTTTGGCATCCAAAATCCTGGGGCGAACGTCTATCCCATAGCGAGCCCGAAAAGACGCTCAGGCCTTCGAGAAGATGGAGGCTTTGACTAAGCAAATTCAATCATGACCCATAATGGGTCGATATGTAATTGATTTTTGAAACATGGTGTGTCATTTCTTGTTTATGCAAGAGGACACGCCCATGAACCCGCTCGCCCTTTCCGGCTCGGACGATACCGATGACACCGCACTGACGGAGAGCGCCGCCTGGTCGGATGTGCATGTGGTCGGCGGCTCGATCATCACCGAGGCCGAATATCTCGACCTGATCGCCCGCGACGAATATGTCGGGCCGGACAATGACGACTGGCTGGATGACTTTGCCGGGCCGGACGAAGAGGGATGCTAGCCCGCAGGTTCCTGCGTGATGCGCTCGACGGCCTTGGTCAGCCGGTCGAGCTTCTGCCGCTGCCGGTCCTGCTGGCCGGTCAGGGCGCGGATCTCGCCGGTCAGCGCGTGAACGCTGGTGTCGAGGCGGCGCACGATCGCCGCCGTCACTTCCATGTCGGCCTTGAGGTCTTCGACATCGGCCTGAACGCGGTCCAGCTTGTCCATCATGCGCTGAAGCTGCGTGGCGATGAAGGTGAGATCGACCTTTTCCATGAGGCGCATTCTACCAGAAACGCCACACGGTGTGAAAGTGAACGAAGCTGCACGGAGGTGCGTCCATGAACCCGCTCGCCCTTTCCGGCCCATGCCGCTGCGAGGCATCCGCGCCTGACCGATCCTGTGGCGTTCGAAACGACGAGGAACATGGATTTCGGCTCGGCGATGCACGAGCTGCTGCTGGGCGGCGAGGTGCGGGTGGTGACGGTCAATGCGCCGGACTGGCGCACCAGGGCGGCACGGGCGAGTCGGGAGGAGATCAGGAAAGCCTGCGGCATCCCGGTGCTGGCGGGCGACTGGCCGCGCATGGCGCGGATGCTGGCCGCCGCCCGCGAGCAGCTGGCCCGTGCGGGCATGGCCTGGGCGTTCTCGCCGGCGCGCGGCTTTTCCGAAGTCTCGGCCTTCTGGCAGGAGGAGGCGGCGGGCGCGCCGATCTGGGGCCGCGCCCGGTTCGACTGGATCGACCCGGAGGCCGGGCTGATCCTCGATTACAAGACGACCTCGATGCCGCTGTCGATGTGGAAGCGGCGGGCGCTGATGGAGCTTCCGGGCCGGGTGCAGCCGGCATGGTACCGGCGTGCGGCCGGGCGGCTGGGGGTGAAGCGGCCGCGCTTTGCCTTCGTCGTGCAGGAAACGGTCGAACCGTTCGGGCTGATGATCTTCGAGCCCGGCCCGCGCCTGCTCGAACGCGGCCGCGCGGACATCGATCACGCGGCGGCGAGCTGGTCGCGATGTCTCGGCCGGGGCGAATGGCCCGGCTACCCGGCGAAGGTCGAGACGATGGAGCCGCCGGCACCGCGCAAGCGGAGCAATCCGTTGCGCAAGGGGCGGCGCTGGGCCAAAAGCCGATGAATGATGTACCGAACTGCCTGAGCGGCGGCTTGCCGACCGTGACGCCGCAAAAACTGTTCGAGCTGATCGACGACTGCAAGCGGCGGGCGGCCATCCGCGGCCGCCTCCTCGGCCAGCCGAACGAGTGGGAATATCTGCAGGCCGCACTGGAGGAACTGCACCTGGCCCGCATTCAGGTCGGGCGGCTGGAACGGCACCTGCGGGCTTCCGCCCGCGATGCGAAGGCCGCATGAGCGCCAGCCCGTTCGGCGGACTGCCGTATTTCCGCAAGCTGTCGACCGGCTTCGGCCATCACCTCGTCGTGCGGATGCACGCCAGCGGAACGCTGCTCGTCGAGCATGGCGAGGAGATCGTCGGCTCGTTCACCGCCGTCGGCTGGTGCCAGCTCGACCGCCGCGAAGCCGCCGAACTCGCCCGCTGCCTGCTCGACTATCTCGCACTGCCGGAGGGGGATCATGATGGATGACGAACTCGACCTCGCCCGGGGGCTCGCCGATCCGGTCATCGCCGAACGTGCGGAGATGCTCGCGCTAAGCCTGATGGCCTACAGCGAGCACACGCTCGGGGAAAACGGCTGGTGCGGCCGTGGCGAGCGGCTGGTCCTGCTGGCCGCATTCTCCCGCTGTTTCGCCGGCTTTGCTAATATTATAGCCTTCCGGCTGATTTTTTGCTACATCTCGCGTAGAGTGGCTGAGCGGGGGAATATGATGCATTGTCCGAAATGCGGTTCGGAGGTCCGGACGAAGGCGGGGTTTATCGGTGAGGTTCAGCGTTGGCTGTGCAAGTCGTGCGGCTGCAAATATACGCGCAGTACGAGGCACGGGATGGGAGACGGGATCAGACGTCGGGCGTTGCAGCTCTATCTCGAGGGCATGGGCTTTCGCGCGATCGGGCGGGTTCTGGGTGTTTCGAATGTCGCCGTTCTCAAGTGGATCCGGGCTTTTGGCGAGGAGGTCGAGCGGATGCGCAGGCCCGGTCCGCCGCCGAAGATCGCGATGATCGACGAGATGTGGCACTTCGTTCATGCCAAAAAAACGAATGCTGGCTGTGGATATCGATGTGTTATCTCACAAGATGCATCCTCGGCGTTCATGTGGGCGGACGAAGCGCCGACGACCTGAAGAGCTTTCTCAAATCATTTCCCCAAGCCCAGGGGCGCATCACCTTCACCGACGATCTCGCCGCCTACGCGGCCGTGCTGCCGAAAGGCGCCCATTTCACCGGCAAGATGCACACGCAACGGCTCGAAAGCCTCAACGCCAACGTCCGTCATCATCTCGCCCGATCCCGCCGCAAAACACGATGCACCACCAAATGCCCGCGCATGGCCTACCTCTCCGCGCTGCTCTTCATGCAGGCGCATAATAAAAAGCTATTTAGTTAGCAAATCCCGAAGACGCAACATTTCGACAACGTGCTCGAAGAATGGCTGAAACGGGATCAGTCGACCAATCGCAGCTTCGCCGAAATGAAGCGGCTGATGGAAAGGGAAGTCGCGCCGTCGTTCGCCGGGCGCTCAATCGAGGATATCCGCAAGCGGGACATCATCGCACTGCTCGACGGCATCGCGGACCGTGGCGCGCCCGTGGCGGCCAATCGCGTGCTGGCCCACACCAAGCGAATGTTCAAATGGGCGGTGGGGCGAGACATCATCGAGAGCGATCCGGCGGCGCATGTCGAGAAGGTAACGCCCGAAGTGAGGCGGGACCGCGTGCTTTCCGACGACGAGCTTGTGGCCGTCTGGAATAACGCAGGCACATTCGAGGGGCCATTCGGGGCGGCTGTCCGCCTGCTGATCGCCACGGGCGCACGCCGCGAGGAAATTTTTTCCGCAAGGTGGGACGAGCTTTTGGATGACGGATCGTCACTGCGGCTGCCGCGCGAGCGTTCGAAGAACGATACGGCCCGGATCATCTGCCTTTCACCGCTGGTGGCGGGGGTCGTCGACGGGTTGCCCGTGATCGGCGACTACATGTTCACGACCACCGGCGACCGTCCCTTTTCGAACATCAGCAAGAACAAGGCCAAGCTCGACGGATTGAGCGGCGTCACTGACTGGCGGCTGCATGATATCCGCCGAACCGTGGCCACCGGCTTGCAGCGGCTCGGGGTCCGGCTGGAAGTCATCGAGACGGTGTTGGGGCATGTGGCCGGCAGCCGGGCGGGCGTCGTCGGTGTCTATCAGTGCCACCGCTTCGAGGATGAGGCGCGCGAGGCGCTGGCGGTTTGGGGTGCTCATGTCGAGGCGCTGATCGAGGGGCGCGACACGGGCAAGGTGGTTCCGCTGCGGCGGGTCTGAGACTGAGAGTTCACGAGTTGGGCGCGGCTAGGTTGGCCGCCGAAAGCCGGGTCATCCGTACCGGCCCGCCGCGCCCTCCACATCACGGATGCGTCGACGGAGGACGTTATGTCGGACCCCATCCTGCCGGGCCATTTCCCGCTTCGAGCATTCATCGACGCGAACATGATCCACCGCGTGAGGGATGGTATTTCGCGCGATCAGGCTTTGTCGACGATCGGTGATGATCTTCGCGAAGATATCGCAAATGGCGCGCTGAAGTTATGGCGAATAACGCCCGACGGAATTGAACAGTGCTCCATGGATGACTTGAAGGGCGTCCAAAATCTGGACGGGTTTTACATCGAAGACCGCAACAATCCAGACTTGGCCGAAAGTGCCCGTCACGCACTGGGACCGGTGATTGCGCAACGACCGGGCCAGCGCGTTCAGGTGACAGACTATGATCCCAAGCTGCTACTGCCGTATCTCGAAGCCGAAGGCATGTTCGATGGAATTGAGGGCGAGTTGACGCGAAAAGTCGCCGAACATGTGGCGAAAAACGGCTGGCAGGAAGTCAGGATGCTCACCTTTGGCCAGACGGCGGTGCGTATCCGTCAACACTACGAACAGAAAGGAGAGACGATCGAAGACGCATGGCAGTCGGTGCAGCGGGAAATCGCAAATGGGGCGCTTAATCCGTTGGGGGAGGTCCCACCCGGAAACGAGAATCCGGCTGATTGGCTAAGAGAGGCAGCAGACGGGGGACGAGAGCTTTCGTCAGGGGAGAAGACCATGATCCGCAATGTTGTCCGCTTTACCGAACAGGATGTCGATCAATGCTTTCCGGTCGAAAGCGACAGTGATGGCGTAACAGCTTCGCCGAAAGTGAGCCTCGTTTCTGCTCAGAGAAAGGCAGAACAATGGATCAAGGAGGCCGTGAGCCGGGGCGAATACAAGATGAAAGGGGAATACAAGAAGGCCGCTTGTGCCGAAATCAACGGCCTGTCGGGTAGAGCATTTGATCGGGCATGGGCTGATGTGGCTGGTTTGCCCGAGTTCAAACACCTCGCTGAATCGGGGCCAAAATCAGGAGCAAATTCATAGATAATTCATCGCACTGATTCGAATCACCGCCATGAATTCAGCGCACCCCCCTGTCACGAATTCCCGCTCAGCCTATCTAACCATTTGAGAAACATAAGAACTGAATTCATCGCACTGATTCGAATCGGCAATTAATTCGTGCCGCCTATTTAACGCCCGTTTCCTGCTCATAATGCCGTGTCAGTTCAAACCGCGTGACGGAGTTTACGCACCATGGCTGACACGATCCTTCAACCCCCGGTCGTCGCCGAACGCCTGCATGTGAGCCTGGGAACGCTCGCCAAGTGGCGGGTGTACGGCAAGGGGCCGGCCTATGTGAAAATCGGCCGCATGATCGGCTACCGGGAAAGCGATCTTGAAGCATGGATCGCGGATCACGTCGTTCGTTCCACCAGCGAGAGGATGGTCGCGTGATGGCCGGAAAGGAAAACGCCGGCGGGGTAGCGGCCCCTGCCGGCGTTCGATTGTCTTCGCCAAATGGTCCTCTCGAACGTAGCGCCAGCGCGGCGGAATTGCCAGCCGGAATGTCCCGCGCCGCCGCGTGGCTCGTCGATAGGCATGGCGTCACGCCCGTGCTCGCCCCTCTCGTCGCCGAACTGGCCGGGCTTGGCGGGAGTGCGTTGCAATGAGCGGTTCGAATGAACGGCCTGCGTTCACGGTGACGCTTCGTCCCGAACCCGGCGTCGATCCATTGCTCGCGCTTCGTGCCGCTCTCAAGCGGTTACTGCGCGATCACGGGTTACGGTGCACGCACGTCGCCAAGGTGCCCGATGACGAGCGGGAGGGTGCGCGATGATCCCCGACACCCCCTCGTCGCGTCCCGGCACATATCGCCGCCCCTGTCCCGAATGCGGCAAGGGTGCGAGGGACGACGCGCTGGCTGTCACCCGCAAGCATGACGCCTCACTCGTCTGGTACTGTCACCGCTGCGGGTACAGCGGCAAATTGTGGCCGGACGAAGGCGGCAAGCCCGTCTCGCGCCGTCACAGGGCAGCCATCGAGGCCAGCGCCCCGGATCGCACGACCGGCAACGAGACCGAACACGACACGCTTTCGGACTACTGGCGCGCCTTCTGGCGCGAATGCCAGCACATCGAGCCCGGCACGGTCGCCGAACGCTACCTGACGGCCCGCTGTTGCGCGCTTCCTCACCAGGACGGCGATTTGCGCTTCCATCCGAACGCAAACCACTCATGCGGCCACACAGGCCCGGCGCTCGTCGGGCTCATCACCGACATTGCCACCGGCGAGCCAATCAACCTGCACCGAACATGGGTCGTCCCGAACGGCACCAAGCCCGGTATCGTGCGACCCCGCATGCTCTGCAAGGGGCACCGCAAGGCCGGAGGCGTCATCCGCCTGTGGCCCGACGACGAGGTGACGGACGGGCTTGCCGTCGCCGAAGGTATCGAAACCGCGCTCACCGCCGCGCATGGCATCACGCCCGTATGGTGCCTGATCGACGCGGGCAATCTTGCCGCCTTCCCGGTCCTGCCGGGCGTCGGGGCGCTGACCGTGTGCGTGGATCACGACAAGCCGGACAGGCACGGGCGACAATGCGGGCTCACCGCCGCCGCCGAAGTCTCGAACCGCTGGACGCTCGCGGATCGAGAGGTGCGCCGCTGGGTGCCACCTGTCGCGGGCCACGATGTGAACGACATGTACCGGGGCGCTGCTCATGGCTGATATCGCCGAACGGATACGCCACGACGCCGACAATCTGTCGGTCGACCGTATCGAGGATTTCGACCATCCTGACACGGGCGGCGGGAAAGCCCGCAAGCTCTCGTTCGTGTGGGCCGATGACATCGAGATCGACCTGAACACCAGCGAGGTGATTGGCGGGCTTTTGAGCACCACCGGCCTGACGGTGCTCTATGGCGAGTCCGGTTGCGGCAAGACATTCTTCACCCTCGACATGGCTTGCCACGTTGCCGCCGGTTTCGAATGGCACGGCAACCCGGTTGAGCAAGGCCCGGTGCTCTACGTGGCAGCGGAAGCGCCCGCGAGCGTCGAGAAGCGCGTCAAGGCATGGATGATCCGCCACGACGTGGAAAGTCTGCCCTTGGCCGTCGTGCAGTCCAGCGTTGACATGCTCAATGGCGACACTGAAGCAATCATCGATGTGGGCCGCCAGATCGAGGCACGGCATGGACGCCCGGCCCTTGTCATCGTCGATACCCTCGCCCGAGCCATGACCGGAGACGAGAACGGCCCGAAGGATATGGGATCGTTCGTCATGGCTTGCGGTCAGATCCGCGAAGCTCTCGGGACTCACGTTCTCGTCGTGCATCACAGCGGCAAGGATCTTGCCCGAGGTGCACGCGGCCATTCGAGCCTGTGGGCTGCCACCGATGTGGAAATCGAAGTCGCAGCCGGTGACGACAAGGTTCACACGGCGATGGTGACGAAGCACCGTGACGGACCGCAGGGGACCGTGTTCGCCTTCAACCTCGATGTGGTCGAGCTTGGAACGAACCTTCAGGGCAGGACCGTGACAACTTGCGTGACGTCACGCGTTGAGGGCGCCACGCGTCACGCCCGCGGGAAGACCAACAAGCGCCCGCTGGGTAAGGATGCAGCCCTTGCCAAGAGGGCATTGCAAAGCGCTCTAGACGAGATGGGCGAACGACCGCCGCCCTGTGACATGACGCGTGACGTGTCACGCGCTGTCACGGTGTCACGCTGGCGGACCTACTTCGAACAGCATTACGGCCGCATCGGCGACGATGCCAAAGAACGGGCAGCGTTCAGACAGGCATGGAAACGCGGTCGCGAGGCTTTGCTTGGCCGGGATGACGCCATTGCATGGGGGGAATGGGTATGGCTCGGCTGACGAAAATCACCCTCGACCGTGACCCGTTACGTGACCGTGACACCCCTATAGGGTGTTGTCACGTCACGTCACGCGAGCTATCACGCGACTTGTCACGAAATTGGCCGTTTGAGCCAGTAAATCCGGGCTTTGTGACAAGTGTGACATGTCGTGACAACTCGGAACCTGTCACGCGCGTGACAAGTCGCTTTTGTCACGCTTGTCACGCTGTCACGGCGATAGGTTCGGAGCCCCTGCCATGACTGACCGAACCCTCGCCACCATCCCCAAGAACTCATCCGAACGGCTGGTCGTCATGGAGCGCGCGTATCACGGGCACGAGCTGATCGACCTGCGCATCCACTTCACACCCGACGGCGGCCAGACATGGCACCCGACGAAAAAGGGCGTCTCGCTCAAACGCGAATTGCTGCCCGAACTCATCGAGGCGTTGCGGGCGGCAGGGACACAGGTATCATTCCGCATTGTGGAATTCACTCCTGAGAACAGGAAGGAACAGGAATGAGAGACGAACAGGGCAGGTTCCATGCAAGCTCGGGCAACCCGGGCGGGCGTCCGAGAGAAACCGGCAGGATGCGCGAGTTGTGCCGCGAGCACGGCGCAAAGGCCGTCGAAATTCTCGCAGCGATCATGATGGACGAAAACGAGCCCGCGAAGAACCAGATCGCCGCCGCGCGCGAATTGCTCGACCGTGGCTATGGCCGTCCCGCGCAGACGGTCAAGGGCGAGGAAGGCGCGCCGCCCGTCGTCTGGCAGTTCAATATGGGCTGCGTCGAGCATGAAGGCCCGTGAAACCCGCCCGTTCTCTTCGAGCAGACGTTAGCGTGAGCGGCGAAAAGCATGGCATGGCCATAATCGCTCGCAAACGGCCGTCAGGGCGCAATTTCATCGTTTGTGCTGGCACATGCGAAATCGAGGTGAACGCGCTCTACGGGGCTTGCAGGTGGCCTAGCGGCGATTTCGTATTTCAGGCGGTCACCACCTGCACGTCAGCAGCCATGCCGAACAGTGACAATGCCCGTTCGAGTTCTCCGGCCTTCGTCGTGTGGCGCAGGCTGAGCAGTCGTCGGGCGGCGGTTTCGGATTTGTAGTCCATGCGGCGGGCCAGCTCGGCGACCGGCATCCGCTCTCGTGCGACGAGGCGGGCGAGTTCGAGTTTCAGGGTGGTCACGGCGTCCAGCGTTGTCATGCGCTCGCCGCGCCGGGCCTTCGAGGCGGCGGGCCAGTCGCGGCCGTCTTCGGCGTAGATTTCAAGCGCGGTCGCCAGTGCATCGGCAGCATTGGCCAGCGCCTCGTTCTCGTCGTCGCCTTCGGTGACGGCTTCCGGAACATCGCGGAACGTGACGGTGAAACCGCCTTCCTCGCAGGGCTCGAAATGGGCGGGGTAGCGCATGGCAGCCTCCTGCAGTTCGTCGGGATCGACGCCAAGCCGTTCGCAAATGCTTCACATGGTGCCGCTCTTCAACTCGCGCTTGTCGACAATCAGCGTCGAAACACGGCCGTCGAACCAGACGCGCACCTTGGGAACCGGCACCGGCCAATTTATCGAGCAGGAATTCCACGTCCTTCCTGCGGGCCGGTTTGCGAAGCCTGCGAATGAACTCCTGCGTCTTCATGGAGCAAGGCTCGCACAAAAACGTGTGCTTGTTCAACACAAAAACGTGCACATTTGAAGGTGATGGAAGGGGCCGATTCTGGTACAATCGGTAGGTCGGCGCGGGCGAGTACCGGGTCGGCTTCGAAACCGGACAAGCCTATTCCACAAAGGAGCTTCGAAGATGACTACCCTGGACGGCGAACCGGAGAGGCGAGTGAAGGCGATGCGTTCACTAGCATCGAAGGGGCTGATCTCAGTGCACCCTTCGTGGCTGGGAGAAGATCCCGAGGCGGACCGGATGAGGGACTTGGCCATGAAGAAATACGAGAAGGGGTGGCGGAGAGACTCGTCGACGGAATCGCAAAAGTACCCAGAAAAGAACTCCCCCGAGGGGCCAAAGGGGAATACATCAGACGAGTGAATGAAGACCGAACCGAGCGGGTCAGGATCGGGCGCTCGAAGCGCTGACCTGAACCATCCCGCTTCAACACGCCCCGTCATCGAAAGGTGGCGGGGTTTTTCATGGCCCAACATTCCCCCGAATTCCATCCGCGTGGCGACATGGTGGCGACACGGGCGGTTTCGTTGATTGGCGGATGGTGGCCAAGTCTTTGATTTGATTGGCGCGCTCGAGAGGACTCGAACCCCTAACCTTCTGATCCGTAGTCAGATGCTCTATCCAATTGAGCTACGAGCGCTTGCCTGAGGCGTGGTCTAGACGGTCAGTCCGGGTTGCGCAAGAGGTTTCGAGTGGTGGATGTCAATCGAGATAGTCCCGGATCTTCGCGGCCATGTCCTCGGCCAACATGCCGTGAGGGAAATGGGTCAGGTAGTGGTTCTCACGATCCATCAGATAGGCGAAGGTCGAATGGTCGACGAGGTAGTCGGTGGAAGCGCGGTCCTTGTCCTCGACCTTCCTGGCATAGACGCGGTAGGCGGCGATGGCCGAGGCGATGGCTTGCGGGCTGCCCGAGAGTCCCTGGAGGGCAGGGTGGAACAGGCTGACATAGCCCGCCATCACTTCCGGTGTATCGCGTTCGGGATCGACGGTGATGAAGATCGGCACCAGCTGGGCCTGCTCTTCGGGTGTCAGCAGGTCGTAGGCAGCACTGATGGTGGCAAGGCCGGTCGGGCAGATGTCGGGGCAGTAGGTGTAGCCGAAATAGACCAGCATGAAGCGACCGGCATAATCGGCTTCGGTCACCGTCCTGCCGGTCTGGTCGACGAGCTTGAAGGGCCCGCCGATGGGAACCTGGGCTTGCTCCCGTTTTTCGGCCGGATCGAGTATTCCTGCCAGGAAGAGACCGGCGGCAATGGCCGCGACAAGGAGTGCGATCAGCAGGGCTGCGCGTCGTTTCATGGCAGGCGTTCCTCTCGATGCCCCGCCGACCGCTGCACCACGGGCGGGGGGGGATGGTCAGCGGGTCCGGGAAGACTGTTCCAGTCGCGCCAGATAGAAGGTCGCAAAAACGATCACGACCCCTCCCGCATAGGTATGGATGTCAGGCTGTTCGGAGAAGATCAGTGCGCCGTAAATTGCTGCGACGGGTAGCCGCGCATAGTCGAAGGGTGCAAGCGCGCTGGCCTCGCCGAGCTTGTAGCCGTGCATCATCAGCAGTTGCGAGAGGCTGCCCACGGAGGCCATCGCCACCATCAGCAGGATCTCGTGCAACGTTGGCGTCTGCCACACGAACCAGGCGGGAATGCCGGTCAGGATGGTGCTGATGATGCCCAGATAGGCGAGAATGGTCGCCTTGCGTTCGGTCGCGACCAGCTGCTTGATGAGGATGGCGACGAACGAGGCGGCGAGCGCGCCGAGCAGGGCCACCAGTGCTGCCGGATCGATGACGCCATCGCCGGGCCTCAGCATGATCGCCACCCCGGCAAAACCCGCCGCAGTGGCCAGCCAGCGCCGACGGCGCACGGTCTCGTGAAGCATCAGGGCGGCGAGGACGACCATGAACAACGGCTTGGTGAAGCTGATCGCCACGGCATCGGCCAGCGCCATGTGATTGTACGCATAGAACCCGCACAACAACCCGACCGTTCCGCAGATCGAGCGGACGACGTGCGTACCCAGGCGATCGGTGCGCAACAGGCTGAAGCCGTCACGCCAGAACAGGGGCAGCAGCAGCAGGAAGCCGAAAAAGGCGCGGGCGAACGATATCTCGAAGCTGTGCAGCCGGTCGCCGAGGATACGCGACAGCGCGCCCATGGCGGGAAAGCCGATGCTGGCGAGCAGGATGAACACGGCCCCGCGGACATTGCCCGGGAGGCCGGCCCATCCTGCCGCCAGGGCGTTCAACGGGTTGCTGACATCTGGTCGTCCACCGGGAAGCTGAACCCGGCCTCGCCGAGCCGAGCCAGCAGGTCGCTGCCGGCCTGCTCGTCGAGTTCCACCAGCGGCGGGCGGACGCGTGCCCATTCCGGGTCGTCCAGGGCATGGCTGACGACATGCTTGATCGCCGGTATCAGCGGGAACGACGAGACGATCTTGCGCACGGCGGAAACCGCTTCCATGGCGTTCTCGGAATCGAGTTCGTCGCCGTCCATGAAGGTGTCGTAGACGATGCGGTTCGCCGCGCAATTGAGATTGCCGGCAGCGGATATCGTGCCCGAGCCACCCATGCGGAGGTTCTCCAGAAGGTGGTTGTCCGCACCTGAGAAAACTTCAAAGCTCGGGAAACTCTCGATCAGATCGCGGGTATGCTCCCAGTCGCCGGAGCTGTCCTTGAGGCCCTTGACGATACCCGGATAGCGCTTGAGCAGGGCTTCGATCACCGGCTTTGTCACGGGCACCTGCGAGACCTGCGGGAAATGATAGAAATAGAGGTCGAGCCGGGAATCGTCGACGGTTTCTATGATGTCGCAATAGGCGCGGACCAGCCCTTCGTCGCTGTTGTTCTTGTAGAAGAACGGCGGCAGCACGAGCATCCGGGTGACCCCCAGCGAGAGTCCGTGCTTTGCCAGTGCCACGGTGTCGGATCGTGCACAGCAGCCGACGCCCAGGATCATCGAGGCGGGGTCGAGCCCGGCTTCGACATAGCCCTCAAGCGCCGCCTGCCGTTCGCTGACGCTGTAGCAATTGGTCTCGCTGGTCGTGCCGAAGACGCCGAGCCCGTGGCAGCCATGCGCAAGCAGCCATCTGGCGTGGCGGACATAGCGGTCGATGTCGATGTTGCCGTGCTGGTCGCACGGCGTGATCACGGCGGCAAAGATACCTTTCATGTCCCTATTCCTGTTTGGCAAGCGTATCGCTCGCAGGATGTTCTCATTTTTGATAGCTCAGGGCTGTAGCACGTAACGGCCGGTGACCTCACCCTGGGTCAGGCTCCGCAATGCCTTGTTGGCGTCATGCAGTGCGCAACCGGTGACCTTGATCGGCGGCAGCTTGCCCGAACGTGCCAGGTCCATGACCGCATGGAGGTCGTCGAGCGTGCCGACATAGGATCCCTTGAGGTTCATCATCCGCAGCGGCAGCATGGCCGTCGACAGCTTCATGCTGTCGCCGTAGAGACCGACGACCACGACGCTGGAGCCCTTGGTCCGCGAGCAGGCGATGCCGAACTCGGTGGTCACCGGTCGGCCGACGAAGTCGATGGAAGCATCCGCCCCGCCGTTCGACCAGGCACGCACGGCCTCCGCGGCCGTCTTTGCGTCGCTGTTGTCGAACACCGCGTCGCACAGGCCGGTCGCCATGGCCGCATCGCGCTTGGCCGCATCGATGTCGGCCACGGCCACGCGACAGCCGAGCACCGCCTTGGCCATCAGCAGGCCGTTCATGCCCACGCCTCCGGCGCCGATGATCAGCAGTGACTGGTCGGCCCGGGTGATGCCCGTCCTGGTCAGGGCGCTGTAGGCGGTGATGCCCGAACAGGCATAGGTGCAGGCGACTTCCACCGGCACATCGCCATGATCGACGAGATAGCGGGCGTCGGGGACGATGACATGGGTGCTGTACCCGCCATCGACCCAGGTGCCGATCACCCGAGGTTTCGTGCACAGCAAATTATCACCACGTTCGCAATCCGCGCACTGGCCGCAGCCAATCCATGGATAGACGACGCGACTGTCGCCGATCTCGACGCCGGTGGCTTCCGGCCCCATCGCGACGACCTCGCCCGCCACCTCGTGGCCGAGGGTGAATGGCAATTGCATGCCGCGATCGGCGATGTTCAGCCGGCGGCCGTCGCCGAGGTCGAAATAGCCCTGATGGATGTGCAGGTCGCTGTGGCACACGCCGCAGGCAGTCACCCTGACGAGGACCTCGCGGCCCTTGGGTTCCGGTGTCGGATAGTCGCGGGCCTCAAGGGGCTCGCCCCAGCCGACGATCTGATAGCTTTTCATGTTCCCCCCGGTAAAATCTATAGAACGAGAACTACAGTCCTTCGTTGCGGAAGCAAAGGGGCCATGCCGTTTCAAGTGAAATCGGCCCGCATTCATGGCCGGTCCGTGAGGTTGGCATGCCGGCACGATGTCAAGAGATATTGCGGCAAGAGGTGTAGAGGGGTTTGCGTTCATCCCGCCGAGGCGCTACGAACACCGCCGATATGATCGCCGCACAGCGCGCGGGTCGCCAGCAATCGACGCCTTAGGACAATGCGAAATGAACCAGGTCGGCAATCTTCTCCTTCTGCCCGGTGACGGAATTGGCCCTGAAGTCATGGGCGAGGTGCGCAAGGTCGTGAAGTGGCTGGGCGATCGCCAGGGGCTCGGCTTCGAGTGCGAGGAGGAACTGGCCGGTGGCTGCGCGCTCGATGCCCATGGCGTACCGCTGACCGACGACACCGTGAAGCTCGCGAAGGATGCCGATGCGGTGGTTTTCGGGGCCGTCGGCGTGCCCAAGCACGATGCCAATCCGTTCCACCTCAAGCCGGAGCAGGGCCTGTTGCGCCTGCGCAAGGAACTCGACCTCTTCGCCAACCTTCGCCCGGCGTTGGTATTCCCCGCGCTGGCGGAGGCGAGCACGCTCAAGACCGAGCTGGTCGAGGGTCTCGACATCCTGATCCTGCGGGAGCTGACCGGCGGTGTGTATTTCGGCGAGCCGCGCGGGATCGAGGAGCTGCCCGACGGCACGAAACGCGGTGTCGACACCCAGGTCTACACGACGCCCGAGATCGAGCGGGTGGCCGCGGTCGGTTTCGAACTGGCGCGAAAGCGGCGCAATCACGTGACTTCGGTGGAAAAAGCCAACGTCATGCATACCGGCGTGCTCTGGCGGCAGACGGTGACGGCCCTGCACGCCAGGGAGTTCGGCGACGTCAAGCTGGCGCACATGTATGCCGACAATTGCGCGATGCAGCTGATCCGCCAGCCCAAGCAGTTCGATGTGATCGTCACCGACAACCTGTTCGGCGACCTGCTGTCCGATGCGGCGGCGATGCTGACCGGATCGCTGGGTATGCTGCCATCGGCTTCGCTGGGGGCGCCCGATGCCATCGGCAAGCGCAAGGCGCTGTATGAGCCGGTGCATGGTTCGGCTCCCGACATCGCCGGCCAGGGCAAGGCCAATCCGCTGGCCATGCTGCTGAGCTTCGCGATGATGCTGCGCTACTCGTTCGATCTTGGCGACGAAGCCGACCGCCTTGAGAAAGCCATTGCGAATGTTCTGGATTCCGGCATCCGCACGGGCGATATCATGCAGTCCGGCAAGACCCTCGTTTCGACCGAGGACATGGGCCGTGCCGTGATCGCCGAGCTCGACAAGAGCCTGGCGTAAGAACAACCTTTTCAAAAAGAGTAAGCCGAAATGGGCTATCGCGTTGCCGTGGCGGGCGCCACGGGTGCTGTCGGCAGTGAGATCCTCAATATTCTCGCCGAGACGAACTTTCCGGCCGACGAGATCATTCCGCTCGCCTCGTCCAGATCGGTCGGCAAGGAGGTCGCCTATGGTGACGATCGCCGGCTGAAGGTGAGGGATCTCGACAGCTTCGATTTCGAAGGGGTCGACATCGGGCTGTTCTCTCCGGGGGGCGCGGTTTCGGCCGTCCATGCGCCGCGTGCCGCAGCGGCGGGTTGCGTGGTGATCGACAACACCTCGCATTTCCGCATGGAGCCGGACGTTCCTCTGGTGGTGCCCGAGGTCAATCCCGAGGCGCTTGCCGACTTTCGCAACCGGAATATCATTGCCAACCCGAACTGTTCGACCATCCAGATGGTCATGGCCCTCAAGCCGCTGCATGACATTGCCCGGATCAAGCGGGTTGTCGTCTCGACCTACCAGGCCACGGGCGGCGCCGGACAGAAGGGCATGGACGAGCTCTTCGAACAG
The DNA here is from genome assembly GCA_020638465.1 of Geminicoccaceae bacterium. Classification (NCBI taxonomy): domain Bacteria; kingdom Pseudomonadati; phylum Pseudomonadota; class Alphaproteobacteria; order Geminicoccales; family Geminicoccaceae; species Geminicoccaceae bacterium. The sequence goes on from JACKIM010000001.1 coordinate 2,039,778, forward strand.
ACCAAGTCGATCTACATGAACGACAAGAAGCCGCCGTCGGTCTTCGCCAAGCAGATCGCCTTCAACTGCATTCCGCGCATCGACAGCATGGTCGATGGCGGGGTGACGAAGGAGGAGTGGAAGATGGCGGTCGAGACGAAGAAGATTCTCGACCCCGAGATCGAGGTCACGGCGACTTGCGTGCGTGTACCGGTGTTCGTCGGCCACAGCGAGGCGGTGAATGTCGAGTTCGAGGAGCCGATCGAGCTGGAAGAAGCCCGCGACGCGCTGATGGGCTTCGAGGGGATCATTGTCGTCGACGATCCGGAGAACCATGAATATGTCACGCCGATCGATTGCGTCGGCGAGTTCGCGACGTTCGTATCCCGCCTGCGCGTCGATCCGACGTTGCCTTACGGCCTCAACATGTGGGTGGTGTCGGACAATCTGCGCAAGGGGGCGGCGCTCAACGCCGTGCAGATCGCGCAGGCGCTGGTCGACCGCGGGCATATCTGAGGCCGTGTTCCGTCCGTTTGCCGCTGGACATGTGTGCATGCGGGCGGTCATCATTGGCGGATGACGCGAAAATCGCTGACACTGGCCGCGTGGGCCCTGGTTCCGCTTCAGGTTGCTGCCGGAGAGCTGGATCCGGTCGTGTACTGGAACCTGCCGCTTTCCGGCGAGCCCTCGTGGCTGACGGTCGAGGTCAGCCCCGACGGTATCGATGCGCATCGGCTTGAACTGGCCGGGCTGGCGCTCGATGGGTCGCGGGCACAGGTCATGGGGCTCGATGTCGTTGGCGGCGATGGACCCGTGCTGGGGGCGGATGTCAGTGTCTCCTTGATGTGGTGGGGTCTGGCGGGGATCGCCGCGGGCGCCACGGTTGCCATTGTCGTCGCCACCGACAGCGTCTGCCTGTCCTACAACGGTTCCTGTGACGATGATGACGACGATCGCCGGCATCGGGATGACGACAACGACGTTGCCGGTACGCCCAGGGTCATCGGGCCGTAGACTTCCGATGCATTGCCGCTGCGAATGCCGGAGAGGCAGTCTGAGTTAGGAATATATGGCAATCTGTGGTTATTTTCAAGTCCTGCGTAACATGGACCGGGCGGAGCCTCGATGGACGATCCGCCCGGTCGGGAAATGTCACGCCTCGGCCAGACGGCGGGAACGGCGCGGCCGGGTGGCGACATGCCAGATGCGATAGGCTTCAAGGGCAGCCAGTGGAGCGAAGTGGACAAGTGCGCCACCGACGCCCCGGCTGACCAGCAGCCAGTGAACCAGCGTCAGCATGGCCGCCGGATAGACCCAGCGCTGGAGGTTCTTCCACATGCCGCGCATGCGGCGCATGGACGTGTCGTTGCTGGTGATGGCCAGCGGCACGAAGATCAGGAAGGCCAGCCAGCCGGTCCAGATGCCGGCGCGGGTCAGGTCGGCCACGATGACATCCAGCGATGCCTTGTCCAGCAGGTAGTAGAGTGTGTGCAGTGCGGCATAGCCGAACGCGGCAACACCGAGATAGCGCCGGCGCGCCATCAGCCACAGGAGCCAGCGCCGCCGCCCCACGAGCATCATCAGCGGGGTGATCATCATGGCGATGATGGTGAAGCGGGCGGCAAACTCGCCGGTGGGATGAACGAGTCGGTGGAAACTGGCGGCACCGGAAATGCCGTCGGCGATCATGCCGACCGATGGCAGTGCGAGCAACAGCCAGAAGGTTAGGGGATGGTTCCAGACGGTTTTCAGTTTTGACATGGTGAAAGTCTTCGCTGTGAGATGACTGAACACCGGATACCCTAATCGCATTTCGTATCAGAATTTCACTGGCGCGCGGTGCCAATTGTATCCGTTTGTCCCGGCGACCGCTGGTCACGGCCGGTAGCCTGCGCTAGACGAGGGCATGGCCAGCAACGTTCACGAATATACCGTCTCGGAAATCTCCTTCGCCCTCAAGCGGACGGTCGAGGATGCCTTCGGCCTCGTCCGGGTGCGTGGCGAGATCTCGGGGTTCAAGCGCGCAGCGTCCGGCCACCTCTATTTCGCGCTGAAGGACGACAAGTCGGTGCTGGACGGGGTGTGCTGGCGTGGATCGGCCACGCGGCTGGCGTTCAAACCCGAGGACGGGCTCGAGGTCATCTGTACGGGCAAGCTCACGACCTATCCGGGCCGCTCCCGCTACCAGCTCGTCATCGAGCACATGGAGCCTGCCGGTGCGGGAGCGCTGATGGCGCTGTTCGAGGAGCGCAAGCGGCGCCTTGAGGCCGAGGGCCTGTTCGATCCGGCTCGCAAGCGGCCGTTGCCGTTCCTCCCTGAGATCATCGGCATCGTCACCTCGCCGACCGGCTCTGTGATCCGCGACATGCTGCACCGCCTGGCCGAGCGCTTTCCGCGCAGGGTCGTCCTGTGGCCGGTAGCGGTGCAGGGCGAGGGGGCTGCCGAGCAGATTGCAGCGGCCATTCGCGGCTTTCCCCGGGTCGATCCGCGCCCAGATCTTCTCATCGTCGCCCGTGGCGGCGGTTCCATCGAGGATCTGTGGGCGTTCAACGAAGAAGTTGTCGCTCGCGCGGTGGCCGATTGCGACATTCCGCTCATCTCTGCGGTGGGGCATGAAACCGATACCACGCTCATCGATCATGTCGCGGACCGGCGGGCCCCGACGCCCACGGCCGCTGCCGAAATTGCCGTTCCGGTCCGCCGCGAACTGGCCGGCGACGTTGCCGCGCTGGGCGAGCGGATGGAACATGCCGTTCATCGTATGCTCGATCATGCCGTGCAGCGGGTGCAGGGACTGGCGCGCGGACTGCCCGATCCCGCCATGCTGATGGGCATCGCCGCCCAGCGGTTCGACGACCTGAGCGAACGCCTGCGGTTGCGCACGCCGCTGCTCATGCTTGAGGAAAGGCGCGAGCAGATGACCAGGCGGCACCAGCGTATCGGCGAACTCGCCCGCGACCGCATCCGCGCCTGCGAGCGTTCGCTGGCCGGCATTCCGGATGGACGCATCGCCGCACTGGTCGACCGGCGCATCCATGACGAGACGGCACGGCTCGGCGGTCTCTCCAAGCTGCTCGAAAGCCTGGGGCACAGGCAGGTGCTGGAGCGAGGCTATGCACTGGTTCACCGGCCCGCCGATGGCGGCCTCATTTCCTCACGCGCCGATGCCGAGCGCGAGGGCATCATGGAGATCGAGTTCCGCGACGGCCGGGTGAAGGTGATGCGCGGCGGCGAGACGCCACCTGCGCGGCGAAGCGCCCGACGTGGCAGCAGCGAACCATTCGGCGACCAGGGGACCCTGCTTTGAAACCCGGTACGCCGCCCGGTGCGGAACCGTCCGGTATCGACCGGTTGCTGGAGGTCATGCGCCGGCTGCGCAATCCGGAAGGCGGCTGCCCCTGGGATATCGAGCAGACCTTCGACACCATCGCGCCTTACACCATCGAGGAAGCCTACGAGGTGGCGGATGCCATCGGGCGTGGCGATTTTGCCGATTTGCGCGAGGAGCTGGGCGATCTGCTCCTGCAGACGGTCTATCACGCACAGATGGCCGATGAGGCAGGGCTTTTCAGCTTCGACGATGTGGCCCACGGTATCGCCGACAAGATGGTTGCCCGCCACCCGCATGTCTTCGGCGCCGAACAGGTCGACAATGCAGCCGCCCAGACCGACCGCTGGGAAGCGCGGAAGGCCCGCGAGCGCAGTGCACGCGCGCATGCCCGGGGCGAAAGACCGAGCCTGCTCGACAACATCCCCCTGGGCATGCCCGGTCTCACCCGTGCCCTCAAGCTGCAACGCCGTGCCGCGCGCATCGGTTTCGACTGGAAGGAACTTCCCCCCATTCGTGCGCGCATCGACGAGGAACTGGCCGAACTCGATGCCGCCCGGGGCGATGAACGTGCGGAGGAACTGGGCGATCTGCTGTTCACGGTCGTGAATTACGCAAGGCGTATCGACGTCGATCCCGAAGCAGCCATGCGCGCCGCCAACGCCAAGTTCGAGCGCCGCTTCCGCCACGTCGAGGCCCATGCCGGAGACGATCCCGCTGCCGCCGGTCTCGATCGATTAGAAGAATTGTGGCAGGAGGCGAAAAGGCTGGAACGGGAAGGATCATAGGCCAGCCGCCCGCGACGGCCGATCGTCTCCAATTTTCGAAAAATTTTATCGATCGGGGCGAATCCGGTGCGCGCGTGTGATGGCTCTTGCGGTGGGGAAGGTCTTCACGGGGGGAGGGATGGCGCTCCGGTATGCATGGCCCGCCGCCCGCAGTGGCCGGGCATCGGCCGGAGCCGCAACCGCAACGCGCATGTAGCGAAGGGCGACAGGTGTTGCGGGAGCGGCCGTGATGGGGGCGGGTCGCATCCGCTGCCACGCCTCGCGCTGATGGGTGCGATGGGCCAGTTCGGCGTCGGCCGTCCGCGGGCCTTCAACCTCGTCCAGGTACATCATCCGCCAGAAATCGCGGTAATACCCGGCCGCCATGATGGCAAAACGCAACTGCCGGGCGAGGTCGCCGCCCCTGAGCGTGGCGTAGCAGAACGAACCCGCCGGTATCCGCAGGAAGCCGGGCAGGGCCGCCTCGCGGACCCCGCCATGCGCCCTGCGCCGCGACACCAGCAGCCAGCCCAGCAGCAGGAGCCGCCCCAGGCACAGCAACAGGATCTCCCGCCCCGCCGACAGCGGCGGGCGCACGGGATTTCCGGCAGGAACGGGGCTCGGGGCACATCGTGTCATGCTCCCGTACCTGCCATGAACCCTATCGAAAAGTCAAGGAAATAATTCCTTTCACCGTCATTTGAACAAGAAGCCAGCCCCTGACACCATTCCCCTATCGCCTCTTGACGACGCCTTACGCGTCGATGACGAGGTAATCGTCCTCGACGAGTACCTCGAACGTCTCGGCGATGTAGGGGCCTTCGAGGATGGTTGCGCCGTGCTCGCTGGAGGCAGGGTAGCTCTTCACCCATGTGCGCCGCGGGTCGCAGTAGGACTTGCCCGTTCTCAAATCGAACTCCCAGCCGTGCCAGGGGCAGCGGACGATTTCGCCCTTGCGCGTGTACTCCAGCTCGCCGGGACGCTCGGACCGGACAAGCCCGACCTGCTTGCCATCGCAGAGGCTCGCGCCCTGGTGCGGACAGCGGTCGAGAACGGCCAGGTATTCGCCGGCGACATTGAAGATGACGACATCCTGGCCACGGACCCGGACCTTCAGCCGTCCGCCTTCGGGAATTTCATCGGTCCGGGCCACGACATGACGCTCGCTCAAAGACGATACACCTTTCTGGCGTTGCCGGAGCAGATGGCCAACCGGCTTGCGTGATCGAGCTTGCGCGGCAAGGCGAAACTCGGGTCGTCGAAATCCCAGTGCGGATAGTCGGTCGCGATCAGCAGACGATCGAGGCCGATCCATTTCATCGTGTCGATGAGCTGCTGCGAACGCTCCGGCTCCTCCATCGGCTGCGTCGAGATCCACAGATTGCGCCTGAGGGTTTCCGACGGTGGACGGGTGACGTGGGGAACTTCCTCGCGATGTCTCAGCCAGTGCTTGTCCAGCCGCCACATGAGCGACGCGAGCCAGCCGAACCCGCCCTCGATCATGATCATGCGCAGGCCCGGGAAACGCTCGAACACGCCATTCATGGCAAGACTTGCCACACCGGCCTGACAGGCAGCGGCGTGTCCGGTCATCTCCTCGATGTAGTAGCTGGGCCAGCCCGCACCCGTGACGGCATGTCCGCTATAGCCGAAGACATGCACGCCGATCGGCAGCCCGACTTCCTGGGCCTTGGCGAAAATGGGCCAGTAGCGCTTTGCACCGAGCGGCTCGAAGGTGCGCGCGAGCATCAGGATCTGGGCAAAGTCGCGATCATCGGCGCATCGCTCGATCTCGGCCACGGCCGCTTCCGCGTCTTCGTATGGTATGACGATGGAGGCCTTGAGCCGCTTCTCCGGCCTCGTCCATGTCTCCCGCTGCCAGTCATTGACGGCCCGGCTGATGGCAGCACCGAAGTCGGTGTTGCGGTCGGCCTGCCCGGTGGGAAACAACGGCGCCAGGATACCGGCCTCGATATTGTAGGCGTCGAGATAGTGCTCGCGCATGAATGCGAGGTCGCTGCCCGGCTGTGCTCCCTCGGGCGTCCATGCATCGCGGCGGGCGGCCCTCGGCGCGGCCTTGGGATAGGGATCCCCCTCGGCGAACGGATGACGTGGCCGGGCCCCGTAGCTTTGCAGGTAGCGCCACCAGCGATCGGCGAGGAAAGGCTTGATCTCGCTGATCGACTTGACGGTCGGGTGGACGTCGCTGTCGATGATGGCAGGTCGCTTCCCGCGCGCCGTTTCCGGCAAGGGAGCCACGGCAGGTGCGGACGGCGTGGCGATATCTTCAAGCATCATCAAGGTCCTCCCAGACGGGGATAGGTCTCCATCGGATTGTCGCAAAGGAGCCGGCTGGACACGGGCTCGGGAAGTCCCGGCGGCAGGGCGTCGTCACCATCGAACTGCCAGTGCGGATAGTCCGAAGAGAACAGCAGCATCTCATTCGAGCCGAGATGGTCCATCAATCTTTGGACAATATCACTGTCATCGGGACAATCAAAGGGTTGCGTGGTAAGCCGGACATGCCGGCGCAGGATGTCGAACGGCGTCTGGTCGACCCAGGGCACTTCCATGCGAAGGCCGCGCCAGAACTTCGAATAGCGCCAGGCAAACGCCGGCAGCCAGCTGACGCCGGATTCGATCAGGACGATCCTGAGCTCCGGAAACTCGACGAACACGCCGTGACTCATCAGGCTGGCGAGCTGTGCCTGCATGCCCTGGGTCTGGTCGACATAATCCTCGACATGATAGGTCGGCCAGCCGACGGCGGTGATCGCCTGGCGGTAGGCGCTGCCGAGATGCAGGCCGACGGGCATGTCGTGGCGGCAGGCGGTGTCGTAGATCGGCCAGTAATGGCGGCGGCCGAAGGGCAGGTCATGCATGGCCGGCATCAGGACCTGGACGAAGCGCCGGTCCGGGGCAAGCCGCTCGATCTCGTCGACGGCCCGTTGCGGGTTTTGCAGGGGCACGACGATCGACGCCCGGAGACGGCTGTCGCGATCCAGCCATTCGGCAGCGATCCAGTCGTTCACGGCCGCGCACAGGGCCGCGGCAAGACCCTCGTCATGAACCTGCTGCACGCCGTAGAGGCAGTTGAGGATGGCGTGCGAAAGACCGAAGTGATCGAGCAGGTCGCGTTGCACCGCCTCGACACTGTCCGCGCCGTGGGCGGGACCGCTGCGCCAGTCCTCGCGGATGCTGGCCGGCACACCCGGCGGGTAGGCGTGGCTGCGGAAGCCCTCGATGCCACGCACCTCGACCATGTCCCGCCAGTAATCGTCAAGATAAGGCAGGAGCACCGACAGGGACGGAACCTGCGGGTGCACGTCGCAATCGATGGCGCCGCGGTATCGCTCCGTGGAGCTGGTGTTCGTCATCTTCCCCGGATCCCGTTGCATGGGGTTTCCCGCTGCCGGATCATCCCTTGACCGCCCCAAAGGCGAGGCCGCGGACGAGATGTTTCTGCAGGAACATCATGAAGGCGACGATGGGCAGCATGATACCGATGGCGGCCGCTGCCGACAGCGACCAGTAATTGATGTCCTCGCCGCCATATTCGGCGATCGCGACCGGCAATGTCTTGGTGCCGGGGCCGGTCAGCACGAGGGCGAAGAGGAATTCGTTGTAGGCGAGCAGCAGGCTGAAAAGCGCGGTCACCCAGAGCCCCGGCTTGACGACGGGAAGGGCGACGAGATGGAATGTCTGCCAGAGATTGCAGCCGTCGATGCAGGCGGCCTCGTCAAGCTCGACCGGTACATCGAGAAAGAAGCTGCGCATCAGCCAGATCGTGAACGGCTGGTTGATGGCCACCAGTGCCAGCACCATGATGGTGTAGGTATCGATCAGGTTGACGAAGGTCGCGAGCACGAAGAAGGGGATCGCGAGGAGGATGTGCGGGAACATGCGGATCGCCAGCAGGCCGAACAGCAGACCGCTCGTTCCGATCCCGCGCATGCGCGAGAGTCCGTAGGCGGCCATCGTGCCGATGGGCACGGAGATGCAGACGGTCGCGACCGCGATGATCACGCTGTTGACGAGAAAGCCGGTGAAGTCCTTCTCCACCCAGACCTGCCGGTGGAACTCGAAGGTTGGCGTGAAGACGAACCTGGGAGGCACGGCGAAGGCGTCGACCGGAAGCTTGATCGAGGTCAGGAACGCCCAGAAGATCGGCATCAGGTTGATGGCGGTGAAGGCACAGAGGCTGACGAAGAGGATGAGCTGGACATGCGGTTTGCGCTTCATCGGAACTCGCCTCGCTCGCGTCGGTAGATGACCGCGGTCATGCCGGCGACCAGGGCCGCCACGATCAAGAGCGTGAGAACGCCGAGTGCCGAGGCCTTGCCCACCTCGAGCAGGCGGAAGGCGAGGGCGTAGGTGTAGAGCGTGATCGTCTCTGTCGCGGTTCCGGGGCCGCCGGCGGTGAGCACGTAGATGCTGTCGAAGAAGCGGAACGCATCCATCGTGCGGATCGCGAGGACGAACAGGATCAGCGGCCGCAGCGCCGGCAGCATGATGCGGGTGAGAATCGTCCAGTTGCCCGCACCGTCCATCTGTGCGGATTCGATCTGGCTCGTGTCGACCGTGTTCAGCCCGGCATAAAGCACGAGGATCATGAAGGGCGTGAACTGCCAGGCATCGGCGAGCACGACCGTGAAGCGTGCCCAGATGGGATCGCCCAGCCAGTCGGGCGGAAAGAAGCCGAGGCTCATGATGATCCCGTCAAGCAGTCCCCAGCGGCCCATGAAGATCCAGCGCAGGAAGAGAGCGGCCACTACGGGCGTGATGATGTGCGGCAGGAAAATCAGGAGGTTGAGTGCACGCACGCCATAGGTGAGCTTGTAGAGTCCGAAGGCGATGGCAAGCCCGAGCGAGAATTCGAGCGAGACCGCCGAGCCGACGATGATGAAGGTCTTGTAGAGCGACGACCAGAAACGCTCGTCAGCCAGAAGCGCGGCGTAATTGCCCAGGCCGACGAAGGTGCGTTCTCCGGCGCCGAGGTAATAGTTGAACAGGCTCAGATAGACTGCATATCCGAAGGGGTAGAACAGGACGACGGCAAGGACGATACCGCTCGGCACAAGGAACAGCCACAAGCCACGCTGGCCATGCATGTCAAAAGTCACTCCGTGACCGAAAAGCCCATCAATGGGGTCAGACCTCCCGGTGGGTCGGCTTCAAGAAATTCGAGGCGATTCGGTTACTGCTTGTAGTAGCCACGGCTCGTGAGCAGCTGCGTCGTTTCCTCGGCCGCGGCGTCGAGTGCTTCCTGCATGTCCATTTCGCCCGTCACCCCCTGCAGTACGCGCCGGGTGATGAACTCGCCGACCTCGTAGAATTCCGGCAGCCGCGGAAATGCTTCGCCGATCTCAAGCGAGGCGAGTGATGCCGGATAATGGCGGTTGATCTTCTGCAACTCGGGATCGTTGAGGACCGAACGCCTCGGCGGCAGGATCATCGAGGCCGCCTCGCGCATATTGGCCTCGTCGGATGAGGTGGCGATGATGCGGAAGAGCGTATCCGGATCCTGGCTGGAAAATGCGGAGATTGCATAACCATCGGCGGCGATCCGCTGGTGACCGTCGGGTGGAGCCACCCAGTCGATCTTGCCGACGACATTCGACTTGGTTGGATCATCCATGGCTGCCGCACGCGATGCCCACTGCATACCCATGTATGCAGTATCCTGTTGCAGGGCAATCGTACATTCGTCATTTGCGGCTGAGGTGAAACCGCGCTGCGCGTTGGCCGTGATTTCCTTCAGTCTGGTGAAGGCAGCGACACCGGCCTCGTTGTTGAACACCGGACGCATGTCGCCATCGAACCACTGTCCGCCGAGGCCGTTGAGATACCAGTGCATTTCATTGAGAGCCGCATCGACCGGCTTGAGGCAGCTGATCGTGCCCGCGCGCAAGGGCGAGTTCAGTTCTGCGGCGAGCGCGCCATATTCCTCGAAACTGGTTGGCGGTTCCTTGCCAGCCTCATCCAGCAGGTCCTTCCGATAGAAGAAGAGCTGCGTGTTGATCGTGTGCGGAAGAACGTAGAGCTTTCCGTCATAGCGGAACGTATCGAGTGCACTGTCGGCAAAATCGCCGAGATTGAACTCTTCCTTGTATTTTTCGAACAGGTCGTCCAGCGGTCTCAACCAGCCATTCTTGGCAAAACTCAGGAACGTGCTGTCATTGAGATAGAGGATATCGACCGTATCCGCCTTGGAAGACAGGGCGATGGTCGCAAGCTCCATGGCCTTGTCGTGCGGCATGAGCTGGGTATTGACCTCGACTCCCTCAATGGCTTCCTTCATGCGTTCCGCATAGAATTCGAGCGCGGGATAACGGTGGCTGATCATCTGCACTGCATCTGCCGCATCGGCCCGGTCCACGCCCCCCGACATCAAGGTCAGTACGGCAACCAGACCCGCAGATCCACGGGCCAGCCCATCTACGAACGTCATCGCAACCCTCCCCAAGTCGATTATGTTCGTCTGCTGGGAACTCATCATGCCGGAGACCGGGCTTTCTGGGAAGCCCCGCCTTCAACATTCAGTTGATACCGGGCCCGAACAGTCTCGTTATTAACCTTACGGACGTCGCAGCCGATGATCCCTCGTCAGGCTTCGGTTGGCGACCTGTAGCCGAGGCGCCTTGAGATCGCGTCGGCATGACTGACCACATAGGGTGCGAAATTGTGCAGGGCCTCCTCCGTCAGCCTTTTCTTCGAGCCGCTCGCCGAAACGGCCGCAAAGACCCTGCCCGAACTGTTGCGGATCGGTGCGGCAACACAGTGCACATTGGCCTTGTGCTCTTCAAGGTCGAGGGCATAGCCGCGTGCGCGGATATGGTCGAGTTCTCCGTGGAGCCGTACGGGATCGGTGATGGTGGTGCGTGTGAACGGCATGAGGCCGGCGGCGATGACGCGGTCGATGTCGCCCTTCGACTGGAACGCGAGCGCGGCCTTGCCGACACCGGTGCAGTAGCAGGGCGAGATTTCCATGATGATGGTGGCGTTCTGGGGGCCGGTCGGCCCGCCGGTCGATCGCTCGACGAAGACCATGCGCTCGCCGTCGAAGACGCAGAGATGAACGCCTTCCCCGGTCAGCGCGCTCAGGGCCTCGACGAACGGATGAGCGACCCGCTGGAGATCCATGTTGTTGAGGACCGTTGCGCCGAGCTGGAAGAGCCGCAGCCCCAGACGGTACTCGTCACGTGTGTGATCCTGTTCGAGAAAGCCCACTTCCTTGAGTGCCAGAATGGCTCGGTGTGCTGTCGACCGCGGCAGCCCGGCACGTTCGGCGATTTTCGACACGGTGAGAGATCGATCCGTGGTGGAAAAGCAGTCAAGTACACTGACGAGCTTGCCGAGAGATTTGATGTTCTTCGTTTCAACCATCGCAGCCATTTCCAAGAAAGGGCACACATTGACAGGTGGTGTGCTTTTTTATCCCGCAATGTGGATACATCTGACTGCATTATGGAACAAGGGCGGATTTGGCAGCATGCCCATAATGCGGGATACGCGGTCATGCGGGTTTTTCATTTTTAATATTTTTTTGAACTAACTAATTGATTATCATTTATATAATTTGAATTAACCATTTTGCTCGTTGCATGCTATCGTTTCGTATTTCGGGATTTTCTGAAGAATTTTCACGTTTGGCAGTTGACCGAAATCGCGTCGAATTGGTATTGTCCATCCCGCAATATGAATTTGGGGAGGCTAGGCATGAGCAAGGACATCTTCGGTATCATTCCTCCGATCGTGACGCCCTTTGATGCGGACGGTCAAATCGACGAGGGCGCGCTGCGTGAGAACGTGAACTTCGTCATTTCGCGCGGCGTGCACGGCATCTGCTTCGGCGGCAGCACCGGAGAAGGGCATACCCTGAATTCCGATGAGCTTGAGCGCATCGCGGAAATCTGTGCCGAAGAAGCTGCCGGGCGAGTTCCGGTCATTGCGGGCATCATCACCAATTCGACCGTCGACGCGGCCGCCAAGGCCAAGCGCATGCGAAAATATGCGATCGACGCGTTGCAGATCACGCCCGTCCATTATCTCTTCAAGCCGGATGCCGATGCGACCTTCGGCCATTTTCAGGCACTCGGTGACGCGACCGATCTGCCCATCATTATCTACAACGTGATTCCGTGGAATTACATTGCACCCTCCGAACTGGTGCGGATGATGCGTGAAATTCCCAACGTCAAGGGCGTCAAGCAGAGCGCCGGCGATCTCAAGCTGTTCGCCGACCTGATGGTCACGGCACCGGACGATGCGATCATTCTTTCGGCGGTTGACGCGCTGCTCTACCCGTCATTCGTGCTGGGATCGCATGGAACGATCGCTGCCAACCCGGCAGCGGCTCCAGGAGCCTGCGTCGCTCTCTGGGATGCCGTTCAGGCGGGTGATTTCAAGCTTGCCCATCAAATCCACGTCGACCTCCTGAATTTCTGGAATACGATCTCGGCCGACAACCTGCCGGCCAACGTGAAGTTCTCGCTCGCCCAGCAGGGCGTTCGTTCGGGCTTGCCGCGTGCGCCGATGCCGGCGACATCCGAGGCGCAGGCCGCCCGTATCAAGGCCGCGTTGCCTGGTGTGTTGCAATACGACAAGGTGGAAAAGGCTGCGGCCTGAGCCGGGATATCCGGCAGCGTAACGGTTCGAACGACTGGCGGCAGTGGCATCGCACTCGGGGGAGGGTGCGATGCCCGGTCGTGACGGTTCATCCATGTTCGAAGCGGTCGCGTTGCGGATGCCGGGGGTGGTCGGGTGTTCCGATTGAGGAAATCCCGTGTCCCCGGCCCATGTCTTCCTGCGGGAACGCCCATGCCAGAAACAAGCCTTTCCATGCTTTCACGAACATCCCGGCAGGGATCCGCCGTGCCGGCCGCAGCATTCGGGGCACTTGCTTCGCTGCTCGGCGACCGGCTTTCCGAATCGAACGCCGAACGTGAGCATCATTCGCGTGGTGAGGGTCTTCCCGACGCCGGTTTGCCGGATATCGTCGTATACCCCGAAAGCAGCGAGGAAGTTGCCGCGATTGCGGGGATCTGCAACACTCACCGGCTACCAATGATTCCCTTCGGTGCCGGCTCGTCGCTCGAAGGCCAGGTTGCCGCCGTCGCCGGCGGCGTTTCCATCGACATGCAGCGCATGAACCGCGTGCTCTCCGTGTCGCAGGCTTCGCTCGACTGCCGGGTCGAAGCCGGGTTGACCCGGATCGAGCTCAACGATCATCTGCGCGACACGGGACTGTTCTTCCCGCTCGACCCGGGTGCGAATGCCACCCTTGGCGGAATGGCCGCGACACGCGCATCCGGAACGAATGCCGTAGGCTATGGCACGATGCGCGATGTCACGCTGGGCCTGACCGTGGTGACGCCTGACGGGCGAATCATCCGTACCGGCAGCAGGGCGCGAAAATCGGCGACCGGCTACGACTTGACGCGCCTTTATGTCGGTTCCGAAGGCACGCTTGGCATCATCACCGAGCTTCAGCTCCGCCTTGCCGGCCAGCCCGAAGCCATCGTGACGGCGGTGACGCAGTTCCCCGACCTGACGGCGGCTGTCGAAACGGCGAGCTTCGCCCTGCAGATGGGCCTTCGCATGGTACGCATGGAACTGCTGGACGAGGCGCAGATGGATGCCTGCATCCGCTATTCCGGGCTCGAATCCATGCAGCCCGTTCCCTCGCTTTTCGTCGAGTTCCACGGGACATCCGTTTCGGCGCGCGAACAGGCCGAGTTGTTCCGCGAACTGGCTGCCGATCAGGGAAGCCTTTCGTTCGACGAGGCGCACGAAGCCGAGGATCGCACCCGTCTCTGGAAGGCGCGCCACGCCTGTTACCAGGCCGTGCTGGCGCTGGCGCCGGGCAAGCGCAATATGGGAACCGATGCCTGCGTGCCGATCGAACATCTGGTCGAGTGCATCGTCGAGACGCAGGCGGATATTCGTGAGAGTGGCCTCGTGGCGCCGATCGTCGGCCATGTCGGCGATGGCAATTTTCATCTCGGCATCCTGTTCGATCCGCTGGACACGGACGAACGCGCGCGGGCGGAAGCGCTTGCCGAACGCGTGAGCCTCCGGGCGATCCGCTTCGGCGGAAGCTGCTCGGGTGAACACGGTGTGGGATTGCACAAGACACGGTATCTCGACCTTGAGCATGGCGACGGAATTGAGATCATGCGCTCGATCAAGGCGGCCCTCGATCCACTGGGGCTCATGAACCCCGGCAAGCTCATTCCCGAGCCGGTGCCGGGATAAATCACTCCCGACCGCTTCCGATGAAAGGAAGGGCGGGCGGGGTCAGGAAGGCAGCGGGGGCGGAATGCCCCCCGATCTACGGGAGGAAAGACATGACAACCAAATTCAAATCCCTGCTGATGGCGTCAGCCCTCATGCTCGTGGCCGTGCCGGCGCTGGCACAGGAAAAGCTGAAGGCGACCTGGACGGATCCCGATGATCCGACAACCGCTCCGGTGACGGCCTACATGCACGTCTTCCAGAGCCAGGTCGCTCGTCTCGCGGGTGACGACTTCACTGTGGAGCTCTATCCGAACGGCCAGCTTGGCGATCAGCGGGCCATGGTGCAGCAGATTTCCCGCGGCTCGCTGCATTTTGCCAATATCGCTTCGGGTGTGCTCGCCTCGCTCGGCTATCCCAGGCTCGGCATCGTCGACCTGCCCTTCCTGTTCAAGAGCCGGGCACACTTCAACGCCACGATGAACCGCGACAATCCGTTCATCAGGGATCTGATGGACGATGTCGCCAGGGAAACCGGGATCCGCGTGATCTCGCTGCATCCCTATGGTTTCCGCGACATGACCACCAAGGACACGCCCGTCCATTCGCCAGCGGACATGAAGGGCCTGCGGATGCGCACGATGGAGGTGGTTCCGCATCAGCAGATGATGGAAGCACTTGGCGCGACGCCTGTGCCGATCCCCTACCTTGAGCTCTATACCAGCTTGCAGACCGGCGTTGTCGACGGTCAGGAGAACCCGCCGACCAACATCCTGTTGCAGCGCTTCTACCAGGTGCAGGGCAACATGACGATGACCCAGCATGTCATGACGGTGGGGGCCGTCATCACCAACGAGGAGTGGTGGCAGTCGCTCAGCGGCGATCAACGCAAGGCCATTCTTGCGGCCGATGCAGAGGGCAGTCTTGCCCATGACGGGATCGGCAGCGTGCAGGATCTGCTCGGCGTGCAGAAGATCCGCGACGAAGGTGTGGAAGTCTACACCCCGACGCCAACCGAAATGGAGGAATTCCATGCCGCGACGGTGGAACCGACCAAGGCATGGGCTATCGACCAGTTCGGCAAGGATTTCGTGACCGGCTTCTTCGATCACATGGCGTCCTTCGACGACCGCTTCTAGAACAAAAAACACCGCCCGCCCGCGCAATACCGACTGTCGCGGGCGGTTCCGGTTCAACGATCTTTGGGGGGAGGGCGGAGTACATGCGGGGACATGCGCTCGTCGATCGGCTCAGGCGGATCGACACGATCGTGCAACTTCTGGCAAGCAATCTCGTGGCTCTCGCCCTTCTGGTCATGGTGATTGTCGTGGTGACGCTCGTCGTCGGGCGTTACTTCTTCGGGCTGTCATTCTTCTGGGGCGAGGAACTGGCCCGCTACACCATGATCTACATGGCATTCATCGGCGGTGCGGTTGCGTTGCGCACCAACCAGCATCCACGGTTGACGGTCTTCCTCTCCATGCTTCCCGAAAGTGTCCAGCGTGTGGTGGGATGGATCATCGGCGGGCTGATGGCTGTCACCCTCGTCATCCTGTTCTATCAGGGTCTCGATGTGGCGCTGAACGAGGGCAGACTGACGACGCCCGCCCTGCGCATCAAGTATTTCTGGGTCCTTCTGGCCGTTCCGATCGGTGCTGCCGCCATGCTCCTGCAACTGGCCATGAAGGGGCTCCAGCCACCGACGATTTCCGTCAATGAAGAAGACGATATCCGCGAGGTGATCGAATAATGTCGGCTTTCGGATGGATGCTCATCGCCTTTGCCTGTCTTACGGTCTTCGGCTTTCCGCTGGCCTTTGCGATGCTGCTTTCCTGCATCGTCTATTTCACGCTTGCGGGCGAGCCCATGTATCTGGTCGCCCAGCAGTTCTTCAACGGGATCGACTTCTTCACCATCATGGCGATCCCGTTCTTCATGCTCGCCGGCGAGCTCATGGTCGCTTCCGGCACCGCCGACCGCCTGCTGAAGTTCGCCCAGCTCCTGGTCGGGCGGCTTCGCGGCGGCACGGGCTATGTCAACATCCTCGCCTCGATGCTGTTCGGCGGATGTTCGGGTTCGTCGATCGCCGATATCGCGGCACTCGGGCGGATGCAGGTCCAGATGATGGAGCGCTCGGGCTTCTCCCGCGAATTTTCGGCGGCACTCACCGTCTCGACCTCGATCAAGGGCGCGATCATCCCGCCGTCCATTCCCATCGTACTCGTCGGTGCCGTGACCGGAACATCCATCGGCGGAATGCTGATCGGCGGTCTCGTGCCCGGCCTCCTCGTCGCCATCGCCATGGCCATCACCGTCTTTCTCGTGACCCGGCGGCAGAACATCCAGACCAGCCCGCGCAAGACGTTTTCCGAAGCGATTGTCATCATTATCCAGTCGCTGCCCTTCCTCGCCATGCCGGGTATCATCCTCGGCGGCATCCTTTCCGGCGTGTTCACACCGACAGAGGCTTCGGCGGCGGCGGTCGGCTGGGGGTTCATCCTGCTCATGGCGGAAACGCGGCTGCGTCCGGACTGGAAGCTGCTCTGGCGCATTTTCGTGCGGTCCGGCACGCTCTCCGCCGCAGTCCTCATGCTCACCGGCGCGTCGAACGTGTTCTCCTGGGTTCTCGCGAGCGAGCAGGTTCCGGCGACCATTTCGCAGATGATCTTCTCGATCACCGAGAGTCCCATCCTCATCTTCCTCATCATCAACCTGTTCCTGTTGATATGGGGACTGTTCATGGACATGCTTCCGGCGATCTTCATCGTCCTGCCGATCCTGATGCCGCTCGCAAGCCATCTCGGTATCGATCCCGTGCATTTCGGCGTGGTGGCGACCTTCAATCTCGTCATCGGCCTCATCACACCCCCCTACGGAACGGCACTCTTCACCGGATCCATCGTGCTCGGCATTCCCATCGAGAGGATGGTGCGTCACATGCTCCCGTTCTTCGGGGCCGCGGTGTTCGTCCTGCTCCTGATCACCTATGTCCCCGAGACCGTCCTGTTCCTGCCCCGGCTCATGGGTCTTCTATAGAAGATTGGTGCAATGCTGCATGTTTCCACCTTCAGGTGTGTGCCATGAATTTCAAATAAAACTTAACAGTATATATAAAAAAGTAGAATTGCCCATAGTTGATATTCCTTATTTTCGGGCATCAAGAATTTTGAGAAATGTACAATGAATTTTATTTCAAGATCATTTATCGGGAGATCGACGCAATGGCCAATATCCTGGGAAGCGCGGGCAATGATCCTATCTCGGGGACTCCTGAAGATGATGTCATCATCGGCGATCCCTACGCGGGCTCCTTTGACGTTTTTGCGGGTTTTGTCGACAATTGGGGAGATCTCGCTGCTGGCAGGGGCGGGGATGATGTGATTTTTGGCGGGGACGGCCGCGACCTGCTCCTTGGCGATGCCTGGACAATCCGGGCCCATGCCCTTGGCGGCGATGACCAGCTCCATGTCGGGGCGAACCCCTATCTTCCCTATCTCGCCTCAGGGCAGGCGTTCGGCGATGCCTATTCCATGTACAACCACAGCGTGGGCGGCGAAGACACGATCTACGGTGGGGCAGACCCCGACCGCCTCTTCGGCGATGCGCACGACATGTATGACAAGGCAGTCGGCGGAGATGATGTAATCTATGGCGGGGCCGGCAGTATCTTCCTCCGCACGGCAGACGTGATCTACGGCGACGCAGCCAACATGTACGGCAAGGCTTCCGGCGGTGACGACCAGATCCATGGCGGGCAGGATGTCAATTTCCTCCATGGCGACGCGGAATACATGTACGACAAGTCCACAGGCGGTGATGATACGATCTACGGCGATTCGGATTATGATCGTATCTATGGCGACGCAGTTGTCATGAACGACCGCAGTGCTGGTGGTGACGATACGATCTACGGCGGGGGACAGGGCAGTCAGGGGGCATTCCTTGACGAACTCCATGGCGATGCCGACCAGATGTACGGCAGGGCGGTCGGTGGCGATGACACGATCCATGGTGGAGCGGGTACCGATCAGCTCTATGGCGATGCCGGGGGAATGTGGGACCGTTCCGTCGGTGGCAACGATAGACTCTTCGGTGGCGATGGCGATGACGAGCTCTGGGGGGACGGGCAGTTTCATTCTTCCCATGTTCGCGGTGGCGACGACCTGCTGACGGGCGGTGACGGAGCCGACACGTTCTTCTTTGCCGGTGATTTTGGTGTGGATACGATCACCGACTTCAGTTCCGGCGACGGCGACAGGATCGCGTTCGAGACGTTCGGCAGTGACGATATCTCCCTCATGTTCCTGGGCGGCAACAGTGTTGTCACGGTGGACAACGAGTGGGGCCAGGGAGGGCATATCATCGCTCTGAACGCTCATCTCGGCCCTGATGATTTCCTGTTCAGTTGATTGAAATCTGCTGGCATATTTCTTCCGCCCTTTTTGCTGCATCGCAGCTATCGGCATTTTGTCAACGCGCTGCTAGGATCGGGTGGCACGATCCGGCAGGCAGGGTGATGCATGTCCTGCCCTGGCGGGGATCGAACGGGGGACATGCCTATGTTGAAGAAGACAATCCTGGTCGCGGCTTGCGGGCTCGTCATGGCGGGCGGGGCGCGGGCTGCCGACAGGACGCTGACCATTTCCGTCTACAGTTTCGCGCAGGATGAGTTCAAGGAGCTGGTCTATACGCCATTCGAGCAGATCTGCGGCTGCGAGATCGTCGTCGAGACGGGAAATTCAGTCGAGCGGATGGCCAAGATCGAGGCCAACAAGGCCGACCCGGTCATCGACATGGCCGTGCTCTCGGCGCATGATGCCCTTGCCGCGGCCCGCGCGGGACTGTTGCAGCCCGTCGATGTGTCGAAGCTGTCGAATTACGACAAGCTCTACGATGTGGCCAAGGACCCGATCGGCGGACATATGGGCGTGGGCTACACTTTCTATGCCACCTCGATCGTCTACCGCTCCGACAAGGTGACGGTGAACAGCTGGGCTGACCTGCTGTCGCCCGAGCTTGCCGGCAATGTCGCCTTTCCCGACATCACCACCAATCAGGGACCGCCCAGCCTCTACATGCTGTCGAAGGCTCTCGACGACGGCTCCGGCGGCGTTCCGGCGGCCATTTCCGCGGTCGGGGAAAAGGCCGATGATTTCGTGACCTTCTATGTCCGCTCCTCGCAGCTGGCCCAGCTGATGCAGCAGGAGGAGATCTGGGCGGCCCCCATCGGTCGCTTCGCATGGGCGCAGTTCAAGGACAATGGCCTGCCGATGGCGTGGGCGACGCCTGCCGAGGGGCAGACCGGAGGCATGAACGTGATGGTGATGACCGCGCATAACGGCAATGAAGACCTCGCCCTGCAGTTCATGGATTTCTGGCTTTCCACCGATATCCAGACCGCGCTGGCCGACAAGCTGGTCGACAGCCCCGCCAATGCCGAGGTCAAGGTCTCCGATGAGGTCGCCGACAATCTGACCTACGGTGCAAAGACCGTATCCCAGCTGCATCTGCTGCCGGCCGCCGAGATTCTCGACAATCGCGAGACATGGCTCGACCAGTGGAACAACGAGGTCGTCCAGTAGGGCGATGTTCGAAAACCGGGCTGTCGGTCTGGCTCTCGCGATGCCCGCGGCGATCTTCGCCGCGGTCATTTTTCTGCTGCCGGTTGGTATTCTCCTTTCCGAGGCATTCCACACCGATACCGGCTGGTCGGCCTGGGCCTATGTCGAATTCTTCCAGAGCGGGCGCAACCAGACGGTATTCCTGCGCACGTTGAAACTCGCGGCGATGGTCGCGCTGGTATCGGCGGTGATCGGCTACGCCGCCGCCTTCGCCATTGTCGGCCTGCCCGCAAGTTCGCGCGGTCGGATCTTCGGACTCGTCACTCTGCCGCTGATGATCTCGCCGGTCGCGCGCACCTATGCCTGGCTGGTCATCCTGGGACGCACCGGCTTCGTCAACCGCATCCTCGTGGATCTGGGAATCGCGGAAGCGCCGCTGCGCATCCTGTTCAGCGAGACGGCGGTATTCATCGGCCTGTTGCAGCTGTTCCTGCCCCTGATGATCATTTCGCTGGTTTCGGCGATGGAGAACATGCCGCGCGACGCGGTTTCCGCCGCGCGCATCCTCGGCGCGAACTGGTTTCAGGTGTTCCGGCTGGTGATCCTGCCGTTGACGCGCGAGGGGCTGGTCATCGGCGGAACGCTGGTGTTCACAGGTTCGATGACGGCCTACATCACTCCGGCCATTCTTGGCGGATCCAAGGTCCTGATGCTGGAAACCCTGCTTTATCAGAGGGTTTCGGTTGCCAACGATTTCGTTTCGGCCAGCGTCATCGCCATGATCCTGATCGTCATGGCCTTTTCCGCCAACCTGCTGCTGAAGCGGATCGCGACGGCCCGCAAGACGCCCCGGAATATGGCCGGAGCGGCGAGATGACCAGCCGGACCGCCACCTGGCTCATTCTCGGGCTGACCTTGACGTTCCTGATCGGCCCGTTCCTCATCATCATCGCCGCTGCCCTTTCCGCCGGCAACACCCTGGCCTTTCCGCCGCAGGGCTTCTCGTTTCGGTGGTTCATCAAGGTTTTCGAGATCGAGAGTTTCCGTGCGAGCTTCGGCGTTTCGATGTTCCTTGCGATCTTCGGCACGCTGGCGGCCCTCGTCCTGGGCGTTCCGGCGGCCTATGCGATGAACCGCTACAGGGTGCCGGGCGCGGAACTGGTCAAGGCCGTCGTCTCCTCGCCGATCATCGTGCCGGGCATCATCGTCGGACTGGCGCTGCTGCGCTATTTCGCCCTGCCCTATGGGGTGGGGATCGGCACGGCCCTGTTCCTGGCCCACACCGCGCTCGTCCTGCCCTATGCGGTGCGGGTGGTGTCGGCCAGTCTGGAGAACCTGCGCACGGACATGGAGGAGGCCGCGTTGCTGCTGGGATGTTCGCGGTTCGGCGCCTTTCGCCGGATCGTGCTGCCCAACATCCGTGGCGGAATCCTCGCGGCGTTCATTCTGGGCTTTGTCACCAGTTTCAATCAGGTGCCGGTCTCGCTGTTCCTGTCCGGCCCCGGTTTGAGAACATTGCCCATCGACATGATTGCCTACATGGAAATCAACTACGATCCGTCAATTGCCGCCCTGTCCGCACTGCTTGCCTTCATGTCGATCGCCATCGTCTTTGCCGCCGAACGCTTCATCGGGCTATCGCGCTATGTCTGACGCCACCCATGCCGATTTCGTTTCGCTTGAGGGCCTGACCCTCGCCTATGGCGACACCATCGCCGTCGAGGCGCTCGATCTCGGGATCAGGGAGGGCGAGCTGGTCGCCCTGCTCGGTCCGTCGGGCTGTGGCAAGACCACGACCATGCGTGCGATCGCAGGGCTGCTGAAGCCCCGTCGGGGGCGGATCCTGATTGCCGGTCGCGATGTGACAAGGCTCGCACCCAGTCGCCGCGAGGTGGGGCTGGTCTTCCAGTCCTATGCGCTGTTCCCGCATCTGAACGTCTACGAGAATGTCGCCTTTGGTTTGAGGTTGCGCCGTGAAGCCGGTCTCGACGCGAAGGTCATGGCCGGACTGGCAACGGTCGGATTGTCCGAGTTCGCCCGCAGGATGCCGGCCGAACTGTCGGGAGGCCAGCAGCAGCGGGTTTCTCTGGCCCGTTCGCTGGTGATGCAACCCAAGGTGCTGATGCTGGACGAACCGTTGTCCAATCTCGATGCGAGGCTTCGGCTGGAGATGCGCTCCGAGTTGCAGCGAGTGCAAAGGGAGACCGGTGTGACCATGGTGTTCGTCACCCACGACCAGGCCGAGGCACTGGCACTGGCCGACCGTATCGTGTTGATGCGTCACGGAAGGATCGAGCAGATCGGCACACCCGAGGAAATCTACAACCGGCCCGTCAGCGGCTTCGCCGCCGATTTCGTCGGCTTCGAGACCATCCTTCCCGATGGAGCGGGGGGCGGGCTTGCCTGGCGGCCGGGTTCCGTCGTGCTCGGCCACGGCCCGCACGAGGGAGAGGTGCGCGGTGCCGCCTTTGCCGGAGAGCGCCGGGAATATGTACTCAGGAGTGAATTCGGCATCGTCAAGGCCGATGTGCCCGCCGACCGCGAGGTCTACCGGATCGGCGACCGGATCGCTTTCGACCTGCCACGGGAAGCGGCCGTGGCCCTGGCCCGGTTCGACTGATGGGGATCTGGGTCGATACCGACATGGGTGTCGATGATCTGTTCGCAATCTTCCTTGTGCGGCGATATCTGGCAATTGACGGAATATCGCTCGTCTTCGGCAATGCGCCCCTCGATCGGGTTTGCCGCAATGCTGCCGGTGCCCGCGACCGCTTCGGGTGGACCATGCCGATCGTGGCGGGAGCCGATCGCGCTCTTCTGGGGGGTGCTGAGACCGCGCAGCGTATCCTGGGCGAGAGCGGCATGCCCAGCCGCGGCGAACGGCTGCCCGAATGTCGGGCCATCTTCGAAGCTGCCCAGCCGGCTCTCGCGGCATGGCTCGAACGCGCGGTGGACGCCCGTATTCTGGCGCTCGGTCCACTCGCCAACCTCGCCATTCTCGTCCTGCATCGTCCGGATCTCGCGGGTCGCATCGGCGAGGTGGTCTGGATGGGGGGAGGGGTGACGCGGGGAAACCACACCGCATCGGCCGAGTTCAATGCCCTTGCCGATCCCGAAGCGCTGGCGGTGCTCCTTGCGCGGGAAGTGCCCCTCACCATGATCGACCTCGACGCGTGCAGACAGGTCGAGATCACCGAGGACGATGTCCGGTCGCTCGCGGCGCCACCGCTCATCCGCGACCTGCTCGGCGGTTATCTCGACATTGCGCTGACGCGTGGACGGACGGGCATGGCGCTCTACGATCCCGTGGCGGCGGCGGCCCTGGCATGTCCTGAACTGTTCACCTTCGCCGCGGCACGGATCGACGTGGAGCTTGCCGGGCGGCATACCCGCGGGCGGACCGTCGTCGACCAGCGCGATCCTGTCGCCGCCAACGCCCGCATTGTCGACAGTCTCGATGCCGCGACTGTCAAGTCCTTGTGCCTTTCGGCTCTGGAGGATGTGTGCTGATGGAACCATTCGACCTCGATGAGCCTGAACTGCGCGACCGTGCCGTCGCCGCAGCGCGGGGAGATGCGCCGTTCGACCTGCTGGTGCGTGGGGCGGTCATTGCCGATGTCGTCACCGGCGAGATGCGGGCTGCCGATATCGGGATCTGTGGACCGCTGATCGCCTCCGTGCAACCGCCGGCGAGCCGGGGCGACGCGTTGCAGGTCGTCGATGCGGACGGGCTGGTGGCAACGCCGGGGCTGATCGACAGCCACATGCATGTGGAAAGCTCGATGGTCACGCCCGAGACCTATGAGGCGGCAGTGCTGCCGCGTGGGGTAACGACCATTGTCTGGGATCCTCACGAATTCGGGAATGTTGCCGGTCTGACCGGGGTAGATTACGCGCTCGACTGCGCGGATCGCGCGCTCTTGCGCATTCTGCCACTGGTCCCTTCATGCGTTCCATCTGCACCCGGCTATGAAACCGCGGGCGCAGATTTCGACGCCGATGTCATTGATGCCCTGCTCCAGCGCGACGGACTGGCCGGACTGGCCGAGGTCATGGACATGAGTGCCGTCATCGCCCGCACGCCCCGGATGCGCGGCATCCTGCAAGCCGGGCTGCGGTCGGGCAAGCCGGTCTGCGGTCATGCCCGCAGCCTCGAAGGTCGCGATCTCCAAGCCTATGTCGCGTCGGGAATTTCCTCAGACCATGAAATTACCTCTAGTGATGATTTTCTCGAAAAGTTGCGATCCGGGCTGACGGTCGAGCTGCGCAGCTCGCACCCCTATCTCCTGCCCGACTGTGCGGCGGTCCTGCAGGAATTGCCGTCTATGCCACCGACGGTAACATTCTGTTCCGACGATGTTTTTCCTGACGATCTGCTGGGCTCCGGTGGCGTCGACCAGATGCTGCGGCTGATGATCGGGCATGGCCTCGCCCCCTTGCGCGCGCTGCAGGCGGCGACACTGAACGCCGCGTTGCGCCTCGGCCGCGCCGATCTGGGGTTGATCGCGCCGGGCAGGCGCGCGGACATCGTGCTCGTCCGCGATCTTGCGGGCTTCGAGGCGGTCACGGTCCTGCGCAATGGGCAGCCGGTTCGGCGTGATCCGCGGTCGTCAACGGTCCCCGATGCACTCCGAGCGACCTGCCGACTCGAACCGCTCACTGCGGAGAACTTCTCTATCGGGGCACAAGGGCCGGCAGCGCGTATCGCGACCGTCGCCAAGCCGAGATTTACCCGATGGGGAGAAAGGCGGCTTGCCGTTGACCAAGGTAAGGTGACACCAACGGCCGATCTGACAATGATTGCCGTTGTCAACCGATACGGTCGTGCGGACACATCACCACGTGTCGGATTTCTCGAACAGTGGGGAATATGGCGTGGCGCATTTGCCACGACTGTCAGTCACGATTGCCACAACCTGACCGTGTTCGGCAGCAATGGCAGTGACATGGCAATGGCTGCCAATGCGGTCATTTCCTGGGGCGGCGGAATGGCCGTTGCCCGCCACGGTCAGCTCCGCGCGGTGCTGCCGCTGCCCGTGGCCGGACTGGTGTCCGACCGCCCGCTGGAGGAAGTTGCCCGGGCCTTCGCGGCGGTGCGGGATGCCATGGGCGAGGTGGTGGACTGGGAACCGCCCTATCTCACGTTCAAGGCGCTGGTCGGCGCGACACTTGCCTGCAATGCCGGGCCGCACCAGACCGATCTGGGTATCGCCGATCCCCAGGGCGAACGCCTGCTGGTTTCACCCGTCCTTGCCGACGGCCTCGAATGACAGGGCCTGCCTCGCCACTTCCACCCACCATGCCACACCTGTGGAAATGGCTCCGTCGTTGAAGTCGTAGGCGGTGTTGTGATGCAGGGCGCCATCAACCGCGGGTCCATTCCCGAGCCAGACATAGGCACCAGGTGCATTCTGTCCGAAGAAGGCGAAATCGTCACCTGCGGTCGAGGGGGGGAATCCGGTGAGGACATTGCGGCAGACGGCGCGTGCGGCTGCGAGCGCCACACGGGTCGCCGCCGGATCATTGACCACGGGTGGAATGCGACGGATGAACTCGTACTCCGCGGTGACCCCCATGGCCATGGCGATGCCGCGGGCGAGGCGGCCGATGCCGGCTTCCAGCTGATCGCGGACCCCGGCCGTGTAGGCACGGGCGGTACCGCCGATACGTGCGAAATCGGGGATCACGTTGAGCGCCTTCTCGTCGCCTGCGGACAGCGAACAGGCACTCACGACCGCAGGTTGCAACGGATCGACATCCCGCCCGATTATCGTTTGCAGGCCGGCGAGGAAGTGTCCTGCAGCGGTGACCGGATCGTGTCCAAGATGCGGTTTCGCGCCATGCGTGCCGATACCCCGGAACGTCACCCACCAACTGTCGGACGACGCCAATTGGGGACCTTCCACGACGGCCATCTGATCCACTGCCAGCCCGGGCATATTGTGCAGACCGAAGACCATGTCGCACGGGAAGCGTTCGAACAGTCCCTCCTCGACCATCCTTTTTGCTCCGCCGCGTCCTTCCTCGGCAGGCTGGAAGATGAAATGGACGGTGCCGCCCGCCGGCGGGTCGGCCGCCAGCGCTTCGGCCGCACCCAACAGCATGGCCGTGTGGCCGTCATGCCCGCAGGCATGCATCTTTCCTGCAACGGTCGAGGCCCAGGGCGGTGTTCCCGTCTCGGGCATGGCCAGTGCGTCCATGTCCGCCCGCAGGCCGACGGCACGGTCTCTCCCGTCGTTGTCGCGATCCCGCCGCAGGCTGCCGACGACGCCCGTCCCGCCCAGTCCCTCGGTGACGTCAAGGCCCAGTTCTCGCAATCGCCTCGCGACGATCGACGAGGTTCGCACCTCCTCGAAACCCAGTTCGGGATGGGCATGGAGATCGCGGCGCAGGGCGGTCAGGCGGGCGAGGTCGATGGACGGGCGCTCAGTCATGCGGGTAGTGATAGCCGTCGGGAAACGGTATTGACCAGCGGGGACATGGATGAAGGCGCATGAATTCTGGCAGGAAATCCATTCTGCCGAAACGGTAACGCCACAACCGTATGAAAAATCCTATCCGGCGAGATTGCCGGATGGCCGCATTCTCTTCCTGCCGATAAGACCGCTCGGTGAAAGCGGGTCGGCCATCGCCTCGCTGATCCTGAACCAGGCCGCCCTTGCCGTGGAAGACGCGCTGGCCGGATGGCTTGCCGAACGCCTGGCACCCTTTTCCCCGGACATCGTCGTCGGGCTGCCGACCCTGGGATTGTCGCTTGCCCGGCTGGTTGCCGCAAAACTCGGGCATCGGCGCTACATCGCCCTCGGGACATCGCGCAAGTTCTGGTATGACGACGAACTTTCCGTGCCGGTCGAATCGATCACGAGTCCGGGGGCCCGCAAGCGGCTGTATGTCGATCCGAGAATGCTGCCATTATTGGAAAATGCTCGAATCGCGCTGGTCGACGATGTCATAAGTACCGGCACTTCGATCTCCGCCGGGCTCGATCTGCTGGGGGCGTCGGGCCATGAGCCGGTGGTCATCGGCGCGGCGATGCTGCAGACCCGCCGCTGGGCAGACCGGCTCGAATCGGACCGCAGGGGCATGGCCGGGCGGGTCAGGGGCGTCATCGAGACGCCCCTGCTGGAGAGGGCCGAAGGCGGCTGGCGGCCGCTGGATTGATCCCGCGGGGGTCGATTCGCCACTGCAATCCGCTCAAAAGCCCAGCAGATGCGGCAGGAGCAGGGTCAGCCCCGGCCAGTAGGCGATCACCAGCAGGATGCCGATCTCGGCAATGATGAAGGGCCACAGGCTGGCCGCTATGCGCTCGATCGTCTCGCCGGTCACCGTGGACAGCACGAACAGGCAGGCCCCCACCGGCGGTGTCATCAAGGAGATGTTCAACGCCAGTACGAAGACGATGCCGGCGTGAATGGGATCCATGCCGATCGACGCGGTGAGCGGGGCGAGCACGGGGGCGAGG
This sequence comes from Geminicoccaceae bacterium, assembly GCA_020638465.1. Classification (NCBI taxonomy): domain Bacteria; kingdom Pseudomonadati; phylum Pseudomonadota; class Alphaproteobacteria; order Geminicoccales; family Geminicoccaceae; species Geminicoccaceae bacterium. The sequence continues at coordinate 2,067,111 of JACKIM010000001.1, forward strand.
ATGATCAGCATCGCGGTGATGTCCATGAACATGCCGATGACCAGCAGCATGGCGATCAGCATGAGAATGATCATCGACGGGCTGGACGACAGTGTGAGGAAGCCTGCGGCCAGTGCCTGCGGGATCTTTTCGAAGGCCAGCCACCAGCCGAGCACCGAGGCCGAGGCGATGATGAGGAAGATGACGCCGGTGACCCGCGCGGTGCGGATGAGCATCTGCATCAGGTCGTCGAAGGTGATGGCCCGGTAGACGACGACCCCGACGAACAGCGAATAGGCGACCGCCACCGAGGCCGCTTCGGTGGGCGTGACGATGCCGCCCAGGATGCCGCCCAGGATGATGAGCGGCATGATCAGCGCCACGAGCGACGAGCGGAAGGCCGTCAGGATCTCGCGCAGGCTGGGGGCGTTCGCGGCCTTGGGCAGGTTCAGCCGGCGGGCCATGGCGGCGATGATGCACATGCACACGAGGCAGATGAGCAGGCCCGGCAGGATGCCCGCCGCGAACAGGCCGCCGATCGATACTCCCATGATCGAACCGTAGATCACCATCAGCGAGGAGGGCGGTATGGTGGGGCCGATGATCGAGCCGGCGGCGGTGACGGCACAGGCGAACGGTCGGGAATAACCCTGCCTGACCATCGACGGCACCAGTGTCTTGCCGAACGCGGCGGCGTCGGCGGTGGCAGCACCGGTGATGCCGGCAAAGAACACCGAGGCGACCATGTTGGTGTGGGCCAGCCCGCCGCGCATGTATCCCACCAGCGTTTCGGCGAACTGGACGAGGCGATGGGTGATGCCGGTATGGTTCATGATCTCGCCGGCCAGGATGAAGAAGGGCATGGCGAGGAACGGGAAGAGGTTCAATCCGGCAAAGAAGCGCTTGGGCGCCATCGACAGGAAGCTGGCGCCGCCCGCGTCGACGATGCCCGCAAGGCCGGCAATGCCGAGCGTGAAGCCGATGGGCATGCCCAGGAACAGCAGGACGAAGAAGATGGCGAGCACGATCATTGTTGTTGTTCCCCCGTTCGGTCGCTCAGACCAGTTCCTCGTGCGATTCGAGATGGATCAGCCGGCCGCGGTCGCGAATGCCCACGAGGACCAGCTGAATTGCCGCCAGCAGCGAGGCGACAGGTACGGAAGCGTAGGGAATGGCCATGCTCATGTCGAAGATCATGGCGAACTGCTTTGCCCCGGTCATCGTCATGCCGATCCCGTAGATCATCATGAACGTGAAGAAGGCAAATGCGAGGACGTCGAAGACCAGCAGCAGGTGTTTTTGCAACGATACCGGGAAAGTCGCCAGGAGCATGTGAAACCCGATATGCTCGCGACGGGCGATTCCCGCCGAAATTGCCAGCAGTGCCGCCCAGATCATGAGATAGCGGGCCAGTTCCTCGGTCCAGGGAATCTGCGCACGCAATGCGTATCGGGCGACGACTCCAAGCCAGACATCGAGCACCAGGGCTATCATCAGCAGAGCGACGATGCGCTCGACATACCAGTTCAATCGGTCGCTGATAGCGGCGGCCTTGTCACGCATCTCGCCAGTCTCCCCTCTGGGCATTGCGGCGAGTTTGCGACCTCGTGCCTTGCTCGTCAATCGTGCCTGCTCTGCCGGCACTCCGGCATGCCTCGTGCGGTCGGAACATCTGCGGTCGGCGTCCCGCCTGCACCTTCGGTATGACAGCGACCCCTTCGCTTTTCGCTGCCGGGGTCGTTCAGGCTATGGATGGAACAGGCATGAACAACAGGAATACAGGGGTGAAATGCAACTCAACCTCGTGATGGCCGCGATCGCGGCGATGGTTCTGGTTGCGCTGCTCGCGCGCGACACGGATGCGGAGGGCATGGGTATCGGCCGCTACCAGATTGCCGGCACCGATGGCAACATCTGGCGGGTCGACACGGTGACCGGTGCCATGCGCACCTGCTTTCGGGTCAATCGCAACGGGACCATCTTCTTTCGCTGCATGGATGTGAAATAGGTCATTCTCCGGGCCTGGCCGTTCGTCATCGGCCGTCATGTCGCTTGCACGGCTTTTCCGGTCGCCTCGGCGGCTTTTTCCTGCCAGAGCTTTTGATAGTGATCCGCTCGCTGGATCAATGACGAGAGCAGGCGGGAGAGGTGCAATGAAGACGACGGCAAGGGTTGTGGTGATCGGCGGTGGCGTGGTCGGCGTCAGCACGCTCTACCATCTGGCCAGGGAAGGCTGGACCGATGCCGTGTTGCTGGAGCGCACCGAGCTCACGGCCGGTTCCACCTGGCATGCCGCCGGGCTGCTGCCCTTGTTCAACATGTCCTATTCGGTCGGGCAGCTTCATCAGTACTCGGTCGAACTGTACAAGAAGCTCGAAGCCGAGACCGGACAGGATGTCGGCTTTCACCAGACCGGCAACCTGCGGCTCGCCTGCAACCGCGACCGCATGGACGAGTACCGCAACTATCAGTGCACCGCCGAGACCATCGGCGTGGAGTGCCACCTGATCGGCGTGGACGAGGTGAAGAAGCTGTGGCCGCTGGCGTCGATGCACGATCTGGTGGGGGCGCTCTGGCATCCCACGGACGGTCACATTGCACCTGTGGATGTTACCATGGCGTTGGCCAGGGGCGCGCGTCAGATGGGTGCCACGATCCGGCAGCAGACCGAGGTCACCGGTATCGAGCGTGAGAATAACGAATGGGTGGTAAGGACTGACAAGGGCGATATCCGCTGCGAGCATGTCATCTGCGCCACGGGAAATTATGCACGTCAGACGGCACGCATGGTGGGGTTGCAGATCCCGGCCATCCCGGTCGAGCATCAATACATCGTCACCGATGTGGATCCCGTCCTCAAGGAGTATCGCGAGGCCGGCAACAGGGAACTGCCGATCCTGCGCGAGAGCGACGCACAATACTACTTCCGCGAGGAGCGCCACGGATGGATCCTCGGTCCCTACGAAAAGCACGCGCCGGCCTGCTTCGTCGATGGTGTGCCGCCAACTTTCGAGAAGGACCTGTTCGAGGGCGATCTCGAACGGCTCATGCCGCATGTCGAGGCGTGCATGGCGCGTGTTCCCTCTTTCGAGAATGCCGGCATCAAGAATATCATCAACGGACCGATTTCATACACGCCGGATGGTAATCCCATGGTCGGACCCGCCTTCGGTTTGCCGAATTTCTGGGTCTCGGAAGGTCACAGCTTCGGGGTTACTGCCGCCGGTGGAGCGGGCTGGCAACTGGCCAACTGGATCATCCACGGCGAACCCTCTGTGGATCTCATCGGTGTCGACCCGCGCCGCTTCGGCGTCGTCTCCAAACATTTCGCGAAGCTGAAGAACGAGGAGGCCTACGAGCACGTCTTCATCAACCATTTCCCCATGGAGGAGCGCCCGGCCTGCCGGCCGGCCAAGGCGCCGCCGGTCCATGAGCGGCTCGACCGCGCGGGTGCGGTGTTCGGTGCGCGTTTCGGCTGGGAGCGGCCCAACTGGTTTGCGCCCGAAGGTGTCGAGCGCAGGGATATCTACTCGTTTCGACGTTCCAACTGGTTCGAACATGTCGGCAACGAGGTTCGTGCCATGCGGGACAATGTCGGCCTTCTGGAATTGTCCTCCTTTGCCAAATATATCGTCGAGGGTCGGGGCGCCCGGGTGTGGCTCGACGGTCTCGTCGCCAATGCGATTCCGAAGACGGTCGGCCGCATCAACCTCTGTCACCACCTCAATCCGTCGGGCTCGGTGCGCTCCGAATTCACCATCATGCGCATGGCGGACGGGCTCTGGGGCGAGCGCTTCTACGTCGTCGGTCCCGGCGCGGCTCACGACATGGACTGGGATATCCTGACGAAGGCGGTGCCTCGCGACGGCTCGGTGTTCATCCAGGACGTCACCACGCAATACGGTGTTTTCGTGCTGGCCGGGCCGAATTCCCGCAAGGTTCTGGAAAAGCTGGCCGATGCCGACGTTTCCAATGCGGGGATGCCCTGGCTCACCGGTGGCGACATCCCGGTCGGTTTCTGCCCGAATGTCCGTGCCCTGCGTGTGAATTTCGTCGGTTCGCTGGGCTGGGAGCTGCATCATCCCATCGAATACCAGATCTCGCTGTTCGACCAGCTCGTGGCGGCGGGTGCGGAATTCGACATGGCGCATGTGGGGATGCGGGCGATGGACAGCATGCGTCTGGAAAAGACCTATCGCCTGTTCGGCACCGATCTCAATGCCGAGAATTCCATCCTCGAAGCGTCGCTGGATCGCTTTGTCCGTCTCCAGAAAGGGAACTTTGCCGGCAAGGATGCACTCATCCGCCAGATCGAAGCCGGAATTCCGCACAGATTCTGTACAATCGAGATCGACGCCGACGATGCCGACAGCTTCGGCAACGAGCCGGTGTTCATGGGTGGCGAGGTTGTCGGCCGAGGTACGGCAGGCGGCTACGGCCACTATGTCGGGAAATCCCTGATGCTGGGCTATGTGAAGACAGCCCATGCCGAAGTCGGCAATGCCTGCAAGGTCCGCATCATGGGTGACCTTCGCGACGCCCGGATCGTCGCCGAAAGCCCCTATGACCCTGAAAACGCCGCACTGAGGGCATGACGGCACGAGGTTCGTTCGCCCCGATCGTCATCACGGCGGCGAACGAACCTCATCTCGATCTTTCGCTTCTCGTCAGATTTCCATCAACGGAAATATTCCTGACTGTAATTTCCTTGTCGGAAAGGACCTTACGCGAACCGCCGCGGAATCGAGGTGCGCCAGCTCTTGGCATAGAGCGACTGCCCGTCCTCGAATGCCTCGACCTCGGCCTCGATATACCATTTGTCCCGATCGCAGCGCATCTCGCACACGGCCTCCGTCCGCACGTTCCACGCCTCGCGGCAAAGGGTCTGGCTCCAGTGCATGCGCGCACTGGCCGAGGTCGGATCGTCGGGATGGATGCTGTAGATCTCCCGGGCGATGTGGCCTGCGATCAGGCCGTGGGTCGGATCCTCATCCTCTCCAAAATCGTCGAATATCTCCATGGTGGTGACGCCGCTGGTCAGCGAGCGGACGATTCTCCGCTCGTGCCGCGGGGCGCGGTGATGGGCCAGTGCCAGCGGCTCCGCGGTCACGGCCTCGGCAAAGACCGGCTCCGGTTCATCGGCCGCCGTTCGCAGCGGCAGCTCCAGCCACGAATGCGCGGGCGCGAGCCTGAGCGTCACCGGTTGCGGGTCGGGCCAGACCAGCGGCCAGTACGCGTTGGAGATGGCGACGCGAAGGCGCTGTCCGGGCTGCAGCGAGTGGCAGCAGTGATCGAGCGCGATGCGGATGTCGGCAGCCTCGCCGACCCGCATGGGCTCGGGCTTCTCCGCACTCTCGCGCTGGGACAGGTTCAGCACGCCATAGGTGATCCGCTCCACCGATCCGTCCGGATTGATGGCATTGAGGCGAACGGCGATGTGAGCCTGCGGCCTGTCGCTGCTGAGCCGCAGGACGAGCGATGGCGCGCCGAGGATGACGGTTTCCTCCTCGACGGGCTGGCCGTCGAAGGTGACGGAGAATGCATCGTCGGACCGCTGGTCGCCGGGAAGATCCGGGCCGAGCCATATGGCGCAATATTCGCCGGCCATGCTCCCGACATCCTGCGGCGACGCGATGACGACCTCGCCATCCACCGACGTGTCGTTGTCCAGTCCGCCGGGTCCGAAGGGGATGCGTTGCGTGTTGACGTTCGGTGATGGCCACTGGCGCTCGGCCAGCCAGCGTCCCGCGCGATGCTCGTATTGCACCTGCGGCCGCCCGCCGGTCTGGCAGTAGACCCGGTAGGCAGGCTCCTGTTCCACATCGTTTTTGATGTCCTTAAGCCAGCGGTCCCACCAGCGCAGCGCTTCCTGGAGGAAGCCGATGCGCGGGCCGGGTACGGCGAAATGGGGGTATTTATGCACCCAGGGGCCAATGATCCCCTTGCAGGGAACATGCGTCAGGTGTTCCAGCATGGCCGGAACGGCGTTCTTGTAGGAATCGCCCCAGCCGCCAATGGCAAGCACGGCAGCCTTGATGGTACTGTAGTCCTCGCAGACCGATCCGTGCTTCCAGTAATCATCGCGTTGCTGGTGCTCGTGCCAGAGTTCGGCCAGGTGCGGCTGGGCCGCGAGGCGTTCGAGCCACATGCGCTTCCATCGCCCGCCGACCAGTTCGGGATCGGGCGGGCGCGACATGTAGGACAGCATGGTCGCCGACCAGCCGAGGTTTTCGAGCAGGATGCATCCGCCCTTGTAATGCACGTCATCGGCATAGCGGTCGACGGTGGAGCACAGGGTCACCACCGCGTCGAGCCCCTCGGGTGCACGGGCCGCCACCTGAAGTCCGTTGAAGCCGCCCCAGGAAATGCCCATCATGCCGATCCGGCCGGTGCACCACGGCTGGTCCCGCAGCCATGCAATCACTTCCAGTGCGTCATCCTGTTCCTGCCGGAGATATTCGTCGTGAAGGAAGCCGTCGGATTCGCCGCTGCCGCGCATGTCGACGCGAATGCAGGCATAGCCTCGTGCCGCAAACCATGGGTGGGTCAGCGCATCGCGTGTCGCGGTGCCGTCGCGCTTGCGATAGGGCAGGTATTCGAGGATGGCCGGCACCGGCTGGATGTACGCGTCCTCGGGAAGCCAGATGCGGGCGGCAAGGCGGGTCCCGTCACCGAGCTCGATGAATTCATTTTCGATTTCACGTACCGGCTTTGTGGTCTGGCTCTCTGACATGCCATTCTCCGTGTGGTGACCGCCTTCGCATCGGCGCTCAGCCTTCCAGGGTCAAGGGCATTGGCCGGATGGATCGGCGTTCCCGCGCCTGATTTGATGATGGAGACCGATGCCGGCCGGTGATAGGATCATATCCGCGACTGTCGGGGGACGGCCCCGGCGTCATGTGTCGCGCCAGGGAGGGAGAAAGCGGAGTTGAGTGCCACGTCCATCTATGCCTATGCGTGGGATCTGGCCGAGGACGGGCTGGATGAGGTGGTGCCCCGGCTGCGCGATCTCGGGATCGGCAGGATCGCCATGGCGGCAAGTTATCATGCCGGGAAATTCCTTCGACCGCATGGAAAGCGCGGCAAGGTGTACTTTCCCGAGGATGGGACTGTCTACTTTCGTCCCGACCCCGGACGCTACGGCAGGCTGAAGCCGCTCGCCAACTCGATGCTCGCCGAGTGCGACATGCTGGCCGAGCTCTGCGCACGCGGCGACATCGAGGCTCAGGCGTGGACCGTGCTCATGCACAACAGTCGCCTGGGCGCCGAGCATCCCGAAGCCTGCGTCCATAATGCCTTCGGTGATCGCTACATCTACAACCTGTGCCCCGCTTCGCCCGACGCCCGGGCCTATGCCGTCGCGCTGGCCGGCGATCTCTCGGATCGTTTCGATCTTGCCGCCATCTCGCTCGAAACCCCCGGCTATTTACCCTACACCCATGGTTATCATCACGAATTCGCGATGGTTCGGCTCAATGGCTGGGTCAATCGCCTTCTGGGCCTGTGCTTTTGCGACCACTGTCTGAAGGGGGCGGCGAAGGCCGGTATCGATGCGACGACCCTCCGGCAGCAGGTGGCCGATGATATCGGGGCCGCGCTCGCGAGCCCCGGCAGCATTCCCGACGACATGGCCGAAGCGGCGTGGCTGGCCGATGTCGTCAGTGACGGCCGACTCCGGGCATTCCTGCAATGGCGCTGCGACACGGTCACCTCGCTGGTTGGCGACATCCGGGAGGTGGTCCGCAAGTCCGTCAATCTCGCTGTCGTGCCCTCGGTGGTCCGTCCCACCGCCCATTGCTGGTATGAAGGCAGCGATATTGCCGCTCTGGCGAAGGTTGCCGATACCATCGAAGCCTGTCTCTATGAGCCTTCCGCGGCCCGCGTGACCGCCGACCTGCGCGACATCGGGAGGCGCATGAAAGGCGAGGGGTGCGTACGCGCGCTGTTGCGCCCGGGATACCCCGACTTCGAGGATCGCGACGCCTTCCTTGCTGCCGTCCGTGCCGCGCGAAACGAGGGCGTGGACGGCCTGGGCTTCTACAATTACGGGCATCTCCCGGCGGCCCATCTCGACTGGATCGGCGATGCAACGAACGAAAGCCGGAGCATGAGGTCATGAGTTTCAGGAACAAGGTGGTCGCCATAACGGGTGCTGCGGGCGGTATCGGTCGAGCCCTGTGCCGGCATTTCGCGGGGCAGGGGGCGGTCATCGCGGCGGTTGATCGCGGCAACGGCGTCGAGGCCGTGGCGTCATCGCTCCGGGACGATGGCGCCGAGGCTGCCCACGGCATTGCCGATATCGGCGATGCCGCCGCTGTCGCGCGCACGTTCGCAGCCCTCGCCGAACGGCTCGGACCTGTCGACATCCTCGTCAACAATGCCGGCTTTTCCAGCCACATGAACTTCGCCGACACCGATCCGGCAGGCTGGGCACACGATGTCAACGGCAATCTCAACGGCACCTACAACTGCGTCCATGCCGTCCTTCCCGCCATGAAGGAACGGATGCGCGGATGCATCGTCACTGTGGGCTCCGTCAACGCCGCCAGCGCGCTTGGCGATCCGGCCTACAGTGCGGCCAAGGCGGGCATGATCCAGATGACCCGTTCCCTGGCAGTCGAGTGCGGCCGTTACAACATCCGCGCCAACATCGTCCTGCCGGGCACGGTACGTACGCCGGTCTGGGAGCGCCGCTCGGCCAACGATCCGCGCATCCTCAGCGTGCTGGCCCGCTGGTATCCGCTGGGCCGGGTCGTGGAGCCGGAAGAAGTCGCGGCAACCGTCGCCTTCCTAGCCTCCGATGCCGCTTCCGCGATCACCGGCGTGGCACTTCCCGTCGATTGTGGTCTGCTCGCCGGCAACGCTCCGATGACACGTGAGCTGACGCTTGCACCCGGCGAGGACTGAACCCCACGCCTGTCCGGTCGCCTGATCCCGAACGCCCGGCGGTCATGGGCGCCTCGTCAAATCTCACCGGGCACTCAACTCAGGCGGTTGCGGAACAGCCATGCCGCCAGGGGCAGGGTGACGGCGGCGAGGAGTATGAGAGGCAGGAAGCTCGGCGCGATGTCGGCAAATGTTGCGCCTTCCAGATAGACCCGCCGCACGATGTCGATGCCGAAGCGCAGGGGATTGGCGTAGGTTGCGATCTGCAGAACATGCGGCATGTTGCGCACCGGCGTCAGCAGGCCCGACAGCAGTATCAACGGCATGATCAGCAGGAAAGTATAGAGCATCGCCTGCTGCATCGAAAGTGATACCGCCGAGATCGACAGGCCGATCCCGACCGAAGCGGTCGTGAACACAAGAAGCCCGACATAGAGAAGCCAGACCGGGCCGGCCATCGGGATCCGGAACCAGAACAGGATGACCAGAAAGATGATCGTCGACTGCGCCAACCCGACAAGGATCGAAGGCAGCGCCTTGCCGATCAGGATCTGCGAGGGCGTCAGCGGGGTCACCAGAAGCTGGTCGAAGGTGCCCTGCTCGCGTTCGCGCGCAACCGACAGCGCGGCCAGCAGCAGGGTTTGCAACATACTGAGCGAGGCAATCAATGCTGGCATCAGGTTCCAGCGCGATTCGTAATTGGGGTTGAACCATGCCCGCCGCACGATCCTGACCGGCATGCGCTGGCCGATCGACTGGTTATAGCCCGCAACGATCGAGCCGATCTGCGCCGAGGCCGCCCCCGCCGTGGCCGAGTTGCGCCCGTCGAGGATGATCTGCATCGGGGCCTCGGAACCGGCGGCCAGATGTGAGGCAAAGTCAGGCGGAAAGACGATCGCCAGCAGGGCATCGCCGCTGTCGATCTGCGTCGCGATCTGGCTGCTGTTGTCCAGCGTTGCAATGCGCGTGAAGACGCCCGTGCCCTCGATTCGCGCCAGGATTTCAGTTGACGCGGCGCTGTGGCTCTGATCCAGCACCGCAAAGGGCGCATGGGTCAGGTCATAGGTGGCGCCGTAACCGAAGAGCAGCGTCTGCATCAGCGCCGGAGCGATCAGGAGCATGCGGCTGGACGGGTCCTTCAGGATCGCCAGGAATTCCTTGTGGATCAGGGCGACGGTCTGGGCAATGTAGAGAAGTGTCACCTGCATGGGATCAATCCAGCGTCTTGGCGAGCTTGCGCTGTGCGATGAGGATCAGGACGATCGCGTAGGCAGCCAGCGTCGCATTCGCGGCCAGGATCTGGGGCCAGTAATCGCCCGCCATGAACAGCGTCTTGACCAGCCCCATGAAATGCGTGGCAGGCAGAAGCTTGCTGACGATCTGGATGAAGACGGGAACATTGCGCAGATCGAAGACAAAGCCCGACAGCATCAGCGCCGGCAGGAAGCTGACCAGCAGCGCCACCTGGCTCGCGGCGAACTGGTTACGCGTGATGCCCGAAATCACCAGCCCCAGTGCCAGCGACACCAGCAGATACAGCAGAGACGAGAGCGCGACGATCCAGAGCGAGCCGCGTATCGGCACGCTGAAGACGAGCTTCGCCGCCAGCAGGCACATGACCAGATCGATCACGCCGATGATCAGATAGGGGACGAGCTTGGCCAGCACCATCTCCAGCGGACGGGCCGGGGTGGCGAAGAGCGATTCCAGCGTGCCGCGTTCCCATTCGCGTGCGATCAGCAACGAGGTCAGGAACGCGCCGATCAGTGTCATCACCAGAACGATCAGGCCGGGAACGACGAACCATGCGCTGTCGTTGGCCTCGTTGAACCAGACGCGTGGCACGACCGAGACGGTTGCGCCCGACGGGGCGAGGCTCCTCTGATCGACGAGATGTTGCAGGGCAGTCTGGATGGCGCTGTTTGCATAACCCTCTATCGACTGTGCGGTATTGGAATCGACCCCGTTCAGGATCAACTGCAATTCGCCCCTGCCGGTGGTCAGATCCCGTGTGAATTCGGCCGGCACGCGCAAGATCGCATCCGCATCGCCGGCGCGGATCATCTGTTCGGCATCGTGCATCGACCAGGTCCAGATCGGGCTGAGGTAATCCGATCCGGCCAGCCCCGCCACCATGTTTGTCGTCGGTGCGGAGCTGTCCTCCATGACAACGGCGATACGGGCATTCGTCACATCGAAGGACAGGCCATAGCCGAACAGCAGGATCATGACCACCGGCAGGAACAATCCGACGAACAGGTTGCTGCGATCGCGCAGCATCTGGCGCGTTTCCTTGCGGGTCAGGGCGGCAAGGCGCGTGAGCGAAATCATGCAGCCGCCTTTTCCGTCTTGGCCGTGCGGGCTTTCTCGACAATGGCGATGAAGGCGCTGTTCATGTCACGGGTGCCTTTCTCGCCCGCCATTTCCTGCACTTCGCGCGGGGTGCCGATCGCCAGCATTTCGCCCGCATCCTGAATGGCGATCCGGTCGCAATATTCGGCTTCCTCCATGAAATGGGTGGTGATGATGATCGTCACGCCGCTTTGCGCCAGCGCGGTGATCGTGCGCCAGAAGGCACGTCGGGCCAGCGGGTCGATACCGCTGGTCGGTTCATCGAGAAAAAGGATCTCGGGCTGGTGCAGAAGCCCGGCGGCCATCGCCAGCCGCTGCTTGTAACCCGCGGGCAACGGACCGCTTCTCGCTGACGGGTCCAGATCGAACTGCCCGGTCAGGCTGATGATCCGATCGTGCAGGGCGCGCCGCGCCAGCCCATAGGCTCCACCGAAGAACCGAAGGTTCTCGCGCACGGTGAGATTGCCGTAGAGCGCAAATTTCTGCGACACATAGCCGATCCGCGACCGGGCCTGCGCACGGGCGTGGCGCAGGTCGCGACCGGCCACTTCAAGATGGCCGCCGGTTGCGGGCAGAAGGCCGCAAAGCATGCGGAAGGTCGTGGTCTTGCCCGCGCCGTTCGGGCCGAGCAGGCCGAAGATCTCGCCGCGGGCAACGTCGAAGGACGTGTTGGCCACGGCGGTGAAATCGCCGAACTTGCGGACAAGATCTCGCACGATGATCACCGGGCTGTTCTTCTCGGATGGTTGTATCTGCACCGAAGCAGGCATCGCCACAGGGGATGGCGCCTCTCCCTCGTGCTGGCGCAGCAGCAGCATGAAGGCATCTTCCAGCTCTTCGGGACGTGGCTCTGCGGAGGTGTCCTCCAGCAATTCACCCAACTGCGCCGCGGTTGTGCCGGGTTGTCGGATGAATCGCACGTTCCCGCCTTGCGGCACCGCGTCGATGATCAGATCGGTGCGGTCGATCAGCCGGGCCTGCAAGGCGCGGGCAGGCATTCCCGCTGGCGTGGCGGCGGTGAAGGTCAGTCCCTGCGCGCGCTGTCGCAGCGACTTTGGCGTGCCTTCGGCCAGCAGGCGGCCCTTGTTCATCACGAAGACCTGCGCGCAGCGTTCGGCTTCGTCCATGTAGGAGGTGCTGACGATCACGCTGAGCCCCTCATCTGCAACAAGTTGCTCGACGATCTGCCACAGGTCGCGTCGCGACAGCGGATCGACCCCGACGCTGGGTTCATCGAGAAGCAGCAGGTCCGGCGAACGGACAAGCGTGCAGGCCAGGCCCAGCTTCTGCTTCATCCCGCCCGACAGCTTGCCCGCCGGCCGCGCCGTGAACCGCGCCATGTCGGTCATCTCCAGCATGCGGGCGAAACGGGTCTTGCGTTCACCCGTCGGCACGCCGTGGAGGTCGGCATAAAGATCGAGGTTCTCCTGAACGCTCAGATCCTCGTAAAGGCCGAAGCGCTGCGGCATGTAACTGATCCGGTCCTGCACCGCCTGCGGGTCGCGCAACGCGTCAATCCCGAGGACGGCAAGCGTTCCGGCATCGGGCTTCAGCAACCCTGCGAGCATCCGCATCAGCGTTGTCTTGCCCGCTCCGTCCGGCCCGACAAGTGCCGTGAATTCGCCCTGCCGGACAGACAGCGAAAGCCCGTCAACCGCCGTCACCGTGTCGCCGAAGGTCTTGGTGATGCCTGCGGCTGAAACCGTCAGTTCCCTCATGACACGGACCCGAACGGTATGCGGACAGTCACCGGCTGGCCCAGGCGCAGCCGATCGTCCTTGTCTTCGACGGATACATGGACTTCATAGACAAGGCTGGTCCGCAGCTCCTCGGTCTGCACGACCTTGGGCGTGAACTCGGCCACCGACGAGATATAACCGACCTGGCCGATAATCGACTGGTCGGGAAAGCTGTCGGTCAGAACCTGCGCCTCCATCCCCGGCCGGATCCGCCCGAGATCGGCCTCACGCACATAAATCCGGACCCATTTCGGCTGCCGCAATGCCAGCGCATAGACCGGCGATTGTGTCGAGACCATGTCGCCGGGTTCGCGCAGGCGCGATCGGACCACGGCATCGCTGGGCGCGCGCAATACCCCCTGACTGATCTGGAACCGCAGCAACTCCAACTGCGCCTCGGCCGCCCGCAACCGGGATTCGGTTGCGGCCAGTTCCTCTTCGCGGGTTCCGGCCAGAAGCAGATTAAGGGCTGCGTCATACTGATCGACCAATGCATTCGCTGCACCCGCCTCGGCTTCGGCGCGATCCATATCGGCCTGACTGGCCGCGCTGCTACCCGAGGTCATCAGCCGCGCAACGCGATCCCGCTGAAGATTCGCCAAAGTCGCGCTCGCCTCCGCAGAGGCTCCTCTGGCCCGCGCCTGCGCGATTTCCTCCTCACGCGCACCCTTGCGCAATTCGAGAAGGTTCTGACGCTGCGCCTCGACCGTGGCCGCCTGAGCCTTGGCCTGCAATTCGAGCGCCCGGGTGTCGAGGCGGCCGATCACCTGATCGGCGGCGACCTCGTCGCCTTCCTCGACGCCGAGTTCGGTGATCCTGCCATTGCCGTCGAAGGCCAGCGCGATCTGCCGGACATCGATATTCCCGTAAAGTGTCAGGCTGTCCTGTCCGGTTGCCGCCCGCTGGTTCCACCAGAGCCATCCCCCTGCAGCCAGAGCAAGTATCAGCACGACAGGCAGGATCCGTTTCATCGCCGACCTCCAGTCTAAAACTAAATTGAATTTAATATACTCCGGTGCTAATGTCGAGACGTCTTCACACAGCCCGGCATCGTTGCCCGAGGGACCCTGCATTGGGATGGAGAGACGTGATGAACCAGACAGGTGCCGGGAGCGGCCGGGAAACACGGTCGGACGGCGCGACCACCCGCCGCCGGATCCTCGAAGTCGCAGGAGAACGGTTCGCGGCCGCCGGGTTCGCCGAGACAAGCAACAAGGAAATCGCGGCGGTGGCCGGGGTCGATCTGGCCTCGATCAACTATCATTTCGGAACGCGCGCCGGTCTCTATCAGGCGGTCTTGGCCGAAGCGCATCGCCGACTGGCAGACCGCGATGACCTTGAGCGGATTGTCGGCGGCACCGGCACGGCCCATGACAGACTGCGCGCGCTTATAAGGTTTCTTCTCGGCGGAGGGCAGTCACAATGGCCGATGATCGTCCTGGGCCGTGAACTGCTGTCGCCCTCGTCACATTTCCAGACGTTGCAGGAAGACGAGATCCTGCCGAAGATACGGATTGCGCTTCCGCTTCTTAGTGAATTGTCCGGAATTCCGCGGGACGACCCGCAACTGCTGCCCTCGCTCATCTGCGTGATGATCCCCTGCGTGGCGATTTCCCTGGTTGCCCGGGGAAGCACGCCCCTGGCCATCCGGCTCCAGGAAGCCACGATGGACGAGATCTCGGACCAACTGTTCCGCTTCGCGACAGGCGGCCTGGAGGCGCTTGGATCCCGGCATGAGACGGATGGGAACGGGGCAGGATGAGAAAAAAAGGTTCGATATGTTCCCTGTTTCCCGATCAGGCCAACTTGGCCTGAAACTCGCGGATGCCCTGACCGATGAAGGGGTCCATGTGATAGTAGATGAATTGCGCACCTTGCGCAGTCCAGTAGGCCAGGCGGTCCAGTGTGGTCAGCGTTCCGCCGATCTTGCCGGCGCTGGTGATTTTCGTCAGCGCCAGTTTGACCATTTCTTCAAGTTCGGGCGGTGGAGGATTTCCAGCTCCCGAGTACGGCATAAGCCCCATGGACTGCGCCAGATCGTTGGGGCCGATGAAGAAAACATCCACGCCTTCGACCGCAAGCATCTCATCGAGTTCGTTCTGGACGGTTTCGGCGCTTTCGATCATGCAGACCACCAGCCGCTTCTCATAGTCGGTGGGGCAGGCATATTGCACCGTATCGACAATGGCCTGCGCCTGCTCGGCCGTCTCCACCATGGGGACCATGATGCCGTCGGCACCCATGTTCAGGTAGCGGATGATCGTGGACCGCTGATGCGAATCCGGGCGCACGATCATGGCACCGCCGGCGCCTCGGACGGTTTGCCCCATGACGCGAATGTCCTCGTGCGACCAAGGCCCGTGTTCGCAATCGGCAAAGATCGCATCGGCACCGATTTCCACCAGCCTTGATGCCAGCGTTACAGAGTTGTGGTGTGGGTTGATCATCCCGATGCGCTGTCCGGCTAGAAGTTTTTCCCGCATTTGAATTCCGCGCATGTCGATCGCTTTCCAGGTTGATTTCGCTAACATCCATGCCCGACCGCATATGGCAGGCAGATAGGAAGGATCACCTTTTTGGGGTCATCACGATCCTCAAATTCTTCGTGGCGATCTGGCTTGTATGAGTGACGAGTGGCGGTAAACCGTCAACCCGGAGCACGGCCGTTATCCAGAAATGCTATGGTGGTAGAGTGTTGGGCGGTGTCTCGTTGCTTCCGTGACATGGTTACCCGCCGGTCAGCCATCTTAATTCGCTATGACGGCAGATGCGTTCTCTGTATTCCGCCGGATCGTGCGCTGCTCCTAGCCTTTGATTGGAAAATCGACAGAGATTCCGGGCTCATGACGGCCAGCGCCCATAACTGGCATGGCGCATCTTCCGGGACCTCACGAAACTTGTAGGAGCAACTGGGACGGTCATGGCAAGACTTGCATTCGATACTGGCGGTACATTCACGGATTTTGCCCTGATCGACGATAACGGTGCCTTGCACCTTCACAAGATACTGAGCACGCCCCTCGATCCGGCCGAAGCCGTGATTCAGGGCATCGACGAACTTCTGGAACTCCACGCCGATCAGGCGCCGCTCTCCGGTCTTCAGATCCTCGGTGCGACGACTGTCGTTACCAACGCAATCCTGGAGCGTAAGGGAGCTGAGACCGCATTCGTGACCACCGCCGGTTTCGAAGATCTTCTGAAGATCAGGACCGAAGGTCGATACGATCTGTATGATCTGAACATTGAATACCCCGATCCGCTTGTACCTCGCGCGCGCATCTACGGAGCGATCGAGCGCGTGGCCGTGGATGGCACGATCATGACACCGCTCGACGAAGGCTGCATCAGGGACATCGCCGCGAAGCTGAAACAGGATACGGTAAGTTCCGTGGCAGTCTGCCTGCTGCACGCCTACAAATATCCTGAGCATGAGCAACGGATCGCAGAGATCCTGCGTGCCGAACTGCCAGACGTCGCAGTGTCCATTTCGTCGGAGGTCTGCCCCGAGGTGCGGGAATTCGACCGCGCCTCGACGACGGTTGCCAACGCATACACCCGCCCGATCATGGCGTCGCACACTGGAAACCTCGAGGCCGAGTTTCAGGAGCGCGGCGTTGTGAACCAGTTGCTCTGGATGACGTCGAGCGGTGGCGTGGTACCCGGGCGCCGGGCCGCCGAGCTTCCTGTGCGACTCATCGAATCCGGTCCCGCCGCAGGCGCCGTCGCCGCTGCCGAGTTTGGCCGGCTCGCCGGGGAAAATAGCCTTCTGTCCTTCGACATGGGCGGCACCACGGCCAAGCTGTGCATCATTCCCAACGGCGAGCCCACCATCGGCACGGATCTTGAAGTCGCGCGCCATCAGCGTTTCCAGCGCGGGTCCGGATTCCCGCTCAAGATCCAGTCGATACAGATGATCGAGATTGGCGCGGGTGGTGGCAGTATCGCGGCACGGACACCGCTTGGGCTGCTGGATGTCGGGCCGCGCAGTGCCGGTGCGTTGCCGGGCCCCGCTTCCTACGGGCGGGGCGGGACCGAGCCTACGGTGACCGACGCCGATATCGTGCTGGGTTACATGGGCGTTGAGTCCTTCGTCGGCGGCACGTTCAAGATCGACCGTGAATTGGGCGAAATGGCGATAAAGCGCATCGCCGACGATCTGGGCATCTCGCAGGAACGGGCGGCCTGGGGCATCCATGACCTGATCAACGACAGCATGAGCAAGGCTGCGTCGATGCACGCCACCGACCTAGGCCTGGATGCCCGCAAACTGCCCATGGTCGCGTTCGGCGGTGCAGGGCCGGTTCACGCCTACGGTGTCGCAAAGAAACTGGGCATCAAGAAGGTCATTTACCCGACGGGCGCGGGCGTGACCTCTGCCATCGGTCTGCTGATCGCGCCCGTGGCCGTCGACCTTTCCGTTTCGATGCCGATGTCGCTCGGCCTGTGGGACGGAGACGCCATGCGCAACCTGCTCAATCAGCTGTCCAGCCAGGGCGCAGAGGTCGTCGTCTCTGGCGGCGTGGACCCCGCCACGATCGAGAACCGGTTCACCGTCGACATGCGGCATATCGGTCAGGGACACGAAATCAGTGTCTCGTTGCCGGACCTGTCGCTGCCCGAGGACACGTTCATCGAGGAGCTGCGGAACAAATTCCACAAGCAGTACCGCGAACTCTACGGACGGATCGTGCACGGCTCGGAAGTCGAGGTCATCACCTGGCGTCTCCGCGCTGGGGGCGAGAAGGCGACGATTTCCGGTTTCAGCGCCGATGCCGAAATTGTCGACGCGTTGAAGGGGCACCGCCCCGCCTATTTCCACGAAGCCGGCGGATATGTGGATACCCCTGTCTACGACCACTACCGGTTTGCCGTCGACGCCGTGATCGAGGGCCCCGCCGTCATCGAACAGCGCGAGTCGACCGTCGTTTTCGGCCCGGATGCCAGTGCGTGCAAGGATGCGTGCGGCAATCTCATCCTAACCATCAAGTAAGGAGCCTGACATGCAAATGCGTGCACCGATGCAGGACTTCCAGGACCCGATCACCCTACAGGTGATGTGGAACCGGCTGGTCTTTATTGCAGACCAGGCAGACAACGTCCTGGGCCGAACAGCTTTTTCGCCGATCGTACGCGAGAATCACGACTACGTGACCGTGCTCATGGATTCACGTGGACGGGCGTTGTCGCAATGCACGTGGTCGATCCCGGTGTTCATCTCGTCTTTGCCGGCCGCCGTCCAGAACCACTTTCTGAAGGCCTTTCCCCCCGAAACGCTGAAGCCGGGTGACGTCCTGGCCACCAACGATGCAGATATCGGTACAGGTCATCTGCTTGACGTGACGATGGTCACGCCAATCTTCAAGAATGGCAAGGTCGTGGCTTATGCCGGGTCCATCGCACATATGCCGGATATCGGCGGCCGCCCGCTGTCCCCTGACGCGACTGACATTTTCGAGGAAGGCATCCGCTTTCCGATGATGAAGATGCACCGCGAGGGTGAGCCCAACCGCGACATGCTGGACATCATCGCCGCAAGCGTGCGTCTGCCGTACGAGGTAATGGGCGATCTGGAAAGCATGGTCGCGGCCAACGCCGTCATGGCGCGTGAACTGGAACGGTTCCTGGACGATTACGACCTGGACGAAGTCGACATCTTGGCCGACGCGATCCACTCCCGCTCCGAGGCGCGGATGCGCCAGGCGATCAGCGCGCTGCCGGACGGCGTCTACAAGAGCGAAGTCATGCTCGATGGCTTCGACGACGATGTCCACCTCAAGGTCGCCGTCGAGGTAAAGGACGATACCGTCCATGTCGACTATGCGGGGACGTCCGATCAGGTCCTTCACGGAATCAATTGCCGCCCGAACTATCGCTTCGCGCATTCGGTCTATGCGATCAAGTGCCTGCTGGATCCGGGCACGCCCAACAACGAGGGCTGCATCAACCCGATTACCGACAGCGCTCCGCTGGGGTCGATCCTGAATCCTCGGGCATCCGCGGCCGGGAACTCCCGGAACCTCGTCGGACACGTCATTCCCAGTGCTATTTTCCGGGCTATGCAGGAAATCCTGCCGGAACGGGTGATCGGGGACAGTGGCGGTGCACCGATCTGGGCAACGAACTGCATGGGGCAGCATGCCGACGGAACGTCGTATGGCTCGATGCAGTACTACCACGGCGGGCAGGGCGGTCGGGCAACTCTCGACGGACTGGACGCGCTGAGCTTTCCGTCCAACTGCAAGGCCACGCCGGTAGAGATGTTTGAACTTGCCGTGCCGGTCCTTACGGAATGCAAGGAGCTTATCCGGGACTCCGGGGGTATCGGCAAATATCGCGGCGGTATGGGACAGCGTTCGATCCTGCGCAATCTCTCACCGCTTCCGATGAGCATCTACGTGTCGTCGGAGCGGGTCAAATACCCCTGTTTCGGTGTCGTTGGTGGACAGGATGGTCGCCCCGGTCAGGTGCTCAAGAACGGCGAGCCGCATTTTCCCAAAGGTAAGATCCGTCTCGATCCGGGCGATCGTTTGACGATGGAGAGTCCCGGCGGCGGCGGATGGGGTGATCCGGCGGAACGGCCCGTTGCCGATATCGAAGGCGACCTCAGCGAGGGCTGGGTCACACAGGCGGCAAGCCGCAAAGCCTATCCGCATTGGAAGCCGGAATGACCGCCGGTACGGCGTCTGTCCGCCGGCTGGAGAACCGCGTTATCGTCATTACCGGCGCAGGGTCCGGCATCGGAAGTGCGGCCGCGCGGCTCCTCGCAGAAGAGGGCGCCGCTGTGGTCCTCGTCGGCCGCCGTGCCGCCGCGCTTGAGGCGGTCGCGGAGCAAATTGAAAAGGCCGGAGGGAGCGCGCTGGCGCATGCGGCGGACATCTCGGACGTGGACGAGGTGCGGGTCTTGGTGGAAACTGCCGAAAGCCACTTTGGTCCGGTGGACATTCTCGTAAACAATGCGGGGCGGGCAAGCGAAGTGCTCAACGCGCGGTGGATGACCAACGAGGATTGGGCCGAGACGGTCTCGTTGAACCTCACGGCAGTGTTCCAGCTGACGCGTGCGGTGTTGCCGTCAATGATCGCCAGGGGCGGAGGTTCCATCGTGACGGTATCGTCGCTGGCGGCGGACCGGCCCAACCTTCTGGGCGGGCCGGCGTACGGCGCCGCAAAGGCAGGCGTGCGAAACTTCATGGGGTACCTGCACAACACTTACCGCAACCAGATGATCCGGGCGACGACCATCCTGCCAGGCGAGACGAACACACCAATCATGGATCTGCGGGCCCGTCCTCCGGAAGCGGAGGAAAGGGCGGTCATGCTCGACCCGGACGACGTCGCCGCCGCGATCCACCTGTGTTGTACACTGCCTGCGAGAGCCGTGATCGAAGAACTCAAGATTGCGCCGACATTTCAACGAAATATCGAAGTGGACCTTGAGGTTGCGCGGTGGCTGGGCGTGCCGGGCGACTTTCCCGACGCGCCGAAATAATCCAGTCCGGCGACGCAATCCGCGCCGGTCTGGTCATCAAATAATCCTATGGTGACAGAGCGAGCCAGTAATGGCTACGCCCAGATCCAGTCGCTAACGTTAACCATCAGAGGCCGGCAAAATGGCCCTGAATGCCCCCAAGAGAGGGTAGCCCGCCACACGGCGGATTCAACAGAGAGAGAGGCCATCATGAAAAATAATACCCTGTCACGTTCTGGCGCCCGTTTAGCGGCGGCGCTGGGTGCAACTGCGATCAGCGCGGCGCTGCTTCTGTCCGGTGCGTCTTCCTTTGCGCAGGAGGACAACGTCCAGATCGGTCTGGTTACCCCGATGGCCGGTGCAAACGCGCGGTTCGGGGGCTTCGCCCTTCGGGGAATGGAACTGGCCATCAAGGAGATCAACGAGGCCGGTGGCGTGAACGGCCGGATGCTGGAACTGTCCTATGGAGACAGCCAGTGCGCTCCGGTCGAAGGCGTCTCGGCCACGCGCCGCCTGATCGAGAGCAACGAGGTTGATTTCATCCTTGGCGACGTGTGCTCGTCGGTGACGCTGGCGATGCAGCCCATCGTCGAAGAGGCGGGCGTCCTGCTGCTGAACGCGGCATCCTCGAACCCGCAGATCACCTACGGCGCCGGGGTCGGCGGGTTCGAATGGACCTTCCGCAACTACATCACCGACGAGATACGTGCGCGGGCCGTCCAGCAGTTCGCCTATGAAAACCGTGGCTACACCAAGTTCGCGGTGCTGTCCGTCGACAGCGACTTCGGGCGCGGTGCCATTAATTTCGCACGCAAATACCTGCCCGAATTCAATGGCGAGATCGTCAGTGAGGACTACTACAGGGAGGGCGAAGTTGATTTCCGCTCGGTTTTGACCAAGATCAAGAATTCGGGGGCCGAGGCGATCATCATGTACGGCTTGGGCGACACCACCCCGGTGATCGGCCGCCAGATGATCGAGCTGGGTATGGCGGGAAAGATCCCACTGATAGGCGATGGCGAGTTCAACGCATCGAACACGCTGAAAGCCGCTGGAAAAGCGATGGAAGGCGCGATCCAGGCGATCTTCTGGCTGCCGACGTTGGACAGTGAGCGCTCGCTCGAATTCGTGGAGAACTACAAGGCGGAATATGGCGGCGAGGAACCCAACAACCACGCCTATTCGCATTGGGACAGCACCCATCTGCTTGCAGAAGCCATCAAGATCGCTGGAAGCGCCGAGCCCGAAGCCGTGCAGGCGGCTCTGGAGGAAAACACCTTCGAAAGCGCTGTGGGAACGGTGAAATTCGATGACCATCACCAAGCGAAGCTGCCGATGATCCTGCTTGAGATCGTGGACGGCGAGATCCAGGTCGTGGGCAGCGTCGAAGGCGATATCAACTACCCACCAGCCAACTGACCTGCGTTCTGCTTCGGACCGTGCCGGATGTGCGGTCCGAAGAATCCCTTTGAACGGGTCGGGGGCAATCTCGCCGCTGCCCTATTTCCAGAAACCGAAATGATGGGACGGGCAATGCTTCTCTTCGAGCAGTTTCTGAACGGAATCGTCACCGGATCTGTCTACTCGATCGTGGCAGTCGGGATGACCATGATTTTCGGGGTTCTCCGTGCCATCAACTTCGCGCATGGCGAATACTACATGTTCGGAACCTTCGGTGGCTGGATCGTGCTTGACTGGTTAGGGCTTCCGTATCCTGCCGCGATCGTCGCGGGCGTTCTTGCAACGTTCCTTGTCGCGGCGCTGGTGGGTCAGGTGGTCATGCGGCACATGGTCGGCCGGTCCGCGGAAGCCGGTGTCCTCGCCACGCTGGGTATCGCGCTGGTCCTTCAGAACACGGTGATCTTCTTCCTCGGCGGCAGCTACAAGTTCTTTGCCGGTGGTTATATCGAACCCGTGGAGTTCTGGGGTATCTCCC
Organism: Geminicoccaceae bacterium; assembly: GCA_020638465.1. NCBI lineage: Bacteria > Pseudomonadati > Pseudomonadota > Alphaproteobacteria > Geminicoccales > Geminicoccaceae > Geminicoccaceae bacterium. The sequence goes on from JACKIM010000001.1 coordinate 2,089,468, forward strand.
TGGCGCAGCAGAGGATCCTGATTCTGGTGGTCGTCGTGCTGATATTCAGCACCCTTGAGTTCATGGTGACCTACACGCGGTTCGGCAAGTCGATGCGGGCTGTCGCGCAGAATATCGAATGTTGCGAGGTCGTCGGGATCGATGTGCCCAAGGTGGTGTTCCGCACCTTCGTGCTGGGCGCCATCCTTGCCGGCCTTGCCGGCGTCCTGACGGGACCTATCAACGTCACGATCTATCCTGGCATGGGCGAGATCATCACGTACAAGACGCTTCCCATCATCGTCATGGGCGGGCTTGGCAATGTGCGCGGAACGCTCGTCGCGGCGATGGTCCTTGGCGTCGCCGAGAGTTTCGTCTCTGCCTACATGGGCCTGCAATATCGGGACGCGGTCGGCTTCGCCACGCTTATCCTGATCCTGATGGTTCGCCCGCACGGCCTGTTTGGCACGACAACCCGATTTTGATCCCATTTTCGTGAGAAGTACCATGCAAACCACATATCTGGCGCCTACCGGGCTCTCCGACAGACGCTTTATCGTCATCGTCGTGGCCGTCGTACTGCTCGCTGTTGCGCCGTTCGTTCTGGGTCGGTATGTCCTTCACTCGATGATCGTGGCGATGATCTTCATGTTGCCCGCGATCGGCCTGAACCTGATCGTTGGTTTCACCGGCCTGCTGTCGCTGGCGCAGGCGGCCTTCTTCGGCATCGGCGCCTACGCGTCGGCCCTCATGGCGATACACTGGGGCACGCCGTTCTACGTGAACTTTCCGCTCGCCGGCATCGTGGCCGGTGTGATCGCGGCGCCCCTTGCGGTTCCGGCGCTGCGGTTGCGGACGACTTCGTTCGTGATGTGCACGCTGGGTTTCGTGATCATCAGCCAGGCGGTATCCAAGAACTGGGTCTCGGTCACGCGCGGGGACATGGGGCTGTCGAACGTTCCGAACCCAGAGTTTTTCCTCGGTCCGCTGTCCTTCACCGTGTCGACCATCGTGGGCCAGTATTACCTGCTGCTCATTATCGCCTGCGCGATGGTGGCGTTGATGTACGGAATCGTCCGGTCGGCGGCGGGGCGCAACATGATCGCCATCCGCGAGAACGAGACGCTGGCGGAGTCGATGGGCGTTCCGACCTGGCGGGTCAAACTGTCGGTCTTCGTCCTCTCGGCGTTCTTCGCGGGGCTTGGCGGCAGCGTCTATGTCCACTACCTGACCATCGTAAGCCCGCTGACCTTCCAGACCCACTACACCACGACGATCCTGATCATCGTCCTCGGCGGCGGTCCCGGCACGATCACGGGAGCCATCCTGGGCAGCTTCCTTTTCGTTGGCCTGTCCGAGGCGCTTCGGATCGCGCCCGAAATACGCATGATCCTCTACGGTCTTTGCCTCCTGGTGCTGGTGTTCTGGTTTCCGAAGGGCTTCAGCTCGTTGATTGAGTGGTTCTGGTCCAAATTCACGCCAGCCCAAAAGGCGGGAAGTGAGTGAACATGACACATCACCCAACCCCGGTATTCGAGGTGAGCGGGCTCACCAAGTCCTACAATTCGGTGATCGCGGTCGACAATCTGAGCATGCACGTGAACCGCGGCGAGATCTGTGGTCTCATTGGTCCGAATGGTTCCGGCAAGTCGACCTTCTTTGATTGCTGCACCGGGCTGGCAAGGCGCAATGCGGGCCAGGTCCTGATCGACGGACAGGACGTGTCGGACTGGTCACTCAACCGGATCGCCCGAGAGGGCCGACTGCTGCGCAGTTTCCAGAAAACCGTCGTCTACAAGTCGATCAACGCGGAAGAAAACCTGATCATTGCGGGGCAGATGTTTGCGTTTCCATCGCTGGTCTCGACCTATTCCTTTGGCCGCCGGGCGCGGCAGCGGGTCGAGACCTTGCGGAAGCGGGCCCGGGAACTGGTCGAGATTGTCGGTCTTGCGGCGGTGGCCCACCAGCCGGCGGGAAACCTGTCGGGCGGGCAGCAGAAACTGATCCAGTTCGCCTCGATGCTGATGCCGCAGCCGAAAATCATCCTGCTGGACGAGCCCATGGCGGGGATCAATCCCGAGATGATCAAGAAGGTGATGGAGAACATTGTCTACGCGAATAGGGATTTGGGGATCTCTTTTCTCATCATCGAACACAACATAGACGTGATCACGAGCCTGTGCAGCCGGGTCGCCGTCCTCGACCAGGGCGCGAAGCTGGCAGAAGGGACGCCGGCCGAGATCATCGCCGACAAGCGCGTGCGGGAGGCCTATCTTGGCGGATGAAATGGATCTTAGGCTTGTCGATTTGCAAGCGGGGTATGGCAACCTGGATATCCTGCACGGTGTAGACCTGTCCGTCTCTGCCGGGGAATTCGTCTCGCTGATGGGCCCCAATGGCGCCGGGAAGTCCACGCTTCTGAAGACCATCTACGGGATGACCACCATCAAAAGCGGGTCGATCTTGTGGGGAGGGACGGAACTCGCGGGCATGAAACCGCGCGATGTCCTGGGGCAGGGTATTAGCTATGTCCCCCAAGGGCGCTGTAATTTCCCACAGATGACGGTCGAGGAAAACCTCGAGATGGCCGCCTATACCATCCCCGGCGGCAGCAGCGACGAGGAGAAGGACCGCATCTTCGACCTGTTTCCCGTGCTCAAGTCCCGGCGTGGTACGATGGCCGGAAACATGTCCGGCGGCGAGCAGCAATTGCTGGAAATGGCGATGGCCATGCTTCAGCGTCCGCGCGGCCTGCTGGTCGACGAACCTTCGGTCGGACTGTCACCTGCGGCAATCGGTCTCGTATTCGACGAACTGTGCCGGATCCACGAAAGCGGTCTGACGATCCTTCTGGTGGAGCAGAACACCAAGAAGGCGATGGAATATTCCAAGCGGGCCGTCGTGTTGCGCCTTGGCAAGGTCATCTGGGACAGCCCGCCAGGAGACCTCAGCCACGATGACCTCGGCGAGTTATTCATGACCGGCGAGGCTTCCGCTCTCCAGCCCCATTCCGAATGACCACGACTGAAGACCCGGTATTTCGCGCCGGACTACAGGAGACTCCCATGATCTCTTTTGAACCATCCGCCCGCGTTCAGCGGATCAAGATCTCGCCGACGACCGCCGCCGCCGCGCTGACCCGAGAGATGAAGGCCGCGGGGCGGAATATCGTGGATCTGACGATCGGCGAGCCGGATTTCGACACTCCGGAACCCATTCGGGCCGCGGCGATCGCCGCCATCGAACGTCGCGAAACGCGCTATACCTCCGTCAACGGGACACCGCAGCTGCGGACGGCGATCATCAACGATTATTCGCGCCGCCTGGGACTGGCCTATTCCGACAACGAGATCTGCATCGGCGGCGGAGCCAAGCAGATTCTGTTTATCGCCATGACGGTCACCCTCAATCCCGGGGACGAGGTGATCATTCCCGCGCCCTATTGGGTAAGCTATCCCGATATGGCGCTGGCCAACGACGGTGTTCCCGTCATCGTCCCTTGTCCCCAGGAGGATGGCTTCCTGCTGACGCCCGAACGGCTGGAGGCGGCGATCACGCCCAAGACACGGTGCCTCGTTCTGAACACCCCCGGCAACCCGACCGGCGCTGCCTATTCCGAAACCGAGCTCGCGGCTCTCGCTGAGGTCCTTCTGCGGCATCCGCGGATCATGGTCCTTTGCGACGAGATCTATGATCAGATATGGTTTCAGGACGAACCGATCCGCAGCCTCGTGTCTGTCGAGCCTCGCATGAGGGATCAGGCGTTGGTCGTGAACGGCGTGTCGAAGGCCTATGCAATGACGGGATGGCGCATCGGATATGGTGCTGGACCGGCAGACATGGTGTCGGCCATCAACAAGCTTCAGTCGCAGGAATCTTCCTGCCCATCATCGATCAGCCAGGCGGCTGCCGCCTTCGCGTTGTCCTCACCGGACCAGTCATTCATCAAGGAAAGCGTGACATGCTACCGGCAACGGAAAGACTTTGTCGTGTCTCGTCTGAACGCCACGCCGGGGCTCAGCTGTAGCGACCCCGCCGGGGCGTTTTACCTTTACGCGAACTGCGCCGAGGTCATTGGCAAGACCACGCCCGACGGTACCGTGATCGAAAATGACAAGGACTTCGTTCTTTATCTTCTGGAGAAAGGCGGAGTGTCTTCGGTTCACGGCGAAGCCTATGGTTTGTCTCCCTATTTCCGCCTGTCGATTGCAAGCTCGATGGATACCCTGCGCGAGGGCTGCAACCGCATCGAAGCTGCGTGTCGCGCATTGCGGTAGGCTTGATTGTGAACTACCGTTTGCGGCTATGGCAATAGAGTTCCGCAAGCTTCGTCACTTTGTAAAGGTCGTGGATACTGGCAGCATCTCGCGTGCCGCCAGTATTCTGCGTATCGCCCAGCCCGCCCTCAGTCAGCAGATCGTTTCGCTTGAAACTCACTTTCGGCAAAAGCTGCTGATCCGGTCGAACAGGGGGATCGTCCCGACCGAGGCCGGGCTGCTGTTTTATCGCCACGCGCAGACGATCCTGAAGCAGTTCGATCAGGCGCAACTGGACATGTCCAAGTCTGCTTCGACGCTGGGAGGCCGTGTTTCGATTGGCCTTGGGACTTATTGCGCCCTGCCGTCCTTGTCTTTGAACATCCTGTCCACGATGCTGAGCCGGCATCCCAACATCACGGTCCATATTACGGACAGCTTCGGTTATATCATCAGTGAGTCAATCATGACCGGGCGGATGGATCTTGCCGCAATCTGCGGCCTGGGGCCGATCAAGGGCGTCCAGCTTTCTCCGCTCTTTCACGAAGAGCTCTTCCTCGTGCTGCCAAAGAACATGTTGACCTCGTTTCAGCCAGATACCCCGGTGCAGATGCGCCAGCTGAACGATCTGCGCATATTGCTGCCAGGCAACATAAACTACCTGCGTACTGTGCTGAACGAGGCGTTTATCAGGGCACGGGTCACGCCCAGCATCGTGGCCGATATCGAATCCACGACTGTCATGGGCGAAGCGGTTGCGGCAGGGATGGGGGCGACGATCCTGCCACTTTCGGTTGCACACCAGCTTGGCATCCCGATGGAGCAGATTCGACCCTTGTCACACCCGAAGGTCGAAGTCCCAACGTCTCTGTGTGTGTCCGATCATCTTCCGATGTCAGAGCCGGTGGCCGCGGCGCGCGAGGTTCTTTTGGAAGTCGTGAACGATTTCGTTCAACGCCAAACGCAGGGCATCCGCAGGGCCTGACCCGCGACATTCACCAGCAGGTGAGTACCGCGCGGCAATAGGTACCGCACCGTGTGGTTCAGACAATTTCGAATGCGTCGCCACGAGTGTTGGCGTCGGCTGCGACGGTTCCGGGCGTGCGCCTGCGTATCGCGCATCTGTCACTACCAACGTGCCCATTTTGGAAGGTTGTTAAATCATTCTCAGGTAAAAATCGGCAGTCAGCCGTGCACCCGTGAATCCAGCTTTCAATTCGATGAGTTGTCATCAGGTTTTCATATGGCTCTAGAGCGATCTAGTTCTATGCGTAGTCCATCACCTCCGCCTAGTCTTTTCTTGAGAGGCCAGCAAAAGAGACTGCAATATAAAGCGATTGTCCGTCAATGCGTCGGTCCGACGGAGAGCTAAGATGAAAGCCAATACTATCTCCCAACCGCCGTCGCCAGCCTCAATGTCAATGGCGTCACGGATGCCTTGGCGTCGTTCGAAGTGCATCTCCGTTAACCCCACTGTCAGGCGGAGACCCGGGTCTCCTTCGCTCGACCCTGAGGTTGTGCAGCCGAGGCATTTTATTGCGACGATGCCCGTACGTTTTCCGCCATGTCGGTGGAAAGGCTGTGACCAGTAGATACCGAGGCTGCGTTAATCCTGCGTCGTGTATCAGTGCGTCTCGGAGTCCAACCAGGCGAACCTGAGTCCGGCCCGCGCGGAGCCAGACACCATTTCAAAAAGGAGAACTACCTTGAAGCAATACCTGAAACAGACGCTGCTTGCCTCGGTGGTCGCGATCGCTGGCATGCCCGCCTATGCCCAGGACACGTTAAAGGCGACTTTTACTGACCCGGATGATCCCGTGACCTCCTCCGTTTCGTCCTACATGCACGTCTTCAAGAATGAACTCGAACGGATCGCCGGCGAGGATTTCAAGGTGGACCTGTACCCCAATGGTCAACTCGGTGACCAGCGTTCCACGGTTCAGCAGGTCGCGCGCGGTTCGATCCATTTCGCCAACGTGGCGTCAGGCGTCCTCGCGTCACTCTACTATCCCAAGCTGGGCATTGTCGATCTTCCATTCCTCTTCGACAGCCGCACCCAGTTCAACGAGATGATGTCCCGCGACGATCCCTATATCGCCCAACTGCTGGATGAACTGGCTGCCGAGACCGGCATCCGCGTGATTTCGCTGCATGCGAACGGATTCCGCAACCTTACAACCAAGAACAGCAGCGTCTGCGCACCGGAAGACCTTAAGGGTCTCCGCATCAGGACCATGGAAGTCGTGCCGCACCAGAAGATGATTGAGGCCCTTGGCGCGACTGCTGTGCCGATCCCCTATCTGGAGCTCTATACCAGCCTTCAGACGGGTGTGGTGGACGGGCAGGAGAACCCACCGTCGCAGATCCTTCAACAGCGTTTCTATCAGGTGCAGGGCTACATGTCCGAAACGCACCACGTCATGACGGTGGGCGCTCACATCACCAACGAAGCATGGTGGCAATCCCTGACCGACGAGCAGCGCGGTGCCATCCTGGCCGCGAACAAGGAAGCGAGCCTTGCCCTCGATGGTACCAGCCTCGTGCAGAACATGCTGGGCGTTCAGAAGATCCGTGACGAGGGCGTCGAAGTATGTACGCCGTCGCAGGAACAGATGGCTGCGTTCCGCGCTGCTGTGGTCGGGCCGACGAAAGAATGGGCAGTTCAAGAGTTCGGGGCGGAATTCGTCGATACCTTCTTTGCCCACATGGACAGCTTCAAGAGCGGCGACTGATGGCCGCCGGCGTTCGTGAAACCGTAGCGGACGCCATCCCAAACTTCGGAGACAACGGTATGATCACACGGACAATGACGGCGCTTCGAACGCTGGATCGCGCTCTACTTCTACTTAACGCGAACCTCGTGGTCGTTGCGCTACTAAGCATGGCGGTCGTGGTCATAACGTTGGTCGTAGGTCGGAACATGTTCGGCCTGTCTTTCTTCTGGGGCGAAGAACTTGCCCGTTATGCCATGATCTATATGGCTTTCCTTGGGGGCGCCATGGCGCTCCGCTCCGACCAGAACCCGAGGCTGACCGTCTTCATCGACAAGTTGCCAGGAGGTGTGAGAAAATACCTCGAGCGACTGATTGCGGTCTTCATGGCGGCAACGCTTGTCATCCTGTTCCTTCAGGGCATCGATATCACGCTCAACGAAGGCAGGATGACGACACCTGCTCTTCGTATCAAATACTTCTGGGTCTACCTGGCTGTGCCGATCGGTGCGGGTGCCATGTTGATTCAGCTACTCTTTTCCCAGTTCCTGGCTTCACCCCTGACCATCAGGGAAGATGAGGATATCGTGGAAGTCATCGAATGATGTCGGCCTTCGGTGCAATGCTTATCGTGTTCGCGTTTTTGACGGTGGGAGGATTTCCACTTGCTTTCGCGATGCTCCTCTCCTGCATCTTCTATTTCTGGATGGCCGGGGAGCCGATGTATCTTGTCGCTCAGCAATTCATGAACGGCATCGACTTTTTTACGATTATGGCTATTCCGTTCTTCATGCTTGCGGGCGAACTGATGGTGGCTTCCGGTACAGCCGATCGCTTGTTGAAGTTCGCGCAACTTCTGGTCGGTCGCCTGCGGGGCGGTACCGGATACGTGAACATCCTTGCATCGATGCTGTTCGGTGGATGTTCCGGATCATCGGTAGCAGACATCGCTGCCTTGGGACGGATGCAGGTGCAGATGATGGAGAGGTCCGGCTTTTCACGCGACTTCTCTGCCGCGCTGACGGTGTCGACCTCGATCAAGGGCGCGATCATTCCTCCGTCCATTCCCATCGTACTCGTCGGCGCCGTGACCGGAACCTCGATCGGCGGCATGCTCGTCGGTGGGTTAGTCCCGGGCATTCTGGTTGCGGTCGCAATGGCCATCACCGTCTTCATCATGACGCGTCGCATGAACATCGAAAAAAGCCCGCGGAAGACACTGCGTGACGCGCTTCGGATCGTGCTGGATTCGTTACCGTTCCTTGCCATGCCCGGTATCATTCTGGGCGGCATCCTCTCCGGCTTCTTCACGCCGACCGAGGCATCCGCGGCGGCAGTGGCCTGGGGCTTCGTGCTACTGCTGGCGGAAACCCGCTTTTGCCCCGATATGCAGCTTCTCTGGCGTATCTTGCTACGGTCGGGCACCTTGTCGGCTGCCGTTCTGCTTTTGACGGGGGCGTCGAGCGTGTTCTCGTGGGTCCTGGCGACCGAACAGGTACCCGGAACCATCGCGCGGGTGATCTTCACGATCACCGAGAACCCGGTCCTTGTCTTCCTCATCATCAACCTGTTCCTGCTGGTCTGGGGCCTTTTCATGGATGCCCTTCCCGCCATCCTGATTGTGTTGCCAATCCTCACGCCGTTGGCGGGGCAGCTGGGAATCGATCCGGTTCATTTCGGGGTGGTCGCGACGTTCAACCTCATGATCGGTCTCATTACGCCGCCCTACGGCACGGCGCTGTTCACCGGCTCGATCGTGCTTGGCATACCCATCGAACGCATGGTGAGACACATGCTGCCCTTCTTCCTCGCAGCTTTGGCCGTGCTGATGTTCATCACCTATGTTCCCGAGGCGGTTCTATTCCTGCCGCGGATGATGGACCTTCTTTAGGGCCGGCTGCGTGGAATTTCTGCTGAGCCGCAAAGGTGAAGCCACACACGGTGAATGAATTCCCCCCGCGGACTTGCGCCGCCAACGGTGCAAAACACCCAAGGGGATCGAACCAGAATGCAAAATGCAAGGAGTAGAGAATATGTTGGAACCGAATGGTCGCGTTGTCATGGTCTCCGGTGCTTCGCGTGGCATTGGCCGGGCCGTGGCGCTGAAGCTTGCCAGTTCCGGGTTCAAGGTTTCGGCGGGCGTGCGCGATCCCAAATCCCTCGAAGAGGGAGAGAACCTTTCCGTTCATTTCTATGACGCCGACAAAATCGGCGCGGCCGAGGCTTGGGTGGACGCAACGATCCAGAGATGGGGCGGCGTCGATGGCGTCGTGAACGCGGCCGGAATTCATCATCTGGTAAAGGTCTTCGAGGATGGCGAGGAAGAGCTGGACGAAATGTGGCGGGTCAACGTGATGGGACCCTTGCGCGTCATTCGCGCCGCCGTACCGCATCTTGAAAAATCCGGTATCGGGCGCGTTGTGAACATCGCATCGAACGCAGGCAAGCGCGTGCCGAATAACGTGGGATACTCGATGACGAAGTTCGCAGTTGTTGCCCTCAATCACGGAGTCCGTCGCGAGGGGTGGGAGCGGGGCATCCGGTCGACCGCGATCTGCCCCGGACTGGTCAACACCGACATGGCGAAGGTCTTTTCGCTTCCGCCAGAGGAAATGTCCCAACCGGAAGACATCGCCGCCCTTGTGGAAACCGCGCTTTGCGTACCCAACAATGCGGCAGTATCCGAACTGGTCGTTCACTGTCAGTTCGAGCCAATGCTTTAGCGAAAGGGCTATCTATGGTGACGTCAGGAGATGGCGAAACGTGGACTGATGCGGTGGATGTCCTCTTGTATGCCATGGTGATTCTGGATGAACCTTGCGACGGGCACCATCGGTGGCGAAGAAGATGCGCAAACGGGCCAAGGGGGTGCCAGTCGGTGCATTTGGTGCAGAAAAGACGGGAACGGGATAGAACAAGACACGAATCACATGGCCGACAAGAAAGAAAATATTGAAGTCACAAGCGCTGCCCGCCTGTCCGTGGCGCCCATGATCGACTGGACGACGCGGCACTGCCGGTATTTCCACCGTCTCATCGCTCCGCGCGCCCTGCTCTATACGGAGATGATCACTTCGGGTGCGATCATTCACGGCGGCTGCGAACGTTTCCTCGCCCACGATCCGGCCGAACACCCTCTCGCGCTGCAGCTTGGCGGTTCCGATCCGCGCGATCTGCATGAAGCCACGCGCCTGGCCGGTCGTTTTTCGTTCGACGAGATCAACCTCAACGTCGGTTGTCCCTCCGATCGCGTGCAGAGCGGCCGTTTTGGCGCCTGCCTGATGGCCGAACCCGACCTGGTCGCCGACATCGCCGGTGCCATGATCGAGGCCACGGATGCGCCCGTCACCATCAAGACCCGCATAGGCATCGACAATGCACCCGTTCCCGACATGCTCTTCGAACTTGTCGACAAGGCTGCCCGCCGCGGTGTCCGCCGCTTCATCGTCCATGCCCGCCAGGCATGGCTCAAGGGGCTGAGCCCGAAGGAAAATCGCGAAATTCCGCCCCTGCGCCACGGGATTGTCCACGATCTCAAGCGCCGGTATCCCGATCTCACCATCATCGTCAATGGCGGTATCGCGAGTCCTGAAGCGGCCCTCCGGTTCGTCCGCAATCTCGACGGTGTCATGATCGGCCGCAAGGCCTATCATGAGCCCATGAGCCTCGCCGCCTTCGAGCGAACCCTCTTTCGGGAAGCTGTCGCCGACCCGATGCCATCTCCGCATGAAATCGTCCGGCGGATGGCCGACTATGCCGGGCGGCAATGCGATGCCGGTACGCCTGTCCGTGCCATTGCCCGCCACATGCTTGGCCTGTTCGCCGGCCGGCGGGGCGCCAGGGCCTGGCGCCGCCATCTCGGCGAACGCATGCACGAGCCCACCGCCGGCCCCGAAATCCTTCTCGATGCCGCCGCGTTCGTGTCGGAAGATGAAACGCATGAAATCCCGAGCGGAAGACAGGGGGAAATGGCTTGCCCCTGACTTCCCGTCGGGCTCGTGGATGGCGGGTGGCCGGAGGAAATTCCGGCCACCTGCCTTGCCGGCATAAGCGCTTTGATCAGTACAGCGACTTGTACATCGCGCTCGATTTCGGATTGTAGTTTTCCGGAAGGATCAGGTAGACCGTCGGATCACCACTCGTGCAGTTGAAATAGGATTCGTAGGCCAGATTGGCCGAATTGCGCTTGAAGAACTCGAACATGTTCCTGACGAACAGATCGTTGTCACCGTTACCCTGGTAATAGGACGTATCGCCGCGATTGGTGATGCCCCACTCGCTGACGGCGAGTTTCTTGCCGCGGCTCTTGGCGAAATTCAGCCATGTCTCGATGCCCTCGGGGTTCTTTGCCGTTCCCTTCCGGGAGCTTTCGTCCCACTTCGCCTGGGTCCTGTTGTCCAGGTCCCGGTCGTAATAGCTGAGGCCGATATAGTCGACGAAGGCATTGCCGGGGTAGAGATCGGCCGCTGTCCTGTTGAAGCGGGTCCTCTTGCCGTTGTGCCAGTCGAACTTGAGCTGCGGGGACACCGCGCGCATCTTCCTCACGATCCGCCTGTAGCACTGCTTGTAGCTGTTCACGCCATAGTCGGCGATCCACGGATAGCTCTGGAGGTTGGCCTCCCAGCCAAGGCGCAGGACGATGTCGCCCAGTCCGCGACCTTTCAGCAGGCTGGCGATCTTCGTGAAATAGCTGTCGAACTGTCCCTTTGCGCAATTCCTGAGCTGTCCACGGTGCGACTCCGGCAACATCGGCAGGCCGATGGAAGGCAACGCACCGTTGTTCTTGGCGTTGATGAACTTGTTCATGTTCCCGCCGGAGAAATAGTTCATGATGTCGTTCCAGTCGCCGGTGTGCGGCGCCCAGCCGACGGATGCCGTGATCGGCGAGCCGCGCCACGATGCGGCCGTGGCCATGTCGGTGCAGGACATGCCGGAAAGCCAGCTCACTCCGCCGCCGCTCGATGATCCGCTGCCTCCGGACGACGTGCAGCCCGCGCGCTCCAGCTGTTCCTCATAGCGGGCCAGGCGATTGACGATCCATGTGGGCGGGGGAACCTTGCTGTACGCCTTGCGGCTTTTCAGGTCCTCGATCTGTGTGTTGATGAGGGCGCATATGGATGTGGCAACCTGGACAATATTGGTGTTGCCTGTCGCGAATGATGCACTTTTCGATATTGGAAGAGCATTGGCACTTCCACAGGAAAGGAAAAGCAATCCTGCAAAGAGCAAGGCAAATCCTTCATGAAAGGGTCTGCGGAGAATTGGTTTTTCACGGATCATGGAGAATTCCACCTGATATGGACGTGTTGCGAAGTCAAGTTTTCGAAAGTTGATTTTTCACGATCGGATAGTGCACCGACAGGCAATTCCAACGCTGTTGAATCTGCCTTGTTCAAGGACGTTATAACTCCGGTTTTATCCCTGTATAGTGATAAAATTTCCGCATTATTTTTCGCATGGTTGAAGATGAAACAAGTGATCCCGGAATTTTACCGGCATGTTGAAGGAATGCGGGATCATTCGTGTTGCAAGCGAGCGCGTGGCCGGCGGATCCGACAGGGTGCCTTCGGCGCGACTTGCCAAAAAAGGCGGTTCCAGCCAGCGCAACATGGTTCGAACGCGATGTTCCTTTCATGTCAGCGACTGTTTTCCGGATAAATAAGAAGATATTCCTTGACTCTCGTACTGCCCTTCCATCATAACCTCCCCCCATGTCTCACAACCCCGCCATGCCACCCCCCATATTGCCGCGCAAACTTGCCGGCCGGGTCTTTCGCTGGGGCGCACCTCGATTCCTGAAGGTGTGCTGGCTGGTGGCGACCGGGCGGCGGGGGGTGCTGGCGGGGCCGGCGGTCCGGCTTGATGTGGCGGAGGTCGACGGGTTGGAACATCTGCCGCATGTGGCAGGTGTCCTGTCGGCGATGCGGGCGGGACTATCCCCACATGGCGGTCATGGCCTCCGGGCGATCCTCCACCGCCTGCTGCTGTTCCACTCCCGCGACTGGTTCCGCCAGTTGCAGGACAACTCCCTGGCGCAATCCGTCGCTTCGGCGGATGGTGCCGAAAGGGCATGGCTGGATCGTGCCGGACGCAGGGGAATGGGGAATGTCATCACCTCGCTGCTGAAGTCGGTGGCCAGAGGGATCGACGTGCCGGATGTCTGCCCGGTGCCATGGTCGCTCACGAAGGACACTCCCGGGGCGGCGAAACCCGCAAGAACGAGGAAATCCCGCGGCGAGGAGGAAAGGCTCCGCGCAAGGGGACGGTCCCGCCTGCTCAAAAGTCTCCACGAGCATATCCTCGACGCGATGATGACGACCCCGCAGGCGGGTGCGTTCGCCATCTTTGCGCCGGACGAGTTGCGCCTGATCCGCGCGCTCCCGCCCGGCGATTTCCCCGACCTGCCGCCGCCGCCCGTGCGGCCGGTGTCGGCGAGGCGGCCGTTGCCGGTCTGCAAACCCCATCCGGTATTCGGAAAATCGCTCTCCGGCATCCCCTGACGCCTTCGCACGGGGTTATTCTACAGTGGAAATTGTGGAATTTTGGGTTGTTTCCTGCCTTTCAACGGACCGGGGATCAGGCCGCGACTCGACGAAGTTGGAGAATTTCCCGAGCCTGATTGAAGTTGGCCACCGGGCGTTCGTATTTCTCGCAGAGCTCGACGACCCGTTTCACGAGCGCCGCGTTGGAGGGGGCGAGGGTGTGGCGGTCGAGGCGGACATTGTCTTCGAGGCCGGTCCGGGTATGGCCGCCGGCGGCGATGGCCCATTCGTTGACGACGATCTGGTTGGCGCCGATGCCGGCTGCACACCATTGGGCGTCGGGTGCGCGGGTCGCCATGGTCTGGACGTAGAAGTCGAAGACGGCCTTGTCGGCGGGCATGGCATTCTTCACGCCCATGACGAATTGCACATAGAGCTTGCCGTGGAGGCCGCCGGCTTCGTGGCGGGCGATGGCCTGGAGAATGTGAGAGAGGTCGAAGGCCTCGATCTCGGGTGTGACCTCGTGGGCGATCATCTCGCTGGCGAGCCAGTCGACCAGGTCGGGCGGATTCTCGTAGACGCGGGTGGGAAAGTTGTTCGAGCCGACGGAAAGCGAGGCCATGTCGGGCCGCAGGGACAGCATGCCGCCGCGTGCCTTGCCGGCACCGGAACGGCCACCGGTGGAGAACTGGACGATCATGCCGGGACAGTGCCTTTCCAGTCCCTCCTTCAGCAGCGCGAAGCGTGCCGGATCGGATGTCGGGGTCTCGTCGTCATTGCGGACGTGGCAATGGGCGATCGTGGCTCCTGCCTCGAAGGCTTCGTGGGTGCTCTCGACCTGTTCGGCGATGGTGATCGGCACGGCGGGATTGGCGGCCTTGGTCGGAACCGAGCCGGTGATCGCCACGCAGATGATGCAGGGTCTGGTCATGGAACGGCCTTTCTCTGTCGTGTCGCGGTCCTGCCCGCATGCAGGTGGACGCGGCCTGCATACAGCGCGGCTGGTGCTGCATGCAGGCCGGCTGCGCCTATTTCTGCAGTTCGGTCCAGATGGCGGTATAGAATTGCTGGGCCTCGTCGCTGCAGGCGGGAGTGAACTTGCCGGCGGCCTTCAGATCGTCGGGGACGTTGATCTCGGGGGCGGTCTTCATGTCTTCGGGCATGAAGGCTTCCGAGCCGTCGATGCCGTTGGCATAGCGGGCGAAGGCCGAGATCATGGCCGCATTTTCGGGATCCATGATGAAGTTGAGGAAGAGCTTGGCGTTGTCGACATTCTTCGCATCGACAAGGATGGCGGCCGAATCCATCCAGACGACATAACCTTCCTTCGGATAGCCATATTCGACATCGGGATTGTTCAGCCGGGCGCGGAAGGTCGAGCCGTTCCAGTTGACCGAGGCCATGACGTCGCCGTTGGAGAGCTTTTCGGTCATGCCGTAATCCATGCTCATCCAGTGCGGCTTGGCGTTGACGAGCGCGTCGCGGGCCGCCTTCAGCTTGTCCTTGTCGGTGGTGCAGGGCTCGCCTCCGACATACATCAGTGCGAGCGCGACGACGTCCTGCATCTCCGGAACGACGTTGACCTTGCCGTCGAGTTCGGCCGGCGGGTCGAGCCAGATGGCCGAGGTGTTGATGTCGCCCTCGTAGGCCGAACGGTTGACGGCCACGCCGGTCGTACCCCACTGCCAGGGCACGGAGTAGCGGCGGCCGGGATCCCATTCGACGTCCTTCCACTGCTGCGACATGTTCTTGAAGTTTTCCATGTCCGGCACGCCGGCGTCGAGCAACAGGCCCTTTTCGATGTAAATGGGGATGTACTGGTGGGTGGGCACGACGATGTCGAACCCGTGCCCGCCCGCCTCGATCTTGGCGAGTGCCGTGGTGTTGCTGTCGTAGTCGGTGACCGTGACCTTGACGTCGTAGGCATCCTCGAACTTCTTGATAAGGTCAGGACTGGTATAGTTTCCCCAGTTGTAGATGTTGAGCTCGCCTTGCGCCCACGCATGACCTGCGAGTGCGATGCCGATGGCGCTGGCCAGAAGCGGTGTTCGCATGTTCAACTCCTCCCATGCCCGGCGACAGGGCCGGATCTGCCAATTCGATATGGGGATCTGCGGTCATCCGCGCTTGCGCGTCAACAGGAAGAACGCCGTGAGCAACATCACGGTGAGTGCCAGAAGGGCGGTGGAGATCGCGTTGACCTCGGGCGTGACGGCCCGTCGCAACTGGCCCAGCATGTAGGTGGGCAGTGTGTCCTGACCCGCGGACTTGACGAACTCCGTGATGATCACGTCGTCGAGCGAGATGACGAAGGCGAGCATCGCGCCGGCGATGATCCCTGGTGCGAGCAGGGGCAGTGTCACCCGGTAGAAGGCCCGCAAGGGCGTGGCGTAAAGGTCGGCCGCCGCCATTTCGAGCATGCGGTCCATGCCTTCCAGGCGGGCGCGGATGGGCAGGTAGGCAAATGGTATGCAAAAGGCGGAATGTGCCAAAATGAGATAGGCCAGTCCGGTGTAGCCGGTGACAACCTTGATCGACGCGAAGAAGATCAGCAGGGCGACGGCGGTGACGATCTCCGGCACCATCAGGGGTTGGTTGATCATCACGTAGATGAAGGTGCGGCCGGGGAAGGCGGCGGTACGGGTCGTTCCCAGGGCGGCCATGGTCGCGACCGACGTGGCGATCGCGGCGGCACTGACGGCGATGACAAGCGAACGCGCGGTGGCTTCCTGCACCTGCACGTTGGCCCAGGCGGCATCGTACCAGCGCCACGAGAATCCGCCCCATACGGCCACCGATTCCGAAGCATTGAAGGAATAGACGATGAGCGTGACGATGGGTGCATACAACATGACGAACGCCGCCATGGCGATTGTCGTGAAGCCGGGCAGCCCGGTGATGGAAAAGCGCCGGGGCTCAGCCATGACGTTCCTCTTTCGAGGATATTCTCACATAATAGACCAGTGCCACGCCGACGATAAGCAGCAGCAGCATGGACAGGGCCGAGCCCAACGGCCAGTTGCGGCCCTGGCCGAACTGGAGTTCGATGAAGTTGCCGATCATCATGTTCTTGCCGCCGCCGAGCACCCGTGGGGTGACGTAGGCACCGAGCGAAGGGACGAACACGAGAATGGATCCGGCGATGATGCCGGGCCGCACGATGGGCAGGATAACCCGGCGCAACACCCGCCAGCGCGAGGCATAGAGGTCGTACCCGGCTTCGACCAGGCGGAAGTCGAAGCGGTCGATGGCTGCATACAGCGGCAGCACCATCAACGGCAGGTAGACGTAGACCATGCCGATCAGCACCGCCGTATCCGTATACAGGATCTGCAGCGGCTGATCGATGAGCCCGGCCCCGATCAGGGCCGAGTTCAGCAGGCCCTGGTTGCGGATCACCTCCATGATCGCGAAGGTGCGGATCAGCAGGTTGGTCCAGAACGGGATGGTGATCAGGAAGAGCCAAAGGGGCCGCGCCCGCGGCGATCTCGTGGCGATGAACCAGGCCGTCGGGAAGCCGATGAGGAATGTCAACAATGTGGTAAGGAATGACAGCCGGGCCGAACGCCAGAAGATCGTCAGATGCGCGTCCGCAAGGGACACCGTGCCGTCGAAGATGTCGCGCTCGAAGAACACGCGGAACCACGCGTCGCCGGAGGGCTGCCAGACAACTCCGGAATATTCCCCAGGTGTCAAAAATGAATATACTGCGACTATCGTCAGGGGGCCAGCCGCCCCCACGAGGAGAATGACCAGTGCGGGCGCGCTGAGCAACCAGCCATCCTTGCCGCCGTTGCCCCGGGCGGTGCCCATGTCAGTCCTCCAGCACCCGGACGGCGCCGGGGGCGAAGGCTATGGCTACGGACGCACCGGGGGCGAGGCCGATGTCACCCGAGGGAGGGCTTGAGACGCGAGCCACCAATCCCGATCCGTCAGACAGCTTCAGATGGCAATGGGTTGCTGTTCCCGAATATATTGTTTCGCTGATTATCCCTCGAATACCTTCATTTGTTTCATCGGGAAGGATGACAATTTGTTCGGGGCGAATGGCGAGCGTGGAGCGACTGTTCTCCGCAGGTTGATTTTCCACATTCAGCGGCAATCTCTCCCCGTTGTTCAACAGGAAGGCGCCGCCGTTCACTGTCACTTCGAGGAAATTCGTCTCACCGATAAAGTCGGCGACAAAGCGATTGACCGGCTGGTTGTAGATCTCCCTCGGTCGACCAACCTGCAGCAGCCTGCCCTGACGCATCACGCCGATGCGATCAGACATCGTCAACGCCTCTTCCTGATCATGGGTGACGAAGATGAAGGTGATGCCGGTTTCGTGTTGCAACCTTTTGAGTTCGAGCTGCATTTCCTTGCGCAACTTGAGATCGAGCGCAGAGAGAGGTTCGTCCAGTAGCAGCACTTCGGGCGAGGGGGCCAGTGCTCGGGCCAGTGCCACCCGCTGCTGCTGCCCGCCGGAGAGCTGCTGCGGCCTGCGACCGGCCATGCTCTCCATCTGCACCAGTGCCAGCATGCGGTCGACCGTGCTGCGTATCTCGCCGCGCGGCCGGCCGAGCATCTCCAATCCGAAGGCGATATTCCCCGATACGGTCATATGCGGGAACAGCGCATAGCTCTGGAACACCGTGTTGACCCGACGACGGTTGGGCGGATCTCCGGTGATATCCTCGCCGTTCAGGCGGATACTGCCCGATGTCGGTTGTTCGAACCCGGCGATCAGCCTCAACAGGGTGGTCTTGCCGCATCCGCTCGGTCCCAGAAGGGTGAAAAACTCTCCCTTGGCAATGGTCACGTCGACATGGTCGAGTGCGCGGACGACATCGCCGGCCGACCCGTATTCCCTGCACGCCGCAAGCGCTTCCACCGCCGGCTTTTCCGCCACGACCCGTTGCCCCCGCCATGAACGACGCGTCGACTGCACCCGCTTTTTCCGCAAAAGGCAAGTCATTCGATCCGGAGAGACGGGCGCGGCCGCCGGCGCGGGGAAGCGTCGACCGGGTCAGTAGATCGGGAAGGCCCCGCAGAGATCCTCGACCCGTGCGAGGGTCTTCCGCTCGATCTCGCTGTTATGGTCGTGGCCATGCGTGGCGAGGCCGTCGAGGACGTCGGAGATCATGTGGCCGATGGCGCGGAACTCGTCGCTGCCGAAGCCGCGGGTGGTGCCGGCCGGAGTGCCGAGCCGGATACCGGAGGTCACGGTGGGTTTCTCCGGGTCGAAGGGCACGCCGTTCTTGTTGCAGGTGATGCCGGCGCGGCCCAGCGAGTCGGCCGCCTCGTTGCCCTTCACCCCCTTGGGACGGAGGTCGACGAGCATGAGGTGATTGTCGGTCCCGCCGGAAACGATGTCGCAGCCGCGTTCGAGCATGACCTCGGCCAGCACGTTCGCATTGGCGACCACCTGTCGGGCGTAGGCCTTGAACTCCGGGCGCAGCGCCTCGCCGAAGGCGACGGCCTTGGCGGCGATGACGTGCATGAGCGGGCCGCCCTGAAGGCCAGGGAAGACGGCGGAATTGATCTTCCTGGCGATGTCCTCGTGATCGGTGAGGATCATGCCGCCGCGGGGGCCGCGCAGGGTCTTGTGGGTGGTGGTGGTGACGACGTCGGCATAGGGCAGCGGCGAGGGGTGGACGCCAGCGGCGACGAGCCCGGCGATGTGCGCCATGTCGACCATGAGCAGGGCCTCGACCTCATCGGCGATGCTGCGGAAGGCTTCAAAATCGAAGATGCGGGAATAGGCGGAGGCGCCGGCAATGATGAGCTTCGGGCGGTGTTCCTTCGCCAACTCGCGGACATTGTCCATGTCGATCAGGCCGTCCTGCTGGCGCACGCCATATTGTACGGCGTTGAACCACTTGCCGGAGAGGGCCGGGCGCGCTCCATGGGTGAGGTGGCCGCCGGCGGCGAGGTCCATGCCGAGGATGGTGTCGTTCGGCCGGGTAAGGGCCAGCATGACGGCACCGTTGGCCTGTGCACCGGAGTGCGGCTGGACGTTGGCGAAGCCGCAGCCGAACAGCTTCCTGGCCCGGTCGATGGCGATGTCCTCGGCGACATCGACATGCTCGCAGCCACCATAGTAGCGACGCGACGGATAGCCCTCCGCGTACTTGTTGGTGAGCACGGAGCCCTGCGCTTCGAGGACCGCCTTGCTGACGATGTTTTCCGAGGCGATCAGCTCGATCTCGTTGCGCTGGCGGCCCAGTTCGTGCCGCACGGCGGCGGCTATCGCCGGATCGGCGGTACCGAGACCGGCCGAGAAAAATCCGGGTTCGACCGTCCCGGCAAGGGCACTGGACATGCGCGTCACTCCACTCTCATCTCAGCATTCGACAATGTTGACCGCAAGACCTCCAAGCGAGGTCTCCTTGTACTTGTCCGACATGTCCCGGCCGGTCTGACGCATGGTGTCGATGACCCGGTCGAGGCTGACGAAATGCGTACCGTCGCCGCGGAGCGCCAGACGCGCCGCATTGATGGCCTTGATGGCACCCATGGTGTTGCGTTCGATGCAGGGGATCTGCACCAGCCCGCCGATGGGATCGCAGGTGAGACCGAGATTGTGCTCCATGCCGATCTCCGCCGCGTTCTCCACCTGTTCGTTGGAGCCACCGAGAACAGCGCATAAAGCACCGGCTGCCATGGAGCAAGCCACGCCGACCTCTCCCTGGCAGCCCACCTCGGCCGCCGAGATCGACGCATTCTGCTTGTAGAGCATGCCGATCGCGGCGGCGGTCAGCAGGAACTGCTCCATGCCGGCCTCGGTGGAGCCGGGAACGAAACGCATGTAGTACGCCAGTACCGCTGGAATGACGCCTGCCGCGCCATTGGTGGGCGCGGTCACCACCCGTCCGCCGGCAGCATTCTCTTCATTGACAGCAAGTGCGTAGAGATTGACCCAATCGAGCAGCGTGAGACTGTCGCGCAGGGCCGCTTCCGGACGACCGCACAGCTCGTCATGCAGCTTCTTCGCCCGCCGCTTCACCTTGAGCGCGCCGGGCAGCAGGCCGGTCCCGCGGCACCCGCGCGCGATGCAGCCCTCCATGACCGTCCAGATCTGCCGCAATCCTTCGCGCAGTTCGTCATCGCTGCGAAAGGCATGCTCGTTGCGGCGGATGATGTCGGCGATGGAACTTCTCTCGCGGGCACAAATCTCCAGCAACTCGTTCGCGGAGGCGAACGGGTGCGGGATCTGGACATTGCTGTCGTCGGCCGCGTCGCCGGCGAGCGCTTCGGCCTCGGAAACGACAAACCCGCCACCAATTGAGAAATACACCTCTTCGAGAATTCGCTCGCGTTGGTCGTCATAGGCGATGAAGCGCATCCCGTTGGGATGCTGGGTCATCGTCTGGTTGGTACGGAACTGCAGGTCGTCGGGTTCGCTGAAGTCGATCTCGTGGCGTCCGAGCAGGGCGAGGCGGCCGCTCGCGCGTATCGCCCCGAACCGCGCATCCGCGCTGTCGGCGTCGATCCTGTCGGGAACCTCGCCGGCAAGTCCCAGGATGATCGCCTTGTCGGTGGCATGTCCCGGTCCGGTCAGGGCAAGCGATCCATAGAGGAGGGTCCGCACCCGCACGGTCCGTTCGACCAGACCGAGGCTGTCGAGCGAAAGGAGGAAACGGTTGGCCGCCCACATCGGCCCCACCGTATGCGAACTCGACGGGCCAATACCGATCTTGAAGAGGTCAAAGACGCTGAGCGGCATCGTGATCGCTCCCTGCAAGCGGTTTCCGGTATGCGGAATGCCGCTTGCTATCAGGAGCCGGGCAAGCGCGATAGCGCGGGAACGACAGAAATCTTGCCGATACGACCGTCGCGGGGCACCCGTCAGCCCAGCGACGCCAGCGCCTGATCCAGTTCCTGCGGGCTCATGGCTGCCCGAACCCGGTCGCGCATCGCCAGTGCCGGGCCGAAGCCGTTGTTCGCGGACAGCGTCAGCCAGCGGTAGGCGTCGATCAACTGGGGCGAACCGAGCCGCCCCTCGAACAGCAGGGAACCCAGGTGGAACTGGGCACGCGGGATGCCTTCCCTGGCCAGCGGCTCCCATATGGAGCGCGCCTTCGCGTAATCGCCGGCCTGATAGGCCGCGATGCCGTCCTGTACTGAACTGGCCGGCGGTGCCGGGGGCGTGATTTCCCGGATCTGTGCCGGCGGAGAACCGGCGTCGGACCTGAGGTCCGTGAGCCTCGCAGGTCCCCCTTGTGACGGCGGAACGGGTGAAGGTGAAGACGCCGCGGGCCGTTCCACGGTCGGCTGACGGACGGGTGCCGGCGCCGCCGCGATCGATGACGGAGGCTGCGCGTCATTGGACGCAAGCTGCTGGCGGGCGGCGGCGAGTTCGTCGCGCAGCCGGTCCCGTTCGGCGGTGACGGTCTTGAGCCGCTCCTCAAGCTCCCGGAGCGACTGGTTCATCCTGGCGCTCTCGCCACTGCCGTCGTCGACCCTCGAATTCAGCTCCCCGACCCGCGCCTGGAGTGCCGCGACCTCGTCCTCCGCCCTGGCCAGCCGGCCCGTGAGATCGTTGCGCAGCTGATTGAGCTGGTCGCGCTCCTGCAACAGTTGGTTGCGTTCCTCACCCAGCGCCCGCACGCGCTCGTTGGCCTGGTCGAGGGCCCCGACGGTCGCGGCGAAATCGGCGGCGCGCGTGGCCGGCATGTCGTCGCCACCGGCCATCGTGTTGCCGCCGATGAAGCCCCGAACATCCTGGTTCAGCGCCCGGGAATATTGTGCGCCGGCCTTCGTGGCCCGCCAGTACTCTGTGCCGATCAGCATCAGCACCGCAACAGCGATGACGGATACCACGAACCCGAGAACGCGTCGAAAGCGTGA
Source organism: Geminicoccaceae bacterium (assembly GCA_020638465.1). Classification (NCBI taxonomy): domain Bacteria; kingdom Pseudomonadati; phylum Pseudomonadota; class Alphaproteobacteria; order Geminicoccales; family Geminicoccaceae; species Geminicoccaceae bacterium. The sequence goes on from JACKIM010000001.1 coordinate 2,111,728, forward strand.
ACGACCTGCCATGCCAGTTCCATCCCTCTACTCATGCCCCGGGGCCCGTGGCCACCATCGCTGTCGTCATGAGTCCTGTTTATCCCAAATCTGCTGTAAACTATCCCGATACCCAAACGCGGCTCAATCAAACGCTCGTTCGACTTGCACAGATTGATACGGGAATATGTTGCCTGTTAAGGTTCATGGCACCGGCAGGTGATCTTTACATGGGCTGTTCGCCCTCATCGTGGATTATTGATCCGGGTTATTATAATCGACAGTTGGCATCAATATCATGACGTACGCTGTTCGGAGTGACGCAGGTCGGCATAGTCATCGGCGCGCAGCAGGCCGGCGATATTGCCGACCCGGTCGTCCTCGATGCCGATATTGCGCAGGGTGGCTTCGCCCAGGGCGAGGCTCATCTCGACGGCTTCCGGCACGACATGGCTGACGCCGGCAACCAGCATCGCCTCCCGTGTGCGCAGGTCGGGCGCGCGGGCGATCAGGGGTACTTCGGGATGAAAGTTGCGGATCGCCGAGATGACCCTGCCTGCCGCCTCGGGACGGTCCAGCGTGACCACCACGGCAGCCGCCCGGCCGATGCCGGCCATATCCAGAAGCTTGCGGTCCGTGGCATTGCCGTAGATGACGGCGGCACCCGAGGCCTGGCCGCGCTCGACCCGCAGGGGATCGTAGTCGATTGCAACAAAGGAGTGGCCAGCGGTTTCCAGCATCGCGCCGACGGTCCGTCCGGCGCGGCCATAGCCGCACAGGATGACGTGGCGATCCATCCGTGGCAGGGAGTCGGGGATGGCCGGCCCGGTCGGTCCCGCACGGCGCAGGCGTGCGTCGATGAGCCCGGTGATCAATGGCGTCATCGCCATGCTCGTGGAAATCACGAGGATGACCTCGACGAACCCGCCGGAGTCCAGCAGACCCGCGGCACGGGCCGCTCCGAACAGCACGAAGCCGAATTCCCCGCCTTGCGGGAGCAGGCCGGCGATGCGCATCGAATCGGCGCGGTCGAAACCGAACATCCGGGCGACCGCCAGAATGCACGCGAATTTCACCGTAATGACGGTGAGGACACCGAGTGCGATGGCCACGAGATTGTCGCTGAGACTTGCAAGATCGACCGACATGCCGACGGAGATGAAGAACAGGGACAGCAGAATGCCCTTGAACGGCGCAACATCGGCTTCGAGCTGGTGGTGGAAGCGGGAACGCGACAAAAGCATGCCCATCAGGAAGGCCCCGAGCGGCATGGACAACCCCGCATGGTCCATCAGCAGCGCTGCAAGCGCCACCGACAGGAGGGCGAGCCCGGTAAAGGCTTCGCTGTGGCGGTGGTGCGCGACATAAGCCAGTGCAGCGGGCATCACGAAGCGGCCGGCCACGATGACGGCGGCAAGCATCGCGAGGGCGGTCAGTGTGTGGGCGGACATGCTGGTTTCGCCGGTCGACGGGGCATTGCCGAGCAGGCTCACGAGCATCAGGAGCGGGACGACCATCAGATCCTGGAACAGGAGAATGCCGAACGAGGCCTCGCCGTGACGGCTGGCCCGCTCGCCGCGTTCGTCGAGGATCTGGATGACGAAGGCGGTGGAGGACAGCGCGAGGCCGGTGCTGACGACGATGGCGGTTCGGCCATCCTGGCCGAAGGCGATGGCCGAGAGCCAGAGCACGCCGGCCGTCAGCGCGACCTGCGCCATACCCATGCCGAACACGAGGCGGCGCATGGCCCAGAGCCGTTTCGGCTCCATTTCGAGGCCGATGATGAACAGCAGGAGAACGACGCCCAGTTCGGTGACCGAACGGAACGTCTCGACATCGGCGGTGATGGCGAGGCCCGATGGACCGACGACGATGCCGGTGGCCAGCAGCCCCAGCACGGAACCGAAACCGGCCCGCTGAAACGCCACGATACTGACGATACTTGCCGCCAGGAGAATGGTGGCGGCAAGCAACAGGTCGAAATGGTGGACTACCGGCTGAATGATCGTGTCCGCGATCAGGCGACCTTGAGGGGCTTGTACCTGATCCGGTGGGGCTGCGTCGCCTGGGCGCCGAGGCGGCGCTTCTTGTCCTCCTCGTAGTCCTGGAAGTTCCCCTCGAACCACTCGATGTGGCTGTCGCCCTCGAAGGCGAGGATGTGGGTGGCGATGCGGTCGAGGAACCATCGATCATGGCTGATGACGATGGCGCAGCCGGCAAAGTCCAGCAGGGCGTCTTCGAGGGCGCGCAGCGTGTCGACATCGAGATCGTTGGTCGGCTCGTCGAGCAGCAGCAGATTGGCGCCGGAGCGCAGCAGCTTGGCCAGGTGGACGCGGTTGCGTTCGCCGCCGGACAGCACGCCGACCTTCTTCTGCTGGTCGGAGCCCTTGAAGTTGAAGGCGGCGACATAGGCCCGCGAGTTCATCACGTGCTTGCCGAACTCGAGATGATCGGTACCACCGGAGATTTCCTCGAAGACGCTCTTGCCGGCATCGAGGGAGTCCCGACTTTGGTCGACATAACCCAGTTCAACCGTTTCACCCAACGCCACCGTTCCCCTGTCGGGTTTTTCCTCGCCGGTGATCATGCGAAACAGGGTGGTCTTGCCGGCGCCGTTCGCTCCGATGACGCCGACGATGCCGCCGGGGGGCAGGCGGAAGGAGAGGTCCTCGATCAGCAGCCTGTCGCCGAAGCCCTTGCTCACCCCGTCGAACTCCACGACGTTGCCGCCCAGCCGCGGACCAGCGGGGATCATGATCTGGGTGGTGCCCGGCGCGCGGTCCGTGGCGGTGCGCAGCAGCTCCTCATAGGCGGTGACGCGAGCCTTCTGCTTGGACTGGCGTGCGCGGGGGCTCTGGGCGATCCACTCGGCCTCGCGGGCGAGCGTACGCTGGCGCGCCTGTTCCTCCCGCTCCTCCTGCTCCATGCGCTTGCGCTTCTGTTCCAGCCAGCCGGAGTAATTCCCCTCGTAGGGAATGCCCCTTCCGCGGTCGATTTCCAGGATCCACCCGGCGACATTGTCGAGGAAATAGCGGTCGTGGGTGACGGCCACCACCGTGCCCTTGTAGTCGTGCAGGAAGCGTTCCAGCCAGGCGACGCTCTCGGCATCGAGATGATTGGTCGGTTCGTCGAGCAGCAGCATGTCGGGCTGGGAAAGAAGCAGCCGGCACAGGGCCACTCGCCGCCGCTCGCCGCCGGAAAGCTTGCCGACATCGGCATCGCCGGGCGGACAGCGCAGGGCATCCATGGCGATCTCCAGCGTACGCTCGATCTCCCAGCCGTTGCAGGCGTCGATTTTTTCCTGCAATTCGGCCTGTTCGGCCATCAGGGCATCGAAATCGGCATCCGGTTCGGCGAACCTGTTGCTGACCTCATTGAAGCGATCGAGCAGGTTCTTTGTCTCCGCGACGCCATCCATGACGTTCCCGAGTACGTCTTTGGTCGGATCGAGGTGAGGCTCCTGTTCGAGATAGCCGACCTTGACCCCATCGGCCGCCCAGGCCTCGCCACTGAAGTCCTGGTCCTGTCCGGCCATGATCCGCAGTACGGTGGATTTACCCGCGCCATTGACGCCGAGCACGCCGATCTTTGCGCCGGGCAGGAATGCAAGCGTAACATTTTCCAGAATTTTCCTTCCGCCCGGAAAGATCTTGGACAGTCGCTTCATCACGTAAATATACTGGTAGGCGGCCATGCAGCACCCCGGCTGAATTCGATTGTCAGTGGAAGACGTGGCGGGCTTCTAACAGGGTTTACCTCAGACGGGAAGCGAGGCCTTCCAGTACGCGTTCTTGCAGCTTGCCAGCCCGATCCAATCGACTAGCTTCACGGTCACACCCTATATCTTCATATCAGCGACGGACCTTTTTACACCTCGCCGTAGTTCGGAGACAAGTATGACGTCGGCTCGCATTTACTGGGGCCTGCTATCGTGTTCCATCGTGATTTCGGGATGCGGGGGAGGAGGAGGCAACGGCGGTGGGAATGGAGGCGGATCGACCCGCCCGACCACACCCCAGGCGACAGCCAGCGACTACCGGACGGAAGAATATCTCCGCATGGGCGGCCATGACATCATCTCGCTCGCCGACGGCTATGCCATCCAGACCACCGGCAGGCCCGGCGGTGCCGGCACGAAGATCGGCATCGTCGACATCGGCATTTCCCCGCACCCCGATCTCGACGTCGTCGGGAACTACACGTGGGGAGGGCTCCCGCCCGGGGATCCGGGAAACCATGGCACGCTCGTCGCAGGCGTTGCCGCGGCCCGCAAGAACGACGAGGGTGTCCACGGCGTCGCCTACAATGCGGGCCTCGTCAATTTCCGGATATCGCCATCGAACTACAGCGCATCCAATGAACTCGACGACGATGCCGTCATCGCCGCGGCAATCGCTTCGGGCGCCGGTGTCGATGCCACGTATTCCTACAGGTACGTTGCGGGGAAAAGCGCGAGCTCGAATCCGGCCGGCGAGGTCGATGTCATCAACATGAGCTTCACGACCGCGGATTTCGAAGGCAACATCCGGGACGCGATGAGGAAGGCGGCCGCGGCTGGCAAGATCATGACCGTGGCGCTGGGCAACGAGGGGCATGCCACGCCCCTGTGGGCGCCGGCCGTCTATGTCGGCGAACAGGGGATCGCCGGGGCGGCCGTCGCCGTCGGCGCGCTCGATTCCGCCGGCAACGAGAGGGCCAGATTCAGCAACATGTGCGGCGACGTCCGCAAGTACTGCCTGTTCGCGCCCGGCTCCAACCTGGTCAGCACCAGCAGCTCCGGGAGATACACCCACAGCAATTCCGGCACGTCGTTTGCAGCACCCTATGTCGCCGGGGCGGCTGCCGTGCTGCTGGCTGCCTTTCCGGGGCGCAGCGGCAAGCAGGTCGTCGAAAGGATGCTGTCGACGGCCGACGATCTCGGCACGCCCGGGGTCGACGGGATTTATGGTCATGGCCGTTTGAACATGGAAAAGGCGTTGAATCCGGTCGGTTCCACATCTGTCGCTCTGGATAATTCGACGGCCGGAAGGGCGACGAGCCTTGCCGGCATGGCCGTCGATCTGCCGGCGTGGGCCGATGCATCCGGTCTCGCCGCTTCACTGAACGACGTGCTGATCCATGACAGCCAGCTGTTTCCCTTCAGGGGCGACCTGAGCCATTCGGTTCGCACTGCCGACAATCCCGCCCGGATCGACTCGTTCCTGCTTTCGTCCGATGTCCGGACCGTGCAGGTCGAGGCCGGCGACATGCTGTCGCTTGCCTTCGCGCATGAGCCGGCGGCGGGTCCGGAAGGGCTGACCCGCCGGTTCGACGAACTCGACGATGGTGGCAGGGTCGAGAGCTACGAGGTCGCGCTGGCGCTGGGCGAAGGCTCGAAGGTGACGTTTGCCCGTGGTTACGGGGTAATGTCGGATGCCCCGGAACATGCCGTCCGGCAACTCGCCGGTGGCGATATGGGGCCGTTCGGTGAAGCGCTGTCGCCGTTCTCCAGTCTTGCATCGGCCCAAGAGGGGCTGCGTTTCGACACGGAGCTGGATGATTCGACACGCATCGGGATGGCCTTCGCCCGGGGAGGAATGCGCGGCAGCGATGGCGACAGCCGGATCGGCAGCCTGACACTCAGCCGTGACCTCGGCGACGGCGTCCAGATCAGCTCGACGGTCGGCGTCATGGACGAGAGCGAAACGGCTCTCGGCGGCAGTCTCGGCGGCGCTGCCGGTGGTGTCGATGGCCGCACATCGTTCGTCAATCTGGTGGCCATGGCCGCCGTCAGCGACACGTTTTCGATGTTCGGCAGCCTGACTTCGGGCTGGACGGACAGCGGCATCAGCCAGCCGGGCCTCGTGCGCGGCCTCGACATGGGGCGAAGCGACGCCTACGCCGTAGGCTTCTCCTGGCGTGAACTCGCGGGGGCCGACCAGCTTGCTGTCAGCCTGTCGCAGCCGCTGCGACCTGACGAGGTGACGATGAATCTCGACCTGCCGGGACATGAGGCGGGGAGTGGCGGCCCGATTTCCCGCGAGCGCAGCAGGGTCGATATCTCTCCGGATGGCCGCGAACGGAACCTGCAGATGATCTACCGCAAGGCGTTTGATGAAGAACAGCGCGTGACCATGGCGGTAGGCGCGTTCGCCCGTTTCCAGCCCAACCACGATGCCGATGCCGCGACCGAACTCGGCGGCGGGGTACGGGTCGGTTATGGTTTCTAGAGCTGTCTTCCCGATCAGGTGAAATCGGGAAGACAGCTCTGTCTGCTCGTGGTGGATAAACGCGCGGACGTCGCGGGGATGTGGGTGATGACAAAAGGTATGATGGCAAGTGCGGTGTTGCTGGTGGCGCTTCAGGGGTGTGGCCCGATGACAACGGACAACGGGGGAGGCACTCCGACGGAGGCGGGCGCCATGAGGCGGGACGCCGCTGCAATCCCGCCCGACGGGGCCATTCGGATCAGCGAGAGCGTCTACATGGTCCCCGTCTCGACCACCGCCGATGGCTGCACGCAGTACACACCATGGTCGGCCACGGCCGCAGTGGTCGCCGCCATCTACTATCGCCGGGCCGACGGGTCCTTCACGTTGGATCGCAGTCAGTCGGAATGTGCCCGATAGCGAATTTCTCCCACCGTTGATGAACTTCGACACGGGTCTTCCGCCTCGAATGTACAATCAACCGGTAACGATGAGCCGGCATGTGCGGCACCTGCAGCCTGCATCTTTTACTGGCACCTGCCTTGAGCTAGGCTATCTTCAGCTGCAAGATAACCAATCGGGGGGAGGTTCCATCCATGAAGACCATGCTCGGTCCAGGTCTGTTTCTCGCTCAGTTCGCGTCGGACGAAGCGCCGTTCAATTCTCTTGACACTATCTGCAAATGGGCTGCCGGCCTCGGCTACAAGGGTGTGCAGTTGCCGAGCTGGGACGGACGGTTGTTCGATCTCGCAAGGGCCGCGCAGTCGAGGGACTATTGCGACGAGGTGAAGGGCATCGCCGCCAGCCATGGCCTGACCATCACCGAACTGTCGACGCACCTGCAGGGCCAGCTGGTGGCCGTGCATCCGGCCTATGACGAGATGTTCAACGGTTTTGCCGCACCCGAGGTGCGCGGGAAACCGAAGGCGAGGCAGGAATGGGCGGTCGAGCAGGTCAAGATGGCGGCCACGGCCTCGCAACATATGGGTCTTTCCCGGCATGTCGGCTTTTCCGGGGCGCTGGCATTCCCCTATCTGTATCCTTGGCCCCAGCGGCCGGGAGGACTGATCGAGGAAGCCTTCGGCGAACTGGCCCGGCGCTGGAAGCCCATTCTCGATCACTACGACTCCTGCGGTGTGAATTACGGTTACGAGATCCATCCGGGCGAAGACCTGTTCGATGGCGCCACTTTCGAGATGTTCCTCGAACGGCTGGACAATCACCCCCGCTGCACGATCAACTACGACCCGTCCCACTTCCTGCTGCAGCAACTCGACTATCTGCAGTTCATCGACATCTACCACGAGCGTATCACCAGCTTTCACGTCAAGGATGCGGAGTTCAATCCGGACGGCCGCCAGGGTGTCTATTCGGGCTACCAGCGCTGGGTGGACCGTGCGGGACGGTTCCGTTCGCTGGGTGACGGACAGGTGGATTTCGCCGGCATCTTTTCGAGACTGGCCGCCCATGACTACGATTACTGGGCCGTGCTCGAATGGGAGTGCTGTCTGAAGGATGCCGAGGAAGGTGCACGCGAGGGCGCACCCTTCATCGCCAGCCACATCATCAAGGTCACCGAACGCGCATTCGACGATTTCGCCGCGGGCGGAACGGACCGCGAAGCCAATCGCCGCATTCTCGGCCTGTCCTGAGGGAGGATCTCCAGCATGAAGCGTCTCAAGCTCGGCATGGTCGGTGGTGGTCGCGATGCTTTCATCGGCGGTGTCCATCGCATCGCATCGCGCATCGACGACCACTACGAACTGGTCGCAGGCTGCTTCTCGTCGACCGCGCAGAAGTCGAGGGACTCGGCGGCCGATCTGGGCATTGCCGCCGACCGGGCCTATGGGGCATTCGACGAGATGGCCCGGGCGGAGGCCGGCCGCGACGACGGCATCGATGTCGTGGCCATCGTCACGCCCAACCATGTCCACTATCCGGCGGCCAAGGCATTCCTCGAAGCCGGCATCCATGTCATCTGCGACAAGCCGATGACGACGACGGTCGAAGACGCCGAGGCCCTTGCCCGACTGGCGAGGAAGAGTGGCAAGGTGTTTGTCTTGACCCACAATTATACCGGTTACCCGATGGTTAGGCAGGCTCGCGAGATGATCCGCAACGGAGAACTCGGCAGGATTCGCGTGGTCCAGGCCGAATATGCGCAGGACTGGCTGTCCACGGCGCTGGAGGAGACCGGCCAGAAGCAGGCGGGCTGGCGCACCGATCCGGCACGTTCCGGCCCGGCGGGCTGCACGGGCGACATCGCGACCCATGCCTACAATCTCGCAGGCTACATGACCGGCCTCGAACTCGACCAGCTTTGCGCCGATCTCGACACGTTCGTCGAGGGGCGGGCGCTGGACGACAACAGCCAGATGCTGTTGCGCTTCAAGGGAGGCGCGCGCGGCATGCTGTGGGCCAGCCAGGTCGCTCCCGGCAACGAGAACGCCCTGCGGATCCGCATCTATGGTGAAAAGGGGGGATTGTCCTGGGAACAGGAACAACCCAATCAGTTGCATTTCACGCCGCTTGGAGAGCCGCCGCGGCTGATTACCCGCGGCGGCAGCGGCGCCGGGCCGTTCGCCGGCAGGGTGACGCGTATCCCCGCCGGCCATCCGGAAGGCTATCTAGAGGGTTTCGCGACGATATATGGCGATGCCGCCGAACTGATCCGGGCGGCTGACGAGGGGCGTGAACCGGATCCGGCCGCGACCACGGTGCCTGGCGTTGACGATGGCGTTGATGGTGTCCGCTTCATCGCGGCGGCCGTCGCCTCCAGCCTCGAAGGGGGGTCCTGGGTGCGGCCCTGACGGCCGGTGACGGTGACTGGCGGGCGATGACGTGGACAGCATCCGCCCGTCGATGGCGGGAAGGGCGCTCCGGCGGCTTTGACCGGAGTGCCCGCGGTGCTATGAGCGGGCAGAGAGTCACCGCTGGATGCATGGCGGGGAGGAGCGTCGGGAAGCATGAACAAGCGCGTTTTGGTCGTTGACGATGAGCCCAATATCGCCACCTCGCTCGAATTCCTCATGAAGAAGGCCGGTTTCGATGTCGAGGTCGCCCGCGATGGTGCGGAGGCCCTGCTCGCCCTGCAACGCCCGCCGCCCGACCTGATGTTGCTGGATGTGATGATGCCTGAATTCGATGGCTACGAGGTCTGTGCACGTATCCGCAAGGACGGCGCGTGGGACGGAACACGGATCGTCATGCTGTCCGCGCGGGGACGGGAAAACGAAAGGGAGCGCGGGCTCAGCCTCGGTGCCGATGCCTACATCACCAAGCCCTTTTCCACGCGGGAACTGGTGCAGCAGGTCAAAGAGATGCTGGAGGTCGCCTGAAGAGGTTAGCGCATTCCGGGACGGATGGCCGCTCACGTCGGGTCATCCTTCTGGTCGTTGTCATCGTGGCACTGTTCAACTATCCGGTTCTGGCGGTCGTCGATGCCCTGTCGGCCGCCTATGGCCCGATCCTGTTGCCGGCCTACCTGTTCGCGGTGTGGGTCTTCGCCATCGTCGGCATGGCGCTGCTGATGCACCGGCGTGTGGATCGCTAGCGGGATGCCGGGGGAATGGCAGCCTTGCGCCGCCGGTTCCACCGATCGTTCCGGGCTGTCCCGTTTTCCTGCCATTCTGCCTGCATTCCCCTGCAAGGGAATGTTTTCGTGATGTTGCCGACCTGGCTCGTCGCCTTCGCCTCGCTTCTCTATCTGGGACTGCTGTTCGCGCTTGCTTCCTTCGGCGACCGGCGTGCCGATGCCGGTCGCAGCGTCATCAACAATCCGGTGGTCTATACCCTGAGCCTTGCGGTCTATTGCTCGGCCTGGACCTATTACGGCAGTCTCGGCGTGGCGGCAACGTCCGGGATCGGTTTCCTGCCGATCTATCTGGGACCGACGCTGGCGGCCCTGCTGTTTCCCTTCGTGCTGCTCAAGGTTCTGCGCATCACCAAGGCCTATGGCATCACCTCGATCGCCGATTTCCTGGCCGCGCGCTACGGCAAGAGTGGCCGTGTCGGCGGGCTGGTAACCATCGTGGCGGTCATTGGCGGCATTCCCTACATTTCCTTGCAGTTGAAAGCGCTGGCGGCCAGCGTCGCCACGGTGATGGGAGACAAGACGCCATTCGTCTCAAGCTTCAGTCTCGGTGCCGATACCGCCCTGACAGTCACGCTGGTGCTGGCCGTCTTCAGCATCTTTTTCGGGACCCGCCATGTCGACGTGGCCGAGAATCACCAGGGCATGGTTCTGGCGGTGGCGTTTGAGGGCATGATCAAGCTGCTGGCGTTCCTTGCGGCCGGCATCTTCGTGACCTACGGCCTGCATGACGGCCTTTACGATATCGCCTCGAAGGTCATGGCGAACGATGAGCTGCGCGGATTGCTCAGCTTCGAGGCGACGCAGTTCAGCTATATCGACTGGTTCCTGCTGACATCGCTGTCCGGGATGATGTTGCTCGTGCTGCCGCGCCAGTTCCAGGTAGCCGTACTGGAGAATGTCGACGAGAAACACGTGCGCACGGCAAGCTGGCTTTTCCCGGCATATCTGCTGTTGATCAATCTTTTCGTCCTGCCGGTGGTCATGGCCGGGTTGCTGGACGGTGCGGCGACCGGAGGCGAGGGGGCCGCGGAACTGATGATCCTCAGCCTTCCCCTGAAGGCGGGCCACGAAGCGCTCGCACTGATCACCTATCTGGGCGGGTTGTCGGCGGCGACCGCCATGGTCATCGTCGCCACGCTGACCTTGAGCACGATGGTCTCGAATGACCTGGTCATTCCCTTCCTTTTGCAACTCCGTCGCAAGAAATCTGCCGACCGGCTGGTCCTGACCGGGATGATCCTGAACATTCGACGCGCGACGATCCTCATCCTCCTCATGTCCGGCTACCTGTTCTTCAAGCATGTCAGCGGCGGTCTCGGTCTCGCCAGTCTCGGCCTCATATCCTTTGCCGCGGTGGCCCAGTTCGTCCCCGCCATCATTGCCGGCATCTACTGGCGTGACGCCAATCGTGCGGGGGCCTTCCTCGGCATACTTGGCGGTTTCGCCGTCTGGCTCTACACGCTGATCGCCCCGATGCTCGCCACGGCGGGCTCGATCGACAACGCGTTCATGACCCATGGCCCGTTCGGTCTCCAGTTGTTGCGGCCGCAGGCCCTGTTCGGGCTGGAGGGGCTGCATCCGGTCAGTCACGCGCTGATCTGGAGCCTTGCCGTGAACATCGTGCTGCTGGTGACGGCTTCGCTGGCGACGCGTCAGGACAGTCTCGAACGGGTGCAGGCCCTGATGTTCGTCGAGGTCAATGCGGGGCACGAGACGGCCCGGCTCTGGCGCGGGCAGACCCGGGTGGACGACTTGCTGGACCTCATGGAGCGTTTCCTCAATCGCGACGGCGTGGAACAGGCGCTCTTTCTCGATGCCGGGCGTCGCGGGGCGCGGTTGACCGGCAGGGAGGAGGCCGACGCCGAATTCGTGCTGCTGGTCGAGCGGCAACTGGCCCGTGCGATCGGTTCGTCATCCGCGCGGGTGATGGTTTCCTCGGTGGTTCGAGGCGAGCAGATCGGCCCGGATCAGGTGATGGAGATCCTCGACGAGACGTCGCAGGTCATCGAGTACAGCCAGAGGCTCGAACAGAAATCCCGGGCTCTTGAGGCGGCCACGGCGGAATTGCGCGATGCCAACGATCGTCTCACCGAGCTCGACGGGCTCAAGGACGATTTCATCGCTACCGTCAGCCATGAATTGCGCACGCCGCTCACATCGATCCGCTCGTTTTCGGAAATCCTGCTGGATTCGCCCGACCTGTCGGCCGAGGAGCGCTCCTCCTTCCTGGCAATTGTCGTACGCGAATCCGAGCGATTGACGCGTCTCATCAACGATGTCCTCGACCTCTCCAGGATCGAATCCGGCCGCATGGACTGGCAGGTGACGCGGGTTGATCTGCGCGACGTGATTGAGGACGCTCTCTCGGCGATAAGCGGACTCTTCACCGAGGCCGGGGTCGCCGTCGTTCTGAATGCCGAGGTCGAGAATGCGCTGGTGGAAGGGGATCGGGACCGGCTGATCCAGCTTGTCGTCAATCTTCTGGCCAATGCTGCCAAGTTCGCGCCGAGAAAAAGCGGGCAGGTCCGGGTCGAACTGCTCAGGTCCGGTGCCGGCCGTTTCGAGATCCGGGTCGACGACAACGGTCCGGGCGTACCTGAGGATTATCGTCGCGACATCTTCGAAAAGTTCAAGCAGGCGAGTGAGGCGTTCAAGGAACGACCCAAGGGCACGGGGCTAGGACTGACGATCACGCGACACATCGTCGAGGCCTTCGGCGGACGCATATGGGTCGAACGCAGCACCACGCTGGGCGGCGCCTCGTTTCGCTTCATCCTGCCATCCATCGCGGTCCTTGACGGCAAACCTCCGGCAGACTGACCTTGCGCGTTGCGATGGATGCCCAATACCCGGTTCACGGCAGTCGTCGGCGCATGGTCAGCCCGAATCTGTCTGGGCCCCATCCAGACGACGCTGCATCACCTTGATGAGTCCATCCATTCCATCCGATGCTACGATATCGCTGACTTCCGAGCGTTGGGTAACGACCAGGCTTATCCCTTCGGCGACGACATCTATGATATACTGACTGTTGTCGTCCGTCCGCACACGCCATTCCACCTGAATGGGCGGCGCACCTGAGGGGCGCAGGATATTGGTGGCCACGAGGCTGTCGCGGTCATTGATCTCGCGGCTGCCGACGATCTCGAATGTTTCGCCGCCATATTCGTGCAGGCGGTCAGCCATTGTCTTCATCACCAGTTGACGGAAGACATTGACATAGGCATCGCGCTGGGCATCGGTCGCCGTGCGCCAGTATTTGCCGAGCACCAGCTTCGCCAGCAGGTCCAGATCCGTGTAGCGGTCGAGCAATCCCTTGATCGCGACCAGCTTCTCTTCCTTCGGGATGTCGGTTCGCTGCAGCAGCTCTATCGCCTGGTCGCCGATCTCGCGAATGAACTGCTCGGGGCTCTGTGCGGCCCTGGCCCCGAACCCTTTCAAGAGGAAAGGCAGTGCCAATGTGGCGCTCAGGAGCATACGGCGGGTCGACTGCAAGCGGCCCGGACACCCGGTGCGCGCGTCATGGTTCATCAAGGCTGTCCTCGAATTCCTCGCTGAAGATATCTTCGTAGTTCTGATCATTGGATAACGAGCCGCCATTGCGGATGTCGGCCTCGCGTTTTTGAAGGTAGACCGTACGGGTGCTGGCGTAGAGATCAAGGCTGTTGCGCTTGAGATCCCTGATCGCCGGGTCGAGCTGGTAACGGGTGTCGATGCCGTCCGCGACGTAAAGCCCCAGAGCGGCCTCGTTGCTCATGACGTACGAGGCGGGATCGAGCGTCAATGCCGTCACGACGGTGCCTGTCAGGTCGCGGGCCGAACTCGGACCCAGGATGGGCACGATCAGGTAAGGACCGGGTCCGACGCCATAGACCCCCATCGTCTGGCCGAGATCCTCGGTATGGGCCTCCTCCATGCCGACCACGCTGGCAAAGTCGAACAGGCCGAACAGGCCGAGCGTGGTGTTGATCATGAAGCGGCCGAGCGTTACCCCGGCCCTCTCGCGCTCTCCCTGGAGGATATCATTCACGAAGGTAACCGGAGAGCGCAGGTTCGAAGTGAAGTTGCGAAGGCCGGTCTTGGCCGGGGCTGGCACGACCACGCCGTAGACCTGCTGCGCGGGGTTGAGGATGACGGTGTCGACAATCTGGTTGAAGCCGAAGATGAACCTGTTGACCGGCTCCAGCGGATCGTACACCGAGTTCAGGGCACGTGCGGGTGCCGGGGACAGCATGAGGACCGTTCCCAGGAAGACAGTCGTCGTCCACCACCGGCGATGGCAACGCATGATCGGGTGAAAACCGGCGTTTGAACCCATACAGCCCCTCTTCAGCACGGCACATTTTCGGTTCGAGGACCGAATGACGTTGCGAACTGCTCCTCTGTTCGCCGCGACGGTAGAATTAGGCAATCGCCTCCTTTGTTGCAAGAGTGGAACAAGGCCAGGGTTAAGACTTGAAGCGTATCGAGCTACCGGGAAGTGACAAACCGGCTTGATACTAACCCGAATGATATTAACAATTCGTGAGTGGCGGGTCGGGAAACCCGCAGGAATTCACTGTCAAAACCATCCTTGCGAACGCCTGTAGACGGCTGGCGGGCAGGAGGGGCGGGGATCATGCGGCTTGTACCGCAGGAAGGAGGAAAACCCATGAACGAGGTCCGTGTTGTTTCGCTGAACGGATTGGCCCGGCGCCTTCGCGATATCCTCGGGGCGGAATCCAACCTGTTCCATCGTTTCTCTAGGGCCCTGCGCGATCAGGACGAAGGTCTCATTCAGGAGGTCATGGACGAACTGGCGCTCTGTCCGCAGCCATTGCGCTCGCAGGCGCATGACGCCATGCTGGCATGGCTGTTCGACAGCAGGGACAATTCCGGGCTTGCCGACCTGCCGGCCGCGAGCCGGAGCATGAACTGATCCGGACGTGGCGTTTTCCCCGTTCGGACAGAAATCAAACGGGGAGAAGCAACATGATTCACGAACCGCCACTGCTGCGCATCCGGCGTCATTTCGAAAGGCCGCAGTCACCGGTCATGGACCGCCTGCGCTCGGCCAACAGCTGCTGGATCGGCGATGCGCTCGAAGGCCGGGCCGGTCTCGATCCATCGATACGCACCATCGGCACCGGGCCGATTCCGGTCTGCGGGCCGGCATTCACCTGCAGTACGGGGGTGAACGCCAATGTGGCACTCGCCGCGGCCATCTCGCTCGCCGAACCCGGCGATGTGATCATTGCCGCAAACGAGGGCTTTGCCGGAGCGGCCATCATTGGCGACGTGCTGGCCGGCATGGCGAAGAACCGGGGTGTGGCCGGTATCATCATCGACGGATTCGCCCGCGACCTCGCTGGACTGAAGGATGTCGGCCTGCCGATCTTCGCCCGGGGCGTCACGCCGAATTCCTGCGTGCGCATGGGCGTCGGAACGGTCGGCCTTCCCGTGCAGGCCGGCGGTCAACGCATCGACAGCGGCGATTTCATCTTCGCCGACGACGATGGCGTGGTGGTGATCGCGCGGCAGGATATCGATCGGACTGCCGATCGTATCGACGAGATCGCACAGGCCGAAAGGGGAGTTGTCCAGCGCGTTCGCGATGGTCTCGACCGACCGGACTTCATGGTCGACCTGCTGCAATCGGACCGCGTCCAGTATCTCGATTGACGGACAGGTTGTGACCGTGCCGGGAGCTGCGGCGATGGCCCGCATGCTCCCGGATCCGTCACCGTCCCGGATCAGGCCCGTTGGTCGCGTGTGAGCGCTTCGCGCATCCTCTCCAGCAAGGCCAGCTTGACGTCGCTGTTCTCGATGGTGTCGAGGCGCTTACCGAGATCCAGCAGCAGCCGCGCATAGGCACTGTGCCAGTCATGGTCGGCCGCGGCCTGCTCGTGCGACAGGCGCCGGTGCTCGGCATGGCGGGCGGGCTCTCCGCCGAGCGACAGTTCGAAGCGATCATCGAGCTCCGGGGTGAGGATGTGCCGGGGATTGCAGCCCGCCGCGGCGAGATGCTCCCTGAACGCCTTCATCGCATCGGGTTCGCCGTGGGACAGGAAGATGGTGTTGCGTACCGGGAGGCGTTCCTTGACCCACTGAACGAGTTCGCCCTGATCGGCATGGGCTGAATAGGAGTCGATGCGTTGAATGTCGCAATTGACCTCGATCTCCTCGCCGTGAATGCGTACCCGCTTTTCACCGGAGAGGATCAGGTGCCCGAGTGAGCCGGGAGCCTGATAGCCGACGAACAGCACGCTGGCTTCGCGACGCCAGAGGTTGTTCTTCAGGTGGTGACGGATACGGCCGGCATCGCACATACCCGAGGCGGCCATGATGATGGCGCCCTTGCGGATCGTGTTGATCGCCTTGCTTTCCTCGACCGATTGGGTGAAGCGGATGCGGGGGCTGCGGAAGATCCTCATGTCGGGATCGATATCGTGAAGGGAATTGCGATGGCGTGCGAAGGTTTCGGTGACCTTGATTGCCAGCGGGCTGTCGATGAAGATCGGCGCGTCGGGAATTTCGCCATCCTCCATCAATTTCACCAGGCTGTAGATCAGCTCCTGCGTGCGTTCAACCGCGAAGGCCGGGATCAGAAGGTTGCCACCCCGTCCGAGCCCCTTGTTGACCGCATCGCGCAGTCTGGCCCGGCGGGCTTCCAGCGAAAGGTCCTCGCGGTCGCGGTCGCCGTAGGTGCTTTCGCAGATGAGATAGTCGACATCGTTCGGACCGCTGGGGTCGTCCTGGAAGGTCTTCTCGTCGGGACCGATGTCGCCTGAAAACAGGATGCGGATGGGGCGTTTCTCGTTCCGGTCGGCGACTTCCAGTTCGATCGACGCCGATCCGAGGATATGTCCGGCGTTCCAGTAACGCGCACGGATCCCCTTCATGGGTTCGAACCATTCATCGTAATTCTCGGCCCGTGCCAGTTCGAGGACGGCTTCGGCATCCCGCCGCGTGTAGATGGGTTCGACCAGCGGGCGCCCGCGCTTCCTGTTGCGCTGGTTGACCCGTTCGACCTCGCTTTCCTGGATGTGACCGCTGTCGGGCAGCATGAAGGCCATGAGGTCGATGGTGGGCTCGGTCGCGAAGATCGGTCCCTTGTAGCCATTCGCGGTCAATTTGGGCACGAGACCGGTGTGGTCGATATGCGCGTGGGTGAGAACCAGGGCGTCGATGCCGGCCGGTTTGAACGGAAACGGCCTGTAGTTGAGCTCGCGGATCGTCTTGGTGCCCTGGAAAAGCCCGCAATCGATCATCAGCCGGCCGCCGTCATGGTCGATCACGTAGCAGGAGCCGGTGACCGTCGAGGCCGCACCGTGGAAGGTCAGTGAGGTTGGCATGGCATTGTTCCCTGATGGCGTTCAGCGGGATGTCTGCGGGGCTCCGTCGGTCGGACCGTCGCAATCGCTCGGGAGCAGGTCCGAATAGGCATAGTGCTCGCGGATCACGTTCCAGGCGTCTTCGGCACTCTCGACATAGGTGAAGATCCCGGTATCCCGCACACCGATGACACCCTCTTCAACCAACGCATCGAAATTGATGATCTTTGTCCAGTACTCCCGGTCGAACAGCAGGACCGGCATGGGCCGCGCCTTGCCGGTCTGGATCAGGCAAAGGCACTCGAACAGTTCATCCAGCGTGCCGAAACCGCCCGGAAAGACGATGAGCGCCAGGGCCCGCATCATCAGGTGCATCTTGCGAATGGCAAAATAGTGGAACTGGAAGCACAGTTCGGGCGTGATGTATTCGTTGGGGGCCTGCTCATGCGGCAGGGTGATGTTGTGGCCGATACTCAGCGCACCGACATCGGCGGCGCCGCGATTGGCGGCTTCCATGATTCCCGGCCCGCCTCCGGTAACGATGACGGCGCGCCGCCTCTCGCTGTTCTGCCCCGCTTTCGACACGATCTGGGCGAAACGCCGGGCCTCGGCGTAGTAGTTGGCATGGCGGGCGATGCGGCTGGCCTCGCGTAGCCGGGCTGCAAGCTCCTCATTGTCGGGATCGGCCCGGAGTGCTGCCTCGGCCTCTTCGAGAAGCTTTCCGGCTTCCTCGGGCTGACGATTGCGCGCACTCCCGAAAACGACGATCGTCGATTCGATCTGATGCTCCTGCAAGCCCATTTCCGGCTTGAGCAGTTCGAGCTGCAAGCGGACGGGCCGAAGCTCCTCGCGAAGGAGGAAGTCAGTGTCCGCGAAGGCGAGCGGATAGGATTGCGAACGGGTCTGCGCGGTCTGGCGCGTCGCCGCGGCGCGTTTCGCATCTTCCCGCGCACTCGGCAGGGCATATCGTTCGCGGTCGTCGTCACGCATCTCTTGCGGCCCCGATTGTTCAACCTGCGCAAGAGCCTAGCAGCGTGTCGCCGAATTGCCGAGTGCCGCGATGTGAATGCGCGCATGATCGGATGCGAAAACGGCCCCGCTCGACGAGGCAGGGCCGTAGTCACCGGTCGCCGCGACGACCCCAAAGATCAGGCGGCGAGGGTCTTGACATCCTCAAGATTCTTGGTGGCGCGCTTGACCAGCAGGTCGACCACCTCGTTCTGCGCCTTCATGCTCAGGTCGATCGTCTCCTTGACGTCAACCATGGCCTTTTCCATCACGGCGCGGGCCTCGTCCATGTACTCCGCGGGCTGCTTCTTCGCATCGAAGCCCTGGAAGAGATTCTCGCCCTTGGAGAAGGTCTCCTTGAGCATCTCGCCCTGGCGCTTGGCGACTGTCTGGGCGAGGTCGAAGAGGATCTTCTGGGCGGTAACCATGGTCTCCAGATTGGCCTTCTGAAGGGCGATGACCGCTTCGAAGTCGAACTTGGGAAGGGTCTGTGCGACGGTGGCCGCAGGCTTGGTGGTCATGGAGGGAACTCCTGTCAGACGTTCGAAAAATACAAACTCCTTCTACTCCAGCTTCTGATGCGCTGCAATATGAATTTTGCTGCGACGCGATATATTCATGAAGTGGCCATAGTCCTTTCATGTGTGAAAGCTCTCCTCGGAGGGGACGAGTCATGCAGGTACAGTCCATTGCGATCTTTTTCTACAGGATATTCAAGTATTGAGAATATATGAGTGTTTTATCACCGCGCCGGCTTTGGCGAATCGATGTGCAAGGGACAGGATGCACATGAGGTCATGAATGCAGGGAACATTCTCCCGTACCCAGTCATGATGGGAAATTCGTCAAGTCTTGATATTGCGATGCCGCATTGTTTCGGTTGCGTGGCTGCGGGCAAGGCGAATCCCGTCGGGGATGCCTGCCACAATGCGTGGAGCAGCAGCCGATTGCCGTCGGGAGCCGGTCAGGGCAGGTCGATGGGGAGGAGGTTGTCGAAACGGGATTCCGGTCGGGAGACGGGAATGATGTTCCCCAGCGAGCCGGGCCCGGCAAGGTCAATGGCCGTCCAGAATGCGTCGAGGCCATCCAGGGCCTCGACCTGCTGCCTCGGGCTGACCGGAAGGGGAGGCTGGGGCCTGGCTGCCGGTTCGATCGTCCATTCGGGCTCGATCGACCTGACACTGGTATAGTAGACATGGCCGCCATACTGGGCTACGCGATGCATGGAATTGCTCCAGCTCGGGCTTATGGTGACGGCATGAAAGCTGGTGGCGCCGCCGGTCAGGTCGGGAAGGGTGGTTGCTGTCAGGGCTGCCAGCACCGAGTCGGTCCAGGCCTGACGGTCGATGGCATTGCGGATCCGGACATTGTCGGAAAGACCATCGTGGGTCCACGAAAACTGATGGGCATCCCAGATGACCTTGCACGGTGTATCATCATATCGCGGGTCGGCGACCCGGTTCAGCACGACCTGGCCCACGGCCAGCTTGTCGGCAAAGGCACTGCCGCGGGCTTCGAACCAGATATTGCGGGCCATGCAGGTGACCTGTTTCTCGAATGCCGCGGGATCCGGGTTGTGAACCGCAAACAGCATCATCATGGCTTCGAGGATCGTCCTGGCTTCACCGGCGACCATTTTTTTCTCCATCCTCGTCATGACATCGCCGGATGCAGGACCATCGAGACGGCCGCCGTTCGATCCGACAGGCGTTCACGGGCGTTGGCATGAACGTCACCTGCAGGAATAGCCGATCACCCGTGGGAGGTGGTGCTAAAGTGTTTATTGCCAAGCCCTTGGGTACGTATGGGTGTTAACCGGTTGCTGCCATTGCAGGCTGTCCGTGCGATCTCTAAACCATCGGCACGTGAGCCCGGGCGGATCGGGGCCATTGGGAGTGGGCGTTGATGAAGCAGTTGCGGATCGGGAGCACGATGGTCGCGAGACGCTCGACCTTCGGCCTGGCCATCGGGCTCTCGGTCCTGATGACACCCCGCTGGGCGACCTGCGGCGAACCCGGGATCATTCATGTCAGCGGTCGCCCGACGGTCGGCGCGCACTACCACTATGTCGTCGAGCGGTCGCGGAACCTCGTCATCGATGGCATGAGCGACGTGCGGGATGCGCAGGCCAGTGCGTCGCTGGACGTGGTCAGGGAGCGTCCCGACGGTTTGCAGTTCAGCTGGACGCTCGAACAGGTGACCATCGCGGGCAGCGCCGACCTCGATGTCGAGAACATCACTTCCCAGCTGACGGCCCAGCTGACGGATTTTCCCGTGGTCTACTGGACCGATCCGGCGGGCTCGATGATCGAGATCACCAATTTCGAGCGCCTGCGCGACAGGCTCGACGCCGGTACCGGGCGGATGATCGACAGGGTCACGGCAACGATGAAGGACGACGGCGCCACCGATACCCAGATCGAGGGCGCCCGCAAGCTGATCGTCGACATCCAGCAGATGCTCATCAGCCAGCCTGCATCACAGCTGGGATTCCAGCTGCTTCCCGAAGCGTCGCTGGCGACCTATGCCTTCAACATGTCGCTCAAGCTCGATCGGGCGGTCATCTATTCGCGTGAGGAGCCAAGCCCGCTTGGCGGTCCGCCGCTGGCCCTGGCGGGCGAACTCAAGGCCGTCGATCTCGATCCGGAGAAGGGACTGGTGACGATACGCTGGAACGAGAGCTTCGCGCCGGATGCGGTCGAGAGCTTCATCCACGATTTCGGCCGGATGATCGAGGAGCGCGCGTCGGAGGACATGCGCGGCGACCTGCTGGAGCAGTTTCACGCGATTGCCCGCAACATGACGATCGAGCGGCGGGGAGAACTGCTGGTCGATCTTGCCGACGGCATGACGGTGCGCGGGGCGGTTCACAAGGAAACGATGCTCGGCATGAGCCGGCGCATCGACGAGATGTCGATCAGGAGGGAGCCATGATAGCCCGTGGCGGGCCAGCCGTGGCAGGCGCGGCGGTCGGCATCCTCATGTTGCAGGCCCGGTTCCCCCGGGTGGTGGGCGAAGTCGGCAACGCGTGCACCTTCGATTTTCCGGTGCACTACAAGGTCGTTCGCGATGCATCGCCCGATCGTGTCGTGCGCCGGCGCGCCGAGGGATTGCTGGACGCGTTCATCGACGGTGCCCGCGAACTGGTCGCGATGGGGGCGGATGGCATTGCCACCAATTGCGGCTTTCTGGCCCTGTTCCAGGGCGAACTGGCGGCAGCCCTCGATGTCCCGGTCGCATCATCCAGCCTGATGCAGTATCGCCTGATCCAGTCGATGCTGCCACCGGGAAAACGGGTGGGGATCATCACCATTTCGAGTGATACGCTCAGTGACGATCATCTCCGGAGCGCAGGAATTCCGCTCGATGCACCGGTCGTCGGCACCCGGCCGGATTGTCACTTCAATGCGGTGATTTTCGGCGATCTTCCCGAACTG
The DNA here is from genome assembly GCA_020638465.1 of Geminicoccaceae bacterium. Lineage (NCBI taxonomy): Bacteria > Pseudomonadati > Pseudomonadota > Alphaproteobacteria > Geminicoccales > Geminicoccaceae > Geminicoccaceae bacterium. Next base: position 2,133,248 of record JACKIM010000001.1, read on the forward strand.
GATACGGATCGCGCCTGCGAGGACGTGCTCGAGGCGGCCCGCCGGCTCGTGGGTGAGCATGAGAACATCGGCGCGATGTTGCTCGAATGTACCAACATGTGCCCCTACAGTGACGCGGTTGCCGACATGACCCGACTGCCGGTCTTCGACATGGTCAGCTTCATCCGCTGGTTTCACCAGGGGCTGAGACCCCGGCGATATGGCTACAGCCCCTGAAGCTCGCTGGCGAGAATGGCTCCGCGCGAAGCCATGAAATAGAGCCCCATGTGATGCGTCTCGGCCTTGGGATGGGCAGCGGTGTCGGGCAGGCCGAGGTTCCGTGCGACCTCGAGCGGCAGGTCGTAGGTGGCACAGGCCGGCTCAAGCACGACGATATCGCGCAATGTCGGCATCAGCGCATGATTGCGTGCGGACAGCATGGTCAGGACGAAGTCCATGACGCAGATGTCCGTACAGATGCCGACGGTGACGATCGTCTGCAGACGGTGGGCGTTGACCCAGTCGATACAGCGATTGTGGCTTGTTCCATGCGCCTTGAAGGTGGGCTCGATGGCGCCGACAAAGCCATTGATGCAGTCCTTGCGGATCAGTGTCACATCGTGATGGCCCGCGAGCCAGGCGAGTTCATCCACCAGTTCTTCCTCACCGGTGCCCTTGATGCAATGGGGCGGATAGGGCGGTTCGGGGCGGTCGGGCTCGTGGGTGTCGAGGAAGGCCAGGATCGGCCACCGGCGATCGGTAAAACGGCGGGCGATGTCTCCGGTCATCGCGATCATGCGGCTGATCTGCTCGTCCGCTGCTTGTGGCGCGAGATTTCCGCCACCGACCCGGCAGAAGCCGTTGACCTCATCGACGACGACGAGCCCTGTCGCGCCATCGCCGATGTCATGCGGCCGCATCTGGACGGGCAGGCTTGCGCTCATGCGTTCGGGCAGGCTCATCGGGCTTCCTCCGGTCAGAACGTCCGGCCGCGCGGGCCGACACCACGATCGTGCATCGGCTGGACCCGGCATGCAAGCTTGCGGGCCACCGGTACAGCAGCTAACAGCGTCGCGTCGGAGCAGCGGCAAAAAACGGGGAGGCGCGCGATGTTGCGGGTTGGAGTGATCGGTTGTGGCGGTCGGATGGGCAGGGCCAACATGGCGGAAATCCTGTCCACCGAAGGGCTTGAGCTCGTCGGCGGGATCGAACTTCCCGGCAATCCGGTGATCGGTGGGGATCTGGGCGAGCTGGCGGGGCGAGATCCCCTCGGTATCAAGGCCGGTACGGACATCGGCTCGCTGTTGACAGCGGCGCATGTGGTCATCGAATTTTCCACACCGGACGCGAGCGTCGCCAATGCGCAACGCTGTGCTGATGCGGGTTGCGCCCACGTCATCGGAACGACGGGATTGACCGCGGCACATCAGGCGGTGCTGGCCGAGTGCGGACAGCGCATCCCCGTCGTCTGGGCGGCGAACATGAGCCAGGGGGTCAGCCTGCTGCTGGGGCTGGTCGAACAGGTTGCCCGCGCCCTCGACCCTTCGTTCGACATCGAGATCGTCGAAGCGCACCATCGACACAAGGTGGATGCGCCGTCCGGGACGGCCCTCGCACTCGGTGAAGCGGCGGCCAGGGGCCGGGGCGTGGATCTCGCCGAAATCGCCGACCGTGGCCGCGACGGTCTGACCGGCGCGCGCCAAAGTGGCCATATCGGCTTTGCGGCCATGCGTGGCGGCGATGTCATCGGCGACCACACGGTCCTGTTTGCGGGTGACGGCGAGCGGATCGAGCTGACGCACAAGGCATCCAGTCGAGAGATCTATTCCCGTGGTGCCGTGCGTGCGGCGCGGTGGGCGGCCTCGCAGCCGCCCGGGCTCTATGGCATGATCGACGTCCTCGAGCTCAGTAGTCGACGAGAGGCGTGATCTCCCTTGCCTGGTTGACCCAGTCGAGAACTTCTTCGGAAGTGGGAGACCGTCGGGCGAGACGTTCCTCCTGATTGTAGGCCCGCAACTCGTCGTGCAGGCGGGCGGGGTCTTGCGCGGCCAGCGACTGGACGTCGCGCACGCCCAGATCTTCAAGCATCAGGCCGAAGACAGCGCCGATGCCGTTGACCCGCGACATGTCGGCCCGCTGGACCAGCGTGGTCAGCAGATCGAGGTCGAGATTGGTCATTCTTGCCAGCTGTGCCCGCTTGTCGGCCGTTCCCGCCGCATCGAGAAGCTGGCCGCAGCTGGTGATGCGTCGAGCCTTCAGCACCACGCGTGCCCGCTGCGGCACGCCACGGAGCTTGCTGATCGGCAGAGAATAGCGTGTACCCGCAGGCCCGAGTGGGCCGGAATCTGACGCCGCCATCAATCTGTTCCCTCTATCCCTGGTAACCGGTGCAAAAGTCCGGGCGGACTGGATTTTTGAGGCTTGATCTGCGCGCATGGAATAAGAATATGTTCTCGATTCCCAAGAGCGATGGGACGTGATTCAAGTTTGTTATGTCCAAGCCCAATGCCACCAACCTCGCCACACTCGGCCTTGATGATCTCCGCGATTTGGTTGCGGCGCTGCTGGAGCGCGTCGCTTTGCTGGAGGCGGAGAATGCAGCATTGCGGGATGAGATTGCCCGGCTCAAGGGGCTGAAAGGGCGGCCGAAGATCAAACCGTCGGGGATGGCAGCGAAGGCCGGAACATCGACGGCCACAGGCAAGCGAGGCGGCAAGGGCAAGCGGGGTGGTTCGTCGAAGGCCAGCCGGCGGGTTCCTGTGGTGAGCGAGGAGCAGAAGCTCGGGGTTGAGGCGCCGCCCGGCTCGCGGTTCAAGGGGTATGAGGATTTTGTCGTGCAGGATCTGCGGCTGGAGAGCCGGGTGATCCGCTATCGCCAGGAGCGCTGGATGACGCCGGACGGGCGAACGGTGACAGCGCCGTTGCCCCAGGGCTTGTGCGGGCATTTCGGGCCTGAACTGGTGCGGTTCATCATTCTGCAGCACGTCCAGGGCCAGGTCACGACGGAACGCTTGACGGCGATGCTGAACGAGATCGGCATCGTCATTTCCAAGTGCCAGGTCATCCGGCTGTTGAACAATGATCCAGGCGATTTGCATGACGAGGCCACGGAGCTGTTCCGCGCCGGTCTCGAGAGCGCGAAATGGATCACCGTCGATGACACCGGCGCCCGGCATGGCGCCAAAAACGGCTTCACCACCCAGATCGGCGATGACCGCTTCACCCACTTCGCGACGACGTTTTCCAAGAGCCGGGTGAATTTTCTCGAACTGCTGCGCGCCGGTCATGGCGGTTATGTCCTCAATGACGGGGCCTGTCAGGAATTTCGTGTACGGGCGATGAATTGATCATGATTTTCAGGCGGCCCGGAGGCGGTCTTCGAAGAGAATGGCGAACTGTGCCTTGGCCATGGCCCATTCGCGTGGCGGCATTCTCCACTCCTTTTCGGCCAGGTTCAAGACCAGGAAGAGCAGCTTCATGGCGCTCTCGTCATTCGGGAAATGACCACGGGTTCGCACCGCGCGTCGCAGTTTGCTGTTCAGGGCTTCGATCGCGTTGGTGGTGTAGATGATCCGGCGAACGTCGTCGGCAAAGGCGAAGAACGGAATGACGGCCTGCCAGTTGCGACGCCAGGACATGGCAATGGCCGGGTATTTTTGCCCCCAAATTCCAGCATCGAACGCCTCCAGCGCCGCCATTCCGGCGTCGGCGTCCTTGGCCCGGTAGACGGTCTTCAGCTCGGCGGCGACGGCCCGGCGGTCCTTGTAGCTGACGAAATCCAATGAGTTGCGGATCAGATGAACGATGCAGGTCTGGACCTGGGTCTGCGGGAACACGGCCGTGATCGCCTCCGGAAACCCCTTCAGGCCATCGACGATCGCGATCAGGATATCCTCGATGCCCCGGTTTTTCAGCTCGTTCATCACCCGCAGCCAGAATTTCGCGCCCTCTGTCTGTTCGATCCAGAGCCCGAGGATCTCCTTCTGGCCGTCGAGCCGAACGCCGAGCGCGACATAGACCGCCTTGTTGCGGACCATCCCCTCGTCGCGGATCTTGACCCTCAAGGCATCGAAAAAGACCAGCGGATAAAGGCTTTCCAGCGGCCGGTTCTGCCATTCGGCAACCTCGTCCAGGATGTCGTCGGTCACGGCACTGATCAGCTCGGGGGAGACGTCAACGCCATAAATCTCGTCCAGATGACCGCGGATCTCCCTGACCGTCATGCCGCGGGCGTACATCGAGATGATCTTTTCGTCGAAGCCCGGCAGTCGCCGGCGATATTTCGCGATGAGCTGCGGATCAAAGGTCGATAACCGGTCACGTGGCACCGCAATCCCGAACTTGCCACTGTCCGTGATCACCGTCTTGGAGCTGTAGCCATTGCGGCTGTTGGATTTCCCCTCGCTCGCTTCGCCAGCCAGGTGATGATCCATCTCGGCGTTCAACGCCCGCTCGGCCAATTGCCGTTTGAGCTCATCAAGCAATCCTCCCTTGTCGAACAGCGTCGAGGGATCTTGCCCAACAAGCAACTGGTCGATCAGTCGCTCACGTTGCGTAGGCTTCTTGCGTGCTGGCATGTGATGGTTCCTCTCTTTCCATCATCATCGCCCGTACACGAAATTCCTGACAGGCCCCAATGACGACGCCTTCAGCTACATGCGCAAACATGCGCTGGCAGGCTCCGTGATCGCCCGGCTGGAGGCGCATGACACCAGGACATTCGCCGATCGCGGCGCCTTCTCGGCCCATCTGGGCGAACTCGGTATCGATCAACTCGATGTTCACCCCGACCCGGTCAAAATCGCCACCGAGGCCGCACTGTGGGGCAGCATCCACCACCACGGTCTGCTGAACGATACCGTCATCGTCTCCGATGGCGCCGGACAGTTCCGCGTCGGCCAACATGCACTCTGTTGGGTTCATGCCGAGCGCCTGATCCACAAGCTCGTCGGCTTCAATGAAAGCCAAAGACGTGCCATCGATCTCCTCCGCCAGCTCGTCTGGTGGTTCTACGCCGATCTCAAGGCTTACAAACAAGCCCCGCAAAGGTCGCGAGCTGCCCAGCTCCGTGCCCGCTTCGACCGCATCTTCAAGCGCAAGACCGGTTTCGCCACCCTCGATCGCCTGCTCGCACGCCTGCATGCCCGCAAACCGGAACTCCTCCTGGTCCTCGACCGACCCGAAATCCCCCTGCACACCAACGGCTCGGAAAACGACATCCGCTGCCACGTCACCAAACGCAAGATCTCCGGCGGCACCTGGTCCGATGCCGGCCGTCAGGCACGCGATACCCTGCTCGGCTGCATGAAAACCTGCCAGAAACTCGACGTCTCCTTCTTCCAGCTCCTCGGCCACCGACTCGCCGTACCATACACGACAGAAATCCCACCACTCGCCCAGCTCGTCACCGCCGCCAAGGTCTGATCGCCCGGACTTTTGCACCGGTTACTATCCCTGTCATTTTTCGAACGAGGGCGGGTGCTCGATGATCAATCCGGCAGTTGTACTGGATCCATGCCGGCCGGGATTTCCATCAATGGATTCCCACCCCCGACATGGTGAATTGCAAGATGCGGGCCAGACATTGTCATGGAAATGAACGTGAAATAATTAATAGGAAAAAATAGAAAAAATGGAATCTATATATCAATAAAATCGAATAGTGTTGTGTAGAATTTTAACCTAGATAGCTCGCAATTTATTTTGAAATTCGCTTTTTTGTACCCATAAGCATAGCTTAAGCGTAAAATTTCGACCGATGGCATGGTCGCCTTTTGATAATGATTTTCAAACTGGTCGACGAAGGCTTGAAGTTGCCTGCTTCGACGATATGGAAGCGTCTGCGGCGAAAAAAAATCGACGACGCACAGCTGTGCAATCGAGATTTCGTAAAAAAACTCGACGGTTGACTGGCGGAATTTCGCGTGCCCGGGAAGGGGTCAGCGCGTGCCGGAACGGAAGCGCGCGAGTGCCTCGATGAGCGCGTCGGCGAAGTCGAGCCGGTCTTCCGGTGTCAGAAACTGTCCAAGACGCAGGTGATTGCCGTGGCTGCTGACGACGACAAGGCTCGTGCGCGAGGGCGGGCGATCGATCTCGACACGTGCCCAGTAGGGTTCAAGGCGCCAGCTTCGGGAATTACCCGAACCGTCAACGGCCTCGATGTGAAGGCCTTCATCATCGAGCGTGACGCGCTGGTGGCGCCGCGCTTCCCTTTGCGCCCAGCGGAATGCCACGAAAAGCAGGACGACATCCAGTCCGAGAAATCCCGAAATGGGCCATGCACCCATGGAGATGAAGATCAGGGACATCGTTGACACGACCAGACTCACCCCGCCCATCAGCAACACAAAGGTTCGTGGCGAAACCGGCTGGTTGGGGTAGAGGATGGCCTCGAAATGCTGCGTGGTCGAACGGTCGATCAAGATCGGTCTTCCGTGGTCGGGCGGCTGCCGGCGGCACTATGGCGATGCGGGGCACTCGCGCCAAGTCGAAACCGCAAAACGGAGAAATCAACACCATGCGCAATGTCGATGTCGAGCGATTTTTTGCCCGATTGTGCGAAACCAATCCCAATCCGCGTACCGAGCTGCACTATCGTGATCCCTTTACACTGCTTGCGGCCGTGATGCTGTCGGCTCAGGCGACTGATGTTGGCGTGAACAAGGCCACCGCGCGGCTTTTCGCCGAAGCGGACACGCCACAGGCGATGGTGGATCTGGGCGAGGAGAGAGTTCGCGACCTGATCAAGACGATCGGGCTCTTCCGCAACAAGGCCCGGAACCTGATCGAGCTTTCCCGCATCCTCGTGGAGCGTCATGGCGGCGTGGTTCCCAGGGAGCGCGAAGCGCTCGAAGCCCTGCCGGGAGTAGGGCGCAAGACGGCCAATGTCGTGCTCAACGAGGCGTTCGGCGAACCCACGATCGCCGTCGATACCCACATCTTCCGGCTGGGGAACCGAACCGGCCTGGCGCCCGGCAGGACGGCGCGCGAGGTCGAGGACAGGCTCCTCGAGGTCGTCCCGGAAGCCTATCGCAAGGGCGCGCATCACTGGCTGATCCTGCACGGCCGCTATGTGTGCAAGGCGCGCAGACCCGACTGCCCGAACTGCGCAGTCCGGGATATCTGCCAGTTCGGGGAAAAAGTCGAATGACGATGGACGGCCGACCGCTGCACGGGAAATTTACCATATGTCAAAATATTCGACATGTCTGGAAGGGTATTCCGTTCCACAATGCTGGAGCGACGCAGCTTCCGGTCATGTACAAGGTGTGGAATTGCCCGATTTGTCGCGAATAACGCCGCAAGTTATTTGGGTTTTTCAAAGAAAGCAATCATAAGGTAAATATAAATAGTTTTCAATCATCTTGAGCGATTGATACCGTTTCGGTGATCGCAATTGCCTGATGTAAGAGTTTGCGACATTCGCGGTTTCGGGCGAACTTTGCCAAGGTTGAAACCTGTGTGCTTCATGGACTGCCGTCCAATGGCGAAGTGCGGCGATCGTCACATGACGTCGCGAGAGGCGGGATCCGGCTCTCCGGTCCGGGGCAGTCCGCCGGTGCGGGACGACACCCCGCAATATCCGCCAACGATCCCGAGAGTGAAAATATGGGGTGGCCAACGCGAACAAACGCTACTATGCATTCCAAAGCGCTTTGGAACATATAAACAGGTTGCGAAAGGGAGGAACATGAAAGGTTCGCTTCGCACAAGCCTTCTTGCGTTGATGGCCTTTGGTGCCGTTGCCGGATCAGCTGGCGCGGCCCAACTTTCGGTTGTCAGCGGTGCCGTCGGCAATGACATTGAGGAACTCCGGCGCCAGCTCGACATTTTCGAGGAGAAGACGGGCAACACGGTCGAAATCGTGACCATGCCCCCGTCGACCACTGACCAGTTCTCCCAGTATCGACTGTGGCTTTCCGCCCAGAATTCCGACATTGACGTCTATCGCACCGATGTCATCTGGGCGCCGCAGCTGGCCGAGCATCTTGTCGACCTGACCGAGGCGGCGGCCGATGTGACCGGCGAGCACTTCCCGGCGATCATCGAAAGCCAGACGGTCGATGGCCGTCTCGTCGCGATGCCGATCTTCACCGACGCGCCTGCCCTCTACTACCGCAAGGACCTTCTCGAAAAGCACGGCAAGGAACCGCCGAAGACCTGGGACGAGCTCGCGGAGACGGCCAAAGCCGTGGTCGAAGGCGAGGGTTCTGCCGACCTGTTCGGTTTCGTCTTTCAGGGGGCCGCCTACGAGGGGCTGACCTGCGACGCGCTGGAATGGGTGAAGTCGAACGGCGGCGGCCAGGTCGTCGAGGCCGATGGCACGATCTCGATCAACAACGAGAACGCCGCAGCCGCTCTCGATCGTGTCCGGAGCTGGATCGGGTCGGTCGCTCCCGAGGGCGTCCTCGGTTACAAGGAGGAAGACAGCCGCGGTGTCTGGCAGACCGGGAATGCGGTCTTCATGCGCAACTGGCCTTATGCCTATGCGCTCAGCAATGGCGACGACAGCGCGGTGAAGGACAAGTTCGACGTTGTGCCGCTGCCGGCGGGCGATAATGACGGCGGCAGTGCGGCGACGCTGGGCGGCTGGAACCTTGCCGTTTCGCGCTATTCCGACGAGCAGGAAGCCTCCATCGAGCTGGTCAAGTTCCTGGCCTCGGCGGAGATGCAGAAGGAACGCGCGATCAATTCGTCGCGTCTGCCGACCATCGCATCCCTGTATGAGGACAAGGATATCCTCGCCGAGCAGCCTGTCATCGGCAAGTGGTTGCCGATCTTCCAGCAGGCGGTTCCGCGTCCCTCGGCACCGACCAAGGGCAATTACAACCAGGTCAGCCAGGAGTTCTGGACAGCCGTCCACAAGACCCTTTCCGGAGAAGGTTCCGGCGCCGACAATCTCGCCGACCTGGAAAAGAAGCTGAAGCGCATCCGCCGTTCGGGCTGGTGACCGCAAGCGTCGTCCGACCGCAATAGCGCGTGACGGCGGGGCGCCGGTGCGTCCCGTCGTCACTGCCCATCATGAAATCGCCTGAGGCGGATAGCGTTGGGGAGGGTTAGTCATGGCCGGTCAATCGCAATTGACCCAAGAAAAAGTCCGGGCAGCGTGGCTGTTCCTGCTGCCGATGATGGTCATCCTGGCCGTCGTGGCAGGCTGGCCGCTGCTGCGAACGATCTACCTGGGCTTCACGGACGCGAAGCTGTCCAGCATCAACAGCGCGCAGTGGATCGGTTTCGAAAACTACCTTTTCTATCTGGACTATGGCGATGGCGAAGGTGAGTGGATCGGTCTGCTTGCCGATCCGACCTGGTGGAGATCGGTCTGGAACACGGTCTACTTCACGATCATCTCGGTCACGCTGGAGACGGCACTTGGGCTGATCGTCGCCCTTGTCCTCAATGCCCAGTTCTTCGGCCGTGGCTTCATACGGGCGGCGATCCTGGTCCCGTGGGCCATACCCACCATCGTTTCGGCCAAGATGTGGGCGTGGATGATGAACGACCAGTTCGGCATCCTCAATGACCTCCTCATGAAGATCGGCCTCATCAGCCAGCCGATCGCCTGGACGGCTTCGCCGGACACGGCAATGATCGCGGTGATCATCGTCGATGTGTGGAAGACCACGCCGTTCATGGCACTGCTCATCCTTGCCGGCCTGCAGATGGTTCCGGGCGACATCTACGAGGCGGCGAAGCTCGACGGCGTCCATCCGGTGAAGACCTTCTTCAAGGTGACACTGCCGCTCATCCGTCCCGCGGTCATGGTGGCCGTCATCTTCCGGGCGCTCGACAGCCTGCGCATCTTCGACCTGATCTACGTGCTGACGCCAGGTACCGAATCGACCAAGACGATGTCGGTCTATGCCCAGGAAAACCTCTTCGCCTTCGACAACTTCGCCTACGGCTCGGCCGCATCGACGCTGCTGTTCCTGATTATCGCGACGATCACCATCGCCTACATCAAGATCGGCCGTCTCAATCTCGGTGGAGACAAATGATGACCAGGAATCCCCTGCATTTCATCGGGTTGTGGCTGCTGATCATAGCGATAGCGCTGTTCGCGCTGTTCCCCTTCTACTATGCCGTCATCACCTCGTTCAAATCCGGCTCGCAGATCTTCAAGGTCGACTATCTGCCGGTGTCGTTCAATTGGGACAACTATTTCACGGTGATGACGCAGGGGAGCTTTGCCCGGAACCTGCTGAACTCGGTCTTCGTGGCATCGGTGACCGTCATCATCTCGCTGCTGCTGGCCGTCACGGCCTCCTATGCCCTCGCTCGGGTCCGCTTCCGTGGTCGCGCGGTGCTGCTGTTCACCATTCTCTCGGTGTCGATGTTCCCGCAGATGGCCGTGCTGGCCGGCCTGTTCGAGATGATCCGCGGCCTGGGCCTGTACAACACGCCCTTCGCCCTGATCCTCTCCTACATGATCTTCACCCTGCCATTCACCGTCTGGGTGCTGACCACCTTCATGCGCGACCTGCCGGTTGAACTGGAGGAGGCGGCGATCGTCGATGGTGCGAAACCATGGAACATCATCTTCCAGGTGTTCATGCCGCTCATGTGGCCGGCACTGGTCACGACGGGCCTGCTGGCGTTCATCGCGGCGTGGAACGAGTTCCTGTTTGCCCTGACCTTCATCTCCAACGACAGCCAGCGGACGGTTCCGGTCGCCATCGCATTGCTCTCCGGCGCATCGGATCAGGAGATTCCCTGGGGTCCCATCATGGCCGCATCGGTGATCGTGACCGTGCCTCTGATCGTTCTGGTCCTGATTTTCCAGCGAAAGATCGTTGCAGGTCTGACTGCTGGTGCCGTGAAAGGCTGAGATCTTGCTCACCTTCGAACCTTCCATTCACCTGACACCCAGGGTCGGGCCCCGGTCCGACCTCTGGTGGAAGGGGGCCGTGATCTACCAGATCTATCCACGCAGCTTCGTCGACAGCAATGGCGACGGCGTGGGCGATCTGTCCGGCATCACCTCCAGGCTGGATTATGTCGCCAGTCTCGGTGTGGATGCGATCTGGATATCCCCTTTCATGAGGAGTCCGCAGGCCGACTACGGATACGACGTGTCGGATTACCGCGACGTCGATCCGATGTTCGGCACGCTGGCGGATTTCGACGAGCTGGTGGCACGGGCCCACGGCCTCGGGCTCAAGGTGATGATCGACTTCGTGCCGAGCCACACGTCGATCCGGCACCCGTGGTTCGCCGAGAGCCGCGCCTCGCGGGACAACCCCAAATCGGACTGGTATGTCTGGGCCGATCCGAAGCCCGACGGCACGGCACCCAACAACTGGATGTCGGTGTTCGGAGGGCCCGCCTGGGAATTCGACACGAGACGTGGCCAGTACTATCTGCATAATTTTCTCAAGGAGCAGCCCGATCTCGATTTCCACAATCCGGATGTGATCGAGGCCCTGTTGGCGCAGGCGGAGTTCTGGCTCCAGCGCGGTGTCGACGGGTTTCGCATCGATGCCATCGATTTTGGCGTCCATGATCCCGAACTCCGGGACAATCCTGCCCGACCGCCGGTGACCGACCAGCACGGCGCCACCACCCCCTTCAACATGCAGTACCAGTTGTGGAACAAGGCCCGGCCCGAACTGTCGGAGATGTTCTTCAAGCCGATCTTCAGGCTTTCGCAGCGCTATGGCGCGACATGCCTGCTGGGCGAGATCAGCGGCGACACGTCGCTTGAGCGCATGGGCGACTACAGCTCGGGCGGCGGTCTCGACATGGCCTACAGCTTCCAGCTTCTTTCCTGCAAGCTCGCGGAGATCCGGGGGCACATCGAGGAGGCGGAGGCGTTTCTCGGCGATGGCTGGGCCTGCTGGTCGTTCTCGAACCACGATTGCTTCCGGTCCGCAACGCGTTTCGGGGGCGCGCATCCGGATGACCGGTTGCGCAAGATGATCCCGCAACTCCTGTGTTCCCTGCGCGGCTCCATCTGTCTGTATCAGGGCGAGGAACTGGGGCTTGAGGAAACGGAGCTCACCTATGACCAGATCCACGATCCGGTCGGCAAGACCTTCTGGCCGGCCAGCAAGGGACGCGATGGCTGCCGGACCCCCATTCCCTGGAAGGCCCAGTCCGAGCATGGCGGGTTCACGACCGGCGCACCGTGGCTGCCCGTGGGATCCGTCAACATGGCGATGGCCGTGGACCGGCAGGAGGCCGACCCGCATTCGGTCCTCGGTGTCACCAGGACATTCCTGCACTGGCGGCGGGAGCATGACGCCCTGCGCACCGGCGACATCGAGTTCGTCGATGCGGGCAGGGGTATTCTCGCCTTCATCCGCCGCACGCCGGGCGAGACGCTCCTGAGCGCCTTCAACATCACGGACACGGATCGCTGCCACGAGATCGAGCTCGTTGCAGCGGATGCCGGATGTCCGACCGCAACCGGTGAGTTCAAGGACAATCGCCTGAGCTTGCCCCCTTATGGTGTGTTTTTCGGAAGAATCACCGACGCCTCATGATGGATCGTGTGATGGGAGGGAGAGAGCCATGGCCGCAATAAAGCTCGAAAACGTCAAGAAGTCCTTTGGCAATGTGCATGTCATCAAGGGTGTCGATCTCGACATCAAGTCCAACGAGTTCATCGTGTTCGTCGGTCCGTCCGGATGCGGGAAGTCGACGCTCCTGCGGCTGGTGGCCGGACTGGAGGACATCACTTCGGGTGAGCTTTCGATCGACGGAAAGGTCGTGAACAGGCTGGCTCCGTCGGATCGTGGCATCGCCATGGTGTTCCAGTCCTATGCACTCTATCCGCATATGACGGTCTACGAGAATATGGCATTCGGTCTCAAACTGGCCAAGACAGATCCCGGTGAGGCTGACGGGAAGGTACGGAATGCCGCCCGTATCCTGCAGCTCGAACACCTGCTGGAACGCCTGCCCAAGCAGCTTTCCGGAGGCCAGCGCCAGCGTGTCGCCATCGGCCGGGCGATCACCCGCGATCCCAAGGTCTTCCTGTTCGACGAGCCGCTGTCCAATCTTGATGCCGCCTTGCGCGTGCAGATGCGTATCGAGATTGCCAAACTGCACCACTCGCTCAACGCGACGATGATCTACGTGACCCATGATCAGGTCGAGGCCATGACGCTGGCCGATCGGATCGTCGTGCTGGAGGCGGGCTACGTACAGCAGTTCGGCTCGCCTCTCGATCTCTATCATCACCCGCAGAACCGTTTCGTCGCCGGGTTCATCGGCAGCCCGAAGATGAATTTCCTCCCGGCGGAACTGGTCGCCACCGAGAGTGATCGGGCCCAGATCCGCACCCATGGCGGCGCGACGCTCTCCGCTCCGATACGCGCCCATGGCTCGGTCAAGGGGAATGGCTACGAACTGGGAATCCGGCCCGAGCATCTTGTCGAGGGCGGCGGCGGCGATGCCCAGATTTCCGGCCCGGTCGTGGCGGTCGAGCATCTCGGGGCGGAAACCTACCTTTATGTCGACATGGGGCAGGAACTGCCGCTGACGGTCAAGTCCGCCGGCAACAGCACGACGCGCCCCGGCGACACCATCCAGATCGGTATTCCCAGTGGAGCCTGCTATCTGTTCGACAAGGACGGTAAGGCGTTCGACCGGCAGGCGTATGATGGCTGAGTGGTAACCTCCCTGCCACTCGGTTAGCGGCCCCCGTGACCCCATATCCGGGGGCCGCACCATTTCAAAGGGACAGGCTTCCGGCACGGGAGGAATCTTGCCGCCCGGCTCTGTCTTGAAAGCGTCATGGAACTCGTATAGTTTTCTACCTGTCAATATCATCCATTTGGTGAATGGATAGCCTGTGGAGGGCGAGGTCTTGAGATTTCCTGTGTTCATATTCCTGAGTACGAGAGCCTGATGTACAGGCCGGAGCGTCATACGTTGTCGCTTTCGGCCTTTCCCGCACTGGTGCTCAATGCCGACTACCAGCCATTGAGCTATTTCCCGCTGTCTCTCTGGAACTGGCAGGAATCGGTCAAGGCGATCGTTCTCGATCGTGTTGATGTCGTATCATTATACGACCGGACCATTCGTTCGCCGGGGAGTGAATTGTGCCTGCCGAGTGTGGTGGCGTTGAGAGAATATATTCCACAAAGCCGCCGCCCGCCATTCACGCGCTTCAACCTGTTCCTGCGCGACCGGTTCACCTGCCAGTATTGCAGGCAGCCTTTCCATGCGACCGATCTGACCTTCGATCATCTGATCCCGCGCAGCCGTGGCGGGCGGACGTCCTGGACCAACATCGTCACGGCATGCAACCGGTGCAACCTGCGCAAGAGCAACCGGTTGCCCGGGGAATGCGGCATGCACCCGATGCACCGCCCGGAGATGCCGACAACCTGGCAATTACAGCAGAACGGCCGGGCATTCCCTCCCAATTTTTTACATGAAAGCTGGCGGGATTACCTCTACTGGGACAGCGAGCTTGAAGAGTGAAGGGGAGGCCATGCGGCTTGCCGGGCCGCATTGACAAATCCCGGTTGAACCGTTCATCTCGTCGCAGGAGACTCGCCGAGGGATAACCGGACTTGGAAAGTTGGCGTGAACAACCGTGGGTTTTTGTGGGCTTCGTGATGCCCGCCTTCATCTGGTTGTTGCTGTTCTTCCTGGTTCCTCTCGGGATGGTCTGGGTGCTGGGTTTCGGCGAGCGGACCGGACCGGTCGACATCCAGATTACCTGGACATTCGGCAATTATATCAAGGCGTTCGATTCGATCTATCTGTGGTTGTTCGCCAAGACGCTCCTGATTGCCGCAATCGCCACCATTCTTTGTCTCATTGTCAGCTTTCCCCTTGCGCTTGCCATCAGCTTCGCCACACCGGCAACCAAGTCATTATTGCTCATGTTGGTGATCCTGCCATTCTGGACCAATCTGCTGATCCGCACCTATGCGTTGATCGCCGTGTTGCGCAGCAAGGGCTATGTGAATTATGGGCTCGAATATCTGTGGCTGGGCGCAAAGTCCATCGCGGCTCCATTGGGACTGGACGCCTTTCTCGGTGCCCGCTTCCAGCCGGTCGAATTGCTTTACAGCAATACAGCCGTCGTTTTCGGTATCGTCTATGTCTACCTGCCCTTCATGGTGCTGCCGCTCTATGCCTCGCTGGAACGCCTCGACCGCTCCCTGCTCGAAGCCAGCCTCGATCTGGGCGCGAGCCAGTGGCGCACATTCTGGTCCGTCACCGTGCCGCTGGCCGCCCCGGGCATCGTTTCGGGCATCATACTGGTATTCATTCCCGCTCTGGGGACCTTCCTCATTTCCGACCTGCTTGGTGGACCCCACAGCGAGCTCATCGGCAATGTGATCGAGCGACAGTTCAAGGCGGCCAACAACCTGCCACTGGGCTCGGCCATGTCGTTCATCCTGCTCTACCTCACCTTCGCGGCGCTGATCCTCCGGGCGCGCTGGAGCGAACGCGATGGCTGAGCGCAAGGGCGTTCTCGACTATGGCCGCCAGTGGTGGGTGCGGATCTGGATGCTCTGCGTCTTCGTCTTCCTCTATGCGCCCATCGTCATCCTCGTCGTGTTCAGCTTCAACGACAGCAAGCGCAACATCGTCTGGCGCGGCTTCACCCTCGATTATTACTACAAGGCGATTTCCAACAGTTCGCTGATTGAAGCATTCACGAACAGTATCTTCATAGCGATCATCTCGACGACGGTAAGTACCGCGATGGGTGCATTGATCGCCCTGGGCTTGTGGCGCTTCCGGTTCCCCGGCCGGTCCGTGCTGGAAGGGCTCAACGCATTGCCCATCGTCATTCCGGAAATCTGCATGGGTGTGTCGTTGCTGGTTCTGTTCAACCGCATCGGCTGGCCCAACGATCTGCCCTGGCCGTTCAACCTCGGCCCCATCGTCATAGGCCATGTCGTCTTCAGCTTTCCCTTCGTCGCCGTTGTCGTCCGTGCGCGCATGGAGGGATTCGACCGCTCGCTGGAGGAGGCGTCGAAGGATCTGGGCGCATCGGAATGGCAGACCTTCCGGCGCGTCACCGTGCCCTACATGAAGCCTGGACTGGTCGCAGGCGCATTGCTGGCGATGACCCTGTCGCTGGATGATTTCGTGATCACCTTCTTCACCAGCGGTCCCGATACGCTGACATTCCCGATCAAGGTCTATTCAATGGTCCGGTTTGGTGCGACGCCGGAGGTCAATGCCGCGTCCACGGTGCTGATCCTGATCACGCTTCTGCTCACCGTGGTGGCGATGCGCCTGCAAAAGCCGGAGAAAGTCGCATGATCGTCCGGATCGAGGATCTCACCAAGAGCTTCGGCACGTTCAGGGCGGTCGATCATGTGAGTCTGGATATTCCCGAGAAGTCCTTCTTCGCCCTGCTGGGGCCGTCGGGATGCGGGAAAACGACCCTGTTGCGGATGATTGGCGGTTTCGAACATCCCACATCCGGCCGCATTCTCATTGACAGCGAGGACATGGGCAGGGTGCCACCGAACCGTCGTCCGGTGAACATGGTTTTCCAGTCCTATGCCGTGTTTCCGCATATGACCGTACGCAAGAATATCGCCTATGGTCTCGAAGTGACCGGCGTCGCCGCGGGCGAGGTGGCGCGGCGGGTCGACGAGGCGGTCGCCATGGTTCGCCTCGACGGCATGGAGGATCGGCGTCCCGACCAGTTGTCGGGCGGTCAGCGCCAGCGTGTCGCGTTGGCGCGGGCGCTGGTCAAGCGACCGAAGCTGCTGCTGCTCGACGAGCCGCTGTCGGCACTGGACAAGAAGCTGCGCGAGGAGATGCAGTTCGAACTGCGGCGGTTGCAGCAGGAAGTGGGGATCACCTTCGTCATCGTCACCCACGACCAGGAGGAAGCGCTCGGCATGGCGAACCACATCGCCGTCATGAACAAGGGGAGCATCCTGCAGATCGCTCCACCAAGGGAACTCTACGAACATCCGAGACATCGCTTCGTTGCGGAATTCATTGGTGCGTCGAACGGTTTCGAGTGCGACGTGGTGGCCATCGACGGCAATACCGCGCGGGTGACGAATGCCGATCTGGGGGAAATCACCGTCGAACGCGCCGACACCTCCACCAGAGAAGGCATTCTCATGGTGCGCCCGGAAAAGCTGCGTCTCGATTTCTCCACGCCGGCAGCGGTCGATGGCGAGGTGATGCTCGATGTGGCCATCGAGCAGATCGCCTATTATGGCGACCTTTCCTTCGTCTATCTGCGGACCGACAGCGGCAGGCGCCTGGCCTGCAGCCGCTACAACGTCAATCGCCTCGACCGCGACGACCCCGCGCCCGGCTTTCGCTGCCGTGTGGGCATTCATCCCGATGACCTTCTTCTGGTCGGGGAATGATGTGCATGGTGATTTTATCGAAAATTTGATGGGACGCCGATAATTTAACTCTAAATCAAGACTACATGGCGAGAATGGCATTCGTCTCCAACTGACGAGGCGTTCCAAATGTCAACTTACTCCGCTCATGAAATAGTCTCGCCACGTTCGTCAATGGTCTCGCGAAGTGCAGCAGCACGCGTCCTTCTGGTCTCCGACGATCCCCGTTGGCGCCAGGCGTGCTATCGCCGTTTCCCCATCAGCATGGAAACGGCCTGGGTATCGCTGCTCGACAGCGCGCTGGCCGAACTCGACGTGCAATCCTTCGATGTCGTCGTGGTCGATACCAGCCTTCCCGATGCGGCGCCCGACCGGAACCTTCCGATTCTCGAACGCATGGCCCGCCGCCTCCCGGTCATTGCCGTCGTGCATGACGACCTCATTCACGCCTGGGCGCTGGAGCGGCGCGAGAGGGTTTCCCTGCTGAGGGTGCCGCCGGAAGCTGGTATCGAGCAACAGGCGTCGATGATCGCAGGCCTGGTCGCCGAGCAGCTGCATCCGACGGTGCGGCACGCGCCGAGGACGGAGCGCCATCATTTCATGTCGAAGACTGTCAAAGGTTGACTGGCCGACCTTCCCGGATCGACCTTTCGGCGGCTTCGCCCATGGCCACCGCACGGCTGCCGTCCTCGACCGTCACTTCGGGTCTGCCCCTGCCGCGGATCATGTCGAGGAACCGCCGATGCTGGTAATAGGTGGCGCCGTGATGGTCCCCCAGTTCAAGCAGTGACGGATCGACCGCGATCGTCTCGCGCTGAAGCGGCAGGCTGGTTCCCATGCGATGGACCGGCGCACGCTTGCCGATGATGAAGCTGGATGACGGGATGCCGCATTCGATCTTGCCGAGATCGCCCGTCACCGCGATTTCCTCCTGGTCGCGACTTGCCTCGGCGAACATGCAAAGATCGAGCATGGCGCGCGAACCGTTGTCGAAATCGACGACGACGAAGGCATTGTCGATGATGTCCGGTCTCTCTCCGCCATAGTCCTCATCGAGATGGTTCACGTCCTGACCGCCCGAGGCATAGATCCGCGACGGCTCGGCCGACAGGATCAGGCGCATCAGGTCGAAGAAGTGACAGCATTTCTCCACCAGTGTGCCGCCCGTGTTGCGGGCGAAGCGGTTCCAGTTGCCGACCTTGGGCAGGAACGGGAACCGGTGTTCGCGAATGGCCACCATGTGCGGCCGGCCGGCCGTGCCCTTGCGCACTTCCTCGATGAGACGGGCGACCGGCGGCATGTAGCGGTATTCCATGGCGACCCAGACCGGAGCGGTCCGGCCGGCGACATGACGGCGGATCATCCTGCAATCGGCGGAGGTCGTGCAAAGGGGCTTTTCAACGAGAATGGGAAGATCGCTGTGCAGCACGTCCGTGAGGATGGCCGCATGGGTGTGGTTCGGGCTGGCAATGACCAGGGCATCGACCAGGCCGGAATTCAGCAGATCGTCATGGGTGGCGAACGAGGCAGCTCCGCCGGCTGCTACTGCCGCCTTCCGGCGCATGTCGTCATCCGGATCGGATACGGCGGTGACTGCCGTTCCATCGATGGCACGAAGGTTGCGGATATGCTCCTGGCCCATCATGCCCGAGCCGATGATCCCGTAGCGCACGGTCATGATGGCCTCGCCATGTCCTGTTCGTCCCCGGTTGCCGTCTTCTCATGCGCGTTCATGCGACCGCTGGCAAGGCGGAGCGCGCAGGCAGGCGGTTCGCTCAGACGTTGAAGTAACGGGCCTGCGGGTGGTGCAGGACAATGGCACTTGTGCTCTGTTCCGGATGAAGTTGCCATCCGTCGGAAATCTCCACTCCGACACGGTTGGCGCCGAGCAGGTCGAGCAGCGGAATCTGGTCGGCCAGGGTCGGGCAGGCGGGATAGCCGAAACTGTACCGCGATCCCCGGTAGCCCTGCTTGAGCAACTGGCCCATGTCGCGCGCATCGTCGCCGGCGAAACCCAGTTCGGCGCGGATGCGCGCATGGACATATTCCGCCATCGCCTCGGCCAGTTCCACACCGAGGCCATGCAGGCGCACATAGTCCTGGTAGCGGTCGGCGGCGAACCACTGGCGGGCGACTTCCGAGGCCCGCTGGCCGACGGTGACGACCTGCAGGCCGATGATGTCGCGCTCGCTGTCGTCGATGTCGCGCACGAAGTCCGCAATGCAGAGCCCGCCTTCCTTGTTCTGCCGGGGCAGCATGAAACGGCAGAGTTCGGTGTCTCCGTCCTCTTCGAACAGGATCAGCTCGTTGCCGCGTCCCGCCGCCCGGAAATAACCGTAGGCGGCCTGGGGCTCGAAGATGTCTTCCTCTTCGGCCTCGCGAACGAGATCGGTGAGGATCGGGCGCAATTCCTTCTTTGCCCAGCCGAGGAAGTCTTCGAGGCGCTTGCCGTTCTTCTTGTAGCCCCAGTGGAACTGGTAGAGCATGTTGTCGTTGAGATAGGGCAGCAGGGCCTTCACCTCGACATGCTCGATGACCCGTGCACCGAGGAACGGCGGTTCGGGCGACCTGATGCCGACCTGGAGTTCGTTGCGGCGCAGGCGCGTCCCCTCGACATCCACGGGGCGCATCAGGCTCTGCGGGTCGAGATGTTCGAGCGTGCGCTGCTTGCGCCGCGATGCGGGCTTGCGCGATGCCAGATGCTCGTCGAGCTTGCCGCGCGCCACAAGGTCCATCAGGTGCAGGCCGTCGAAGGCATCGCGGGCATAGGCGACCTTGCCTGTCCCGTACGCTTTCGCGCAATCGTCCTCGACATAGCCGCGGGTAAGTGCGGCTCCGCCGAGAACGACCGGAATGTCCAGTCGTTCTCGCGTCATTTCCTCAAGGTTCTCACGCATGACCACTGTGGATTTGACCAGCAGGCCGGACATGCCGATGGCATCGGCGCCGTGTTCCCTTGCCGCCTCGATGATGTTCGACAGTGGCTGCTTGATGCCGAGGTTGATGCAGCGATAGCCGTTGTTGGTGAGGATGATGTCGACGAGGTTCTTGCCGATATCGTGGACGTCGCCCTTGACCGTGGCCAGCACGATCGTGCCCTTGGTCGAGCCTTCCACCTTTTCCATGTGGGGTTCGAGGTGGGCCACGGCCTTCTTCATGGTCTCCGCCGACTGGAGCACGAAGGGCAGCTGCATCTTCCCGGCTCCGAACAGCTCGCCGACGGTCTTCATGCCGGAAAGCAGATGCTCGTTGATGATCGTCAGCGGCGGGATCGTCTGCATGGCTTCGTCGAGATCGGCTTCGAGTCCGTCCTTGTCGCCATCGACGATGCGCTGGGCGAGCCGTTCCTCGACCTTGTCGCTGCGGACCCTGGCCGTGGACGCGGCCGCCTTGCGGTCGGCAAACAGGGCCATGAAGGCCTGCAGCGGGTTCCTGCCGTCGCGCCAGTTGTCGAAGATGAGGTCTTCGGCGGCCTGAACCTCATCCTGGGGAATGGCATGTAGTGGCAGAATTTTCGATGAGTGGACAATGGCGCCGGTCATGCCCCGCCGCGTCGCATGGTCGAGCATCACCGAATTGAGAACATGCCGGGCAGCAGCATTCAAGCCAAAGGAGATATTCGATAAACCCAGGATGATCTGGATATCGGGAAATTCCTTCGAGATCGCCTCGATGGCATCCAGCGTCCACAGGCCAAGCTTGCGATCGTCCTCGTTGCCGGTGCAGATGGTGAAGGTCAGCGGGTCGATGAGCAGGTCGCTCGGTGGCAGGCCATGCTCCCCGCAGGCGAAATCCACCAGCCGCCGGGCGATGCGCACCTTGTCCTCGGCCGTCTTGGCCATGCCGGCTTCTTCGATGGTGAGCGCGATCACGGCCGCGCCATGCTTGCGCGCCAGCTTCATGCGCGCGGTGGGAGCATCCAGCCCGTCCTCGAAATTGATCGAATTGATGACGCCCTTGCCACCATAGAGCTCAAGGCCGGCTTCGAGCACCTCGATCTCGGTGGAATCGAACACGATGGGTGCGTCGACGAGGCCGCGCATGCGCTCGGTGACGGCGATCAGTTCGGCCTTTTCGTCGCGGCCGACAAAGGCCGTGCACAGGTCGAGCGCGTGTGCGCCTTCGCGTACCTGTTCCTTGCCCATGGCGACACAGCCATCCCAGTCCCCGGCCTCCTGCAACTGGCGGAACTTCTTCGAGCCGTTGGCGTTGCATCGTTCACCGATGGCGAGCCAGGCGTTCTCCTGACGGAGGTCGACCGCCGAGAACAGCGAGGCGAGTTGCGGTTCACGCATCACCTCGCGCGAACGCGGAGTCGGCCTGAAACCGTCATCGGCGAGGTCGCGCAGCATCGTGTCCAGGGCGGCGATATGGTCGGTGCCGGTGCCACAGCAGCCGCCCACCATGTTCACCCCGTCCTCTTCGACGAAACGGCGAAGCCAGATCGCGAGTTCGTCCGGGCCCAACGGGTAATGGGTGTGACCGCAGCGCAGTTCGGGCAATCCGGCATTGGGCTGGACCGAGAGGAATCCGTTCCATCCATGGGAAAGCTGCCTCAGGTGTTCGGCCATCTCCTTGGGGCCGGTCGCACAATTGAGACCGATGCCATCCACGCCAAGCGCGCCGATGATGGTCAGTGCCGCCCCGATATCGGTGCCAACCAGCATCGTCCCCGTTGTCTCGATGGTCACCTGAACGAGAATGGGCACCTCGTTCCCGCCTGCCATCGCGATGCGCGCGCCGTTGACTGCCGCCTTCACCTGCAGGGGGTCCTGACAGGTCTCGATCAGCAGGGCATCGACACCTCCCTCGACGAGACCGGCGGCCTGCACGGCGATCGCCTGCTCGATCTCGCGATAGGCGATGTGGCCGAGCGTGGGCAGTTTCGTGCCGGGACCGATGGAGCCGACCACGAAGCGCGGGCGGCCGTTGGCAAGGCGTCCGGCAGCCTCGCGGGCAAGGCGGGCGGCGGCAAGATTGATCTCGTGTGCCCGTTCGCTCAGTTCGAATTCGCCAAGGGTGATGGGCGAACCGCCGAAACTGTTGGTCTGGACGACATCGGCTCCGGCTTCGAGATAGCCTTGATGAATTTCGCGAACGATATCCGGGCGGGAGATGTTCAATATCTCCGAGCAATTCTCCTGGCCGAGAAAATCCTCGTGGAGGTCCAGGTCCCGATTCTGAATCTGGGTTCCCATGCCGCCGTCACACAAGAGGACATGATGCCTGGCGGCATCGAGAAATTCCGACATGGTTTCCTCGTCTTTCGTCGTAGTGAACATGGTCCCCGGTCGCGGCACCGGGGTTTGTCGATCGCCGCCGTCCGTCCCGTCCGCGCGCGGATCAGGCGGCCATGGGACGGGTCTCGCTGCGGCCGAGCAGGCGAGCCGTGGCGACCGTCAGCCCGGCCCTGTTGAGCGCATAGATGTGCAGGTGATCGAACCCTTCGGCCACGAGGCGCCGGCACTGTTCGGCGGCCACACTGGCGGCGACCATCTGGTGCAGGGATGTGTCCGGCTCGACCCCGTCGAACAATTTCTCCAGCCATGCGGGGATGGAAGCTCCGCAACGCTTCGAGAAGTTGCTCACCTGGCGAAAATTGTGGATAGGCATCACGCCCGGTACGAACGGCGCCGCGATACCGCGTCCGGCCATGGCATCGCGAAAGCGCAGGATCGCATCGAGATCGTAGCAATACTGGCCGATAACCCGTGCGGCACCGGCGTCGACCTTGCGGGCGAGGTTGTCGAGGTCGGCCTCGCTGCTGGCGGCTTCCGGATGAACCTCGGGATAGCAGGCCACCGAGATGTCGAATCGGTGGCGTTTCATCAGGCCCGCCACCAGATCGCCGGCGAAGGCGTAACCGCCGGGCGTGGGTTTGTAGTATTGTGCATCCTTGGGCTTGTCGCCACGCAGGGCGACGATCCGGTCGATTCCCGCTTCCCAGTAGATGTCGGCCTGCTTGTCGATTTCCGCCGCCTTGCGTCCGACGCAGGTCATGTGGGCGGCGACCGGCAGGCTGGTCGCCTTGCGGACCCGCTGGACCACGTCGAAGGTGCGGTCGTTGTCCGTACCACCCGCACCGCAGGTCACGGTGTAGAAGCTCGGATCGATGGCCCCGAGCTGATGCAACTCGTCTTCCAGGTCGATATCGGCGCTCGATGTGCGCGGCGGGAACAGTTCCACCGAAATGCGGGTGTCGGGCAGCGTCCGGTCGAGCGACCATTCCTGCTCGGAGCGTTCAGGCGAAGGGGTGGTCATGCGGCGTTCTCCTCGAGAATACGCAAAACATTGGTCTCGTGGCGGTCCCGGCTGCCACGGCCGGCATCATCCGGCAGCCGTCCGATCCAGACGCAAGTGGTGAATTTCGACCCGTCGATAACGATTGGTGGGGCCATCTCGATGCCGAGCTCATCGAACCATGCCGCCATCTCGTCATCGCTGAAGCCCAGCCGGCGGTGCGCCTTTTCGCTGCGCAGCCACTCGGCATCATGGCGGGCGAGGTCGATCACCACGAGGCGGCCATCGGGTTGCAGGACACGTGCGGCCTCGCTCAGGGCTGCGAACGGATCGTCGGCGAAGTGCAGGACCTGATGCAGTGTCACGCCATTGACGCTCCGATCCCGCACGGGCAGGGCGTACATGTCGCCATGGCGGACCTGGCAGTTGCGGGCTTCCAGGCGGTCCAGATTGGCCCGGGCCACCCGCAGCATGTCGTGGCTGGAATCGATCCCCAGGCCGGTAGTGATCTGCCCCGCGAGGATCTGCAGCACGCGGCCGGTGCCGGTGCCGACGTCGAGCAGGCGGTCGCAGCGCCGTTCGGAAAAGATGCGTCCCAGGGCAGCCTCGACGCGTGCGACGTCGATGGTCAGGTCGGCGTCATGATCCCAGCTTTCGGCACGCGAACTGAAATAGCGCGCGGCCTCCTCGCGGCGGGTGGCGCGGATGGCGGCCAGCCTTTGCCGGTCCTGCACCAGCAGTTCGTCGCCCTCGGGGAGAAGACGGCACAGGCTGCGCGCAACCCGGCCGCCGGCACCCGACTGCGCCCGGCGATAGAACACCCAGCTTCCCTCGCGAAAGCGCTCCAGCAGCCCCGCCTCCGCCAGCAGCTTCAGGTGACGGGAAATGCGCGGCTGGGACTGGCCCATGACCTGACAGAGCTCGCTGACCGTCCATTCGCCCTGGGCGCAGATGGCCAGCAGCCGAAGCCGCGATTCCTCTCCCGCGGCACGAAGGCCGGCGAGAAGCTGGTCGAGGCTGAATGGCGTATCGGGCATGACGCTGCATCTGTCACATGACTTCAGGATATGCAGAATTCTTTATATCGTTATGTCGACAAATGCAAGGTCCTTGTCATGCGCCATCCTTGTCGAAGCTGTCGATGAGTTCGGTGACGAGGGCGCATTGCGTGTCGGCGTCGGGCGCCATGGCCTGTGACGGTCCTTCGCCGGCACCCGCCGGACGGAGTATTCCCGCCAGTCCCGGTTCCTGACCGAGGCGTGTCATGGTCTTCCAGAAGCGATGGTAATACGTTTCATTGTCGTCATTCTCGATGCCGAGACAGTCCTCGATTGCGTCAAGAAACATGACGGTCGTGGCTTCGTCACCGCACAGGGGCTGGCGCAACAGGATGATGCAGATCTGTAGAAAGATCTGGCGAGGCAGATGCCCTTTAAGGGCTATAACGCCGCCGGCCGCCGACCGCAGGGTTTCCGTGTCTGCCGCGAGGATGCCCCGGATGACGAGCTTGCCGAGCAGGAGGCGCGGCAGCGGTTCGATGCCGTGGCGGCTCGTCCCGGCGGACAAGCCGTCAACGACGAAGGTCAGAGCGGCCAGCTTGGCGGCATCGTCGCTCCGCTCGACGACATCGCCGATCATTTCCGTCCATTCCCGGATTTCGGCTTCGTTACATTCCGCCTGGGCAAGAAACTGGCCGATGACCCGGCACCATGTCAGGATCGAACTCGCGGAAGTGATCCGCTCGCAGACCCGCGCCGCCCGGCCGGCGATGACGCGGCCAGCTTCGGCGTCGATCAGGAAGGCCACGGCCATGACGGCATTCGCGCAGGCGCTCTGCAGGGGCGCCAGTTCGATCCTTTCGGCGAGGTCGATCGCACGCAGGGCAATGGTGCCGGCGAATTCCCGCGGACTGTCGTCGACCGCATGACCGCTCAAAGAGCGTACCGTGCGGGCCAGCGAAAGCAGCTCCACGGGCTCGCGCGTCACCGAGAGTGCGGGGGCCACCTGCTGCAGCATCATCCGGGCGGTTTCGCGAACATCTGCGCCGGTAACCAGTCCGGCCAGAAGGTCCAGCGCCGCCGCAGTCGCCCGGCGCGAGGCGATTTCCTGTGGCCGGCGGGCATGGCGTTCCAGCTGTGCCAGGCCTTCACCCGCGGCGACCGGGCTCATGCAGGGCGCCAAACCGCGAAGGATCTGCACCCTTGAGCGAAGGCGGGCCGGTGCGTCTTCGCGCGGAATGGCGGCGATCAGCGCGTCGGCTATACCGTCGATGGCGCCTGGCGACATGCGGCTGGCCAGCCTGACGATGGCCTGGACCGAGTTCGGCATCGGCGGCGACGGCAGGGATCGGCTGAAATCGTCGAATACCCGGCGCGCGACCCGGTCGGCGGTGGGTGTGTCGATGAATCGGGCGAGGCGGCCGATGACCGCGCCAAGCGAATTGGCGAGCGGCTTCGAGCCGGCTCCATTCAGCAACGAAACCGAATGTTCGACAACGCGCACCGCCAGATCGTCCAGCTCCGGGTTCGGTATGTGGTTGGCCAGCCCTTCGATCGCCACGGCGCAGGCCGCGAGATTCTGCGGTGCATTGGACTGCCCCACGATGGAACGGAGCTGATGAAGGGCCGGCTGGACCATTCGCCCATCGAAGGGAGCGGACCAGCTTGCCAGAACGAGACGGGATTTCGCCAGGCAGCGCACCTCGGAGAGCGAGGTCGCGCACTCATCGAGCCGATCCAGCAGGTCTCGTGCTCCATCGATGTCGAGCCCGCCCAGCACACGCAGCAGGATCGCCGGCTCGTGCTGGAACTTGCGCGAACGGTCGACATTGGTGAGTGCGGCCCTGAGCATGGCTGCGCGCTGGACCGCCGGTGCGCCGGCAATGGCCCTCAGGGTGACCAGTTCGTGCGGATCGGGTTGCCGTCCCCGCCAGTTCAGTTCCAGCGACAGCCAGTAGGAGGTCGAGGCGACATCGGCGGCATGCGCGCTGTGCTGGCGGGTACTGGCCTCGATGAACAGGCTCTGGTCGCGATTGAGCATGCCCCGCCCGTGCAGTTCGAGGGCGCGCTCGGTATCCGAAGCCGGCCATGCATAATCGTCGTGGCGGTCATGCTCGATCCAGTCGCGTCGGCGTGCCTCGATGGCCTGGATGAGGATCAGGTCATCCTGGTGGTCCTCGATCCAGCTCCGCAGCCGTGGCCAGCGGCGAAACAGCGATTCGTGGGTAATGTCGACCGACGGATCCTGCGGATTGGTACCGTCTATGGCGATCAGGCGGGAAGCTCGCAGGCGCTCGGCCGTCTGCCAGAGACTTTCCCCCAGTTCGCTGCGGTGGCGCGGGTGGCGGGTTGCGTGCCGGACCCCGGCACTCTCGCTCCGGAGATGGACGAGCCTCAGGAACAGCTCGCGGCCATCCCTCTCGTCGATGCCGCATTGCTGCATCGCCCGGTCGGCCTGGGCCGCGAGCGCTCCGGCAACGCCGCCGATGGCCTCAAGGTCGCCAGAACCGATCCGGTCATGGCGACGATGCTGCCAGAGCTCCTCCAGCGCCACTTCGACGAGTGGCAGCGCATCGGGATTGGCTTCGATCTCGGCGATGATCTGCGCGGTCACCGCGATGTCGATTTCGACCCCGCGCCGGGCCGCGGGCCCGGTGATCGCCTGGGTCAGTTCGGTGGGCGTCATGCGCCGCACCTTCAGTTCCGCCGACTGGATCGCATCGACGAACTCGGGATCGTCCTCGATCAGGGCCGTGAGGAAATCGGAGCGGAAGGCGACGAGGACGCGATAGGGTGCGTCGACCGTCGTGCGGGCCATGTGGTTCAGGGCGCGGATCAGTGCACGGTGCTGTTCCGGTGCTTCCTGACGGGCAAGGTTGAAGCTCTCTTCCATCTGATCGACGATCAGGAACAGTTTCTTTCCGGTCGCGTCGAAATGGCCCAGGGCGTGCTCCGAGAGGCGGGAAGGGGCCACGATCAGTCGTTCGCACACGGTCTGCGCCCGTTCGGGGATGTCGAGGCGCGGCGTCATGGGCTCGAACAGGGTCACCAGGGCCTTGGCCAATTCGTGCATAGGTTGCGCGCGTGGCGAGAAGCGGGCGATGCACCAATTGCCGTCATCGGTCAGCCGCGGCTCGATTCCAGCGTGGATCAGCGATGATTTGCCCGACCCCGAGGGTCCGGTCAGCAGGACCAGCGGGTGATCGCTGAGGCGCTGCCAGAGTTGATCGACGAGTTGTTCGCGACCGAAGAAGTCGTCGGCATGCTGGCGGTCGAACGATGACAGGCCGCGATAGGGCGCGCCGAGCGGGATCTCCGTCTGCGGCCGGCTGCTCTGGACGGACCAGCTCCGGTGCAGGTCGCGGATCTTCCTCGAGATGTCGCCAAGTGCCTGATGCGGGCGCTCCCATTCCTCCAGCGGTAGTACCGAGCCACCGGTCTTGGGCAGGGCGTCGACCCGCGCCCAACGCTTGTATTGCCAGTCGCACGCCTTGACGATGATCGGCAGGATGCGCAACTCGCCGCGGTCGCGCTTGTCGCAGGCCAGTGCCACTTCCGTGTGCGAGATGTAGGGCGATGCATTGAAACTGGGGCTGACGAGGAAGATGGCGAGATCGGCACCGGTCAGCCGGTCGCGGATGGTCTCGTCCCAGTCGGCGCTGACCTCGAACATGCCGTCCTCGAACAACTCGACGATGCCGTCCTGGACGAGCGATCGGAGCATGGTGGCGACCTGCGTTTTCCATTGGCCGTCGGTTTCGTCGGCGTGGGCATAGGAGAGAAATACCTTGAGTGGCCTGTCCATCGATTCGCTCCGGGGAAGGGATCCGCAACGAATCTATCATAGGAATAAAATCTTTTCAAGAATTGAGACAACTTCGCACCATCCTCATTGCGCTTTCGAAGTTCGGCATGCGATGCCCCCTCCTGCTACGGGGATATCGCGAAAATCATAGCTGTGTTCTTATTAGAGCGCTTCCCGATCAGGTGGAA
This sequence comes from Geminicoccaceae bacterium, assembly GCA_020638465.1. NCBI lineage: Bacteria > Pseudomonadati > Pseudomonadota > Alphaproteobacteria > Geminicoccales > Geminicoccaceae > Geminicoccaceae bacterium. Next base: position 2,161,752 of record JACKIM010000001.1, read on the forward strand.
TAGCCCGAATTTCGGATGTAGTTAGCACATTCGGCTGGAGAGAAGAGGTTGAGGCCAGTTGCGATGGCGTCTTCGAGGGCATCGAGAGTTTGCGCGGAGGTTTTGCGCAGGAAGTTCTTGAGCTTGGCGAAGACCTGCTCGATGGGGTTGAGATCAGGGCTGTAGGGCGGGAGATATTCAAGTTTCGCGCCTCGTGCCTCGATGGCATCGCGGACGCCGGCAACCTTGTGGCTGGAGAGGTTGTCGAGAATGACGATGTCACCCTTGTTCAGGGTGGGTGCGAGAGCCTGCTCGACCCAGGCCTTGAAGGCGGCGCCGTTGGTGGGCCCGTCGAAGACGCAAGGGGCGGTGATGCGGTCATGCCGCAGGGCGGCGATGAAGGTCGTTGTTTTCCAGTGTCCGTGCGGGGCAATGCCTTCGACGCGCTCGCCTCTGGGGGCCCTGCCATAGCGGGGCGCCATGTTCGTCGAGACCATGACGCATGACTACAAGCGCAACGGCCCCACGACCACGCTCTTTGCCGCACTGAATGTGCTGACCGGCGAGGTGTTCGGGCAGAACATGGCGCGCCACCGGCACCAGGAGTTCCTCCGCTTCCTGAACACGCTGGAACAGGAAATCCCGACCGGAAAGACCGTGCATGTCGTGCTCGACAATGTCTCGTCGCACAAGACACAAGAAGTCAGGCGCTGGCTCGAACGCCACCCCCGCTGGACCTTTCATTTCACGCCAACATCGTAACCGGTGCAAAAGTCCGGGCGATCAGACCTTGGCGGCGGTGACGAGCTGGGCGAGTGGTGGGATTTCTGTCGTGTATGGTACGGCGAGTCGGTGGCCGAGGAGCTGGAAGAAGGAGACGTCGAGTTTCTGGCAGGTTTTCATGCAGCCGAGCAGGGTATCGCGTGCCTGACGGCCGGCATCGGACCAGGTGCCGCCGGAGATCTTGCGTTTGGTGACGTGGCAGCGGATGTCGTTTTCCGAGCCGTTGGTGTGCAGGGGGATTTCGGGTCGGTCGAGGACCAGGAGGAGTTCCGGTTTGCGGGCATGCAGGCGTGCGAGCAGGCGATCGAGGGTGGCGAAACCGGTCTTGCGCTTGAAGATGCGGTCGAAGCGGGCACGGAGCTGGGCAGCTCGCGACCTTTGCGGGGCTTGTTTGTAAGCCTTGAGATCGGCGTAGAACCACCAGACGAGCTGGCGGAGGAGATCGATGGCACGTCTTTGGCTTTCATTGAAGCCGACGAGCTTGTGGATCAGGCGCTCGGCATGAACCCAACAGAGTGCATGTTGGCCGACGCGGAACTGTCCGGCGCCATCGGAGACGATGACGGTATCGTTCAGCAGACCGTGGTGGTGGATGCTGCCCCACAGTGCGGCCTCGGTGGCGATTTTGACCGGGTCGGGGTGAACATCGAGTTGATCGATACCGAGTTCGCCCAGATGGGCCGAGAAGGCGCCGCGATCGGCGAATGTCCTGGTGTCATGCGCCTCCAGCCGGGCGATCACGGAGCCTGCCAGCGCATGTTTGCGCATGTAGCTGAAGGCGTCGTCATTGAGGACATAACCGCCATGACCGGCGCGCAGCAGTTCGAGAAAATTCACCCGGCTCTTGGAAAACGTCGTCGCGAAGTGGGTGAAGCGGTCATCGCCGATCTGGGTGGTGAAGCCGTTTTTGGCGCCATGCCGGGCGCCGGTGTCATCGACGGTGATCCATTTCGCGCTCTCGAGACCGGCGCGGAACAGCTCCGTGGCCTCGTCATGCAAATCGCCTGGATCATTGTTCAACAGCCGGATGACCTGGCACTTGGAAATGACGATGCCGATCTCGTTCAGCATCGCCGTCAAGCGTTCCGTCGTGACCTGGCCCTGGACGTGCTGCAGAATGATGAACCGCACCAGTTCAGGCCCGAAATGCCCGCACAAGCCCTGGGGCAACGGCGCTGTCACCGTTCGCCCGTCCGGCGTCATCCAGCGCTCCTGGCGATAGCGGATCACCCGGCTCTCCAGCCGCAGATCCTGCACGACAAAATCCTCATACCCCTTGAACCGCGAGCCGGGCGGCGCCTCAACCCCGAGCTTCTGCTCCTCGCTCACCACAGGAACCCGCCGGCTGGCCTTCGACGAACCACCCCGCTTGCCCTTGCCGCCTCGCTTGCCTGTGGCCGTCGATGTTCCGGCCTTCGCTGCCATCCCCGACGGTTTGATCTTCGGCCGCCCTTTCAGCCCCTTGAGCCGGGCAATCTCATCCCGCAATGCTGCATTCTCCGCCTCCAGCAAAGCGACGCGCTCCAGCAGCGCCGCAACCAAATCGCGGAGATCATCAAGGCCGAGTGTGGCGAGGTTGGTGGCATTGGGCTTGGACATAACAAACTTGAATCACGTCCCATCGCTCTTGGGAATCGAGAACATATTCTTATTCCATGCGCGCAGATCAAGCCTCAAAAATCCAGTCCGCCCGGACTTTTGCACCGGTTACCCAACATCGGCGTCATGGTTGAACGCCGTCGAGGGCTTCTTCGCCAAGCTGACAAAGCGCAGGCTGAAATACGGGGCCTTCAGTTCCGTCGCCGACCTGCAAGCCGCAATCCAGCGCTTCATAACAGAGCACAACGACACCGAGGCAAAGCCATTCACATGGCGCGCCGACCCAAACGAAATCATCGCTGCTCGAAATCGCGGGTTCCAAATGTTGGAATCATTCCACTAGCGTGCATCCTGTCATCCATGGATGAACATGGTATCGCGTCGCCGCGCAACGCCAGTCCTGTAACAATGTCCGGGAGAAGCCGGGAGAATGGCCCCGATGGAGCGGGAGGGGTGAGCCCTCACCGCCCTATGCACCGGTTCCCCTCGTTTCGGCGAAAAGGTGGGAGCGGGGCCATTCGACGGCGGTTCCGGTGGCGCGGGCCAGTAGTCGCCAGCCCGGCCTACGCGCTCGATCCTCGCGGCTTCGATGACCGAGCGGGAGCGGAATCGCTAAGAGGCAACCCCGGTGAAACGGGAGGGTGTAACCCTGCGCCGCCCTACGCACTGCCCCTGTTGTTTTCAGAAAGACAGAGGGAGTGGGGTTGCTCGGTTGCGGCTTCGGTGAAGCGGGCCAGTAACTGCCGACCCGCCCTACGCACCCGGCCCCCGCGATATCGATGACCGGGTGGGAGCGAAACCGCGAGCACGCAACCTAGCCAAGGACAAGTTGCCGGGCAAGTGTAGGTCCGAATGCGGCTCGGCAGCCCACTACGTTCACGCCCTCGTCACCTGCACGTCAACCGCCATTCCGAACAGCGACAGTGCTCGTTCGAGTTCTCCGGTTTTCGTCGTGCGGCGTAGGCTGAGCAGTCGCCGGGCGGGGTTCTTTGAGCCGTAACCCATGCGGCGGGCCAGTTCGGCGACAGGCATCCGCTCTTGCGCGACGAGGCGGGCGAGTTCGAGTTTCAGGGTGGTCACGGTGTCCAGTGTGGCCATGCGCTCGCCTTCGCGGGCACTCGATGCAGTCGGCCAATCGCTGCCATCCGCCGCATAGATCGCGAATGCGCTTACCAGCGCGTCTGCGGCATTGGCCAGCGCCTTATTCTCGTCGTCGCCTTGGGTGATGGCTTCGGGAACGTCGCGGAACGTGACGGTGAAACCGCCTTCCTCGCAGGGCTCGAAATGGGCGGGGTAGCGTAGTGTCATGGCTCGTCACGCCGCCTTGGTGAGCATGAAATCCACCCGCACTGCGTCATAGGCAATCCACCGGCCTGAAGCCGATCACCCCGCAACCACCAACAGAATCCCGACATTCAAGCCTTCAAAGAGGAGGTGGGGTGCGACCGGCAAAAGAGCAGAATTTTTGTCAGTTTGCTCACCATACGCTTACCAGCTCGAAAATCTGGTGAGCAACACGGCAGAGAAACGCTCATAACTCACTGATTCCATTGGTCGGGGCGGAGAGATTTGAACTCCCGACCCTCTGCTCCCAAAGCAGATGCGCTACCAGGCTGCGCTACGCCCCGACGCCTGCATGTCTAGGCGAAGCAATGCCGTTATGCAATAAGTGCGGAAGGGTCGGATTTGATAACATTATAGCCTTCCGGCTGATTTTTTGCTACATCTCGCGTAGAGTGGCTGAGCGGGGGAATATGATGCATTGTCCGAAATGCGGTTCGGAGGTCCGGACGAAGGCGGGGTTTATCGGTGAGGTTCAGCGTTGGCTGTGCAAGTCGTGCGGCTGCAAATATACGCGCAGTACGAGGCACGGGATGGGTGACGAGATCAGACGTCGGGCGTTGCAGCTCTATCTCGAGGGCATGGGCTTTCGCGCGATCGGGCGGGTTCTGGGTGTTTCAAATGTCGCCGTTCTCAAATGGATCCGGGCTTTTGGCGAGGAGGTCGAGCGGATGCGCAGGCCCGGTCCGCCGCCGAAGATCGCGATGATCGACGAGATGTGGCACTTCGTTCATGCAAAAAAAACGAATGCTGGCTGTGGATATCGATGTGTTATCTCACAAGATGCATCCTCGGCGTTCATGTGGGCGGACGAAGCGCCGACGACCTGAAGAGCTTTCTCAAATCATTTCCCCAAGCCCAGGGGCGCATCACCTTCACCGACGATCTCGCCGCCTACGCGGCCGTGCTGCCGAAAGGCGCACATTTCACCGGCAAGATGCACACGCAACGGCTCGAAAGCCTCAACGCCAACGTCCGTCATCATCTCGCCCGATTCCGCCGCAAAACACGATGCACCACCAAATGTCCGCGCATGGCCTACCTCTCCGCGCTGCTCTTCATGCAGGCGCATAATAAAAAGCTATTTGGTTAGCATATCCTCATCAAAGGGAAGAGCGCCATTCACTTAGCCCGTGTTTATGGCGAACGCCGACGCAATTTCGTTGGCCAACATTTCTGGGCAAGAGGATATTTTGTCAGCACGATCGGGCGAGACGAAACGGTCATCCGCGACTACATTCGCAATCAGGAGAAGGAAGATCGCCGGCTCGATCAACTCGCGCTGTTACCCTGAACATGCCGCCTTCAGGCGGCGAACAGATTGCGGCCGCGCAGCGCCGCAAACCGCCGCTTTGAGCGGCTCTCAACCAAAGCCCCCGGCTCTGCCGGGGGATATTTACTATGTCGCGATCCTCACCATGTTGCGGCGCACGCCCGTGCTTCTCGGTGAAGCGTTGGATTTCCTCGAAGCCCGCGATGACGCGCTCCTCACTGGCTGGCCGTCCGCCCTTCGCCTCGGGCGGTGCGAACTCGGCAAGCTCCGCAGCGAGTTCGTCAAGATCGGAGTTACTCATACCGCCCCTCCGCCTTGAATCGCATAAAGGCGGCCGCGCCTTTGGCCATGCGTCGCTCCCAGGCATCCTGGGAATCGAGTGCCGGAATGCGTCCGCACTCCTTCTTGAACTGAACGGCGCGAACAGCCATCTCCTTCGCCTCGTCCGGCGTCAGGCTCGTGCGCTTGGCCGAGATGGCCGCCGCAACCTGCTTCAAGCTGTCCTCGCTCATAGTCTTGGCGAGGATGGCGTAGGCTTCGCCGAAGGGGTTGATGCGGTCGATGAGGTCGATGTCCAGCTCGCGCACGTCCATCACGAAGCGGCGCACGCCGTCGATCAGGGCGGTGTTGGGTGACCCGTCGCTCTCACCTTCGACCACGCTCTTTGCCGCACTGAATGTGCTGACCGGCGAGGTGTTCGGGCAGAACATGGCGCGCCACCGGCACCAGGAGTTCCTCCGCTTCCTGAACACGCTGGAACAGGAAATCCCGACCGGAAAGACCGTGCATGTCGTGCTCGACAATGTCTCGTCGCACAAGACACAAGAAGTCAGGCGCTGGCTCGAACGCCACCCCCGCTGGACCTTTCATTTTACGCCAACATCGGCGTCATGGTTGAACGCCGTCGAGGGCTTCTTCGCCAAGCTGACAAAGCGCAGGCTGAAATACGGGGTCTTCAGTTCCGTCGCCGACCTGCAAGCCGCAATCCAGCGCTTCATAACAGAGCACAACGACACCGAGGCAAAGCCATTCACATGGCGCGCCGACCCAAACGAAATCATCGCTACTCGAAATCGCGGGTTCCAAATGTTGGAATCATTCCACTAGGTGCCAGCCAGTGCCGGACGCTGGATCACTCCCACTCCATTATTTTGAGACGACTTAGCGCATTGAAAATAATGCAAAAATATTTTTTTGCATATCGAGATACCGTCAAGCCTACCGTCAGAAAAGTTCGATCTTGAAATCATTGAGCTTTTCGCGCTGGCGATGAAGCTCGACATTTCCCCATCTATCGCTGGAGACAGCAACTGGTGCAGTTTGGTATCGACTCGGTAAAGTGCTCGATGAAAGCCGACGAACAGAGAACTGCATCTACGCTATAGCCCTACAAAATGACACTTGATCGCCATTAGAAGCCTAGGAAAGCCTGTAGCGAATTCCTAGGCAAGCGACCCTACAACGCTTCCGCCCTTGACCCGCTGACTTCAAGCTGTCCGCTAGCAGGTCATTATTTGTTAAAAGCCATACTTTTCTCGTCGGAGGTTGAAGGCGGCCTCGCCGCCTTCCATAATGCGTTTGATAGCCTCACGAACCTCGGGCACGTCGATGGCACCTTCGCCTGCGATCTTGCCGCCGGATTGGTCGCCGGCCTTTCTGTAGTCGCACCATGCGACCAGTTCGGCATCGCCGTTGACGACAAGATTGGCGTTGTGGCTGACGAAGATGATTTGGCGCTTCTGCTTCGCACTCCAAATTTGCTCGACGATTTCCTGCATAACTGGATTGTCTAGGTCTTCTTCGGGCTGGTCGATGAGCAGAGGCGGCCCTGGCTGATTGAGCAATGTCTTTAAGAGTGCCGTCGCCTGCTGCCCCGCCGACGCGTTCTTGAACGGAATATAGTCGCTTTCGCGAGCGCGGTACTCAAAGAATGGCTCGCTCTTGATATCGATAAGCGATAGTGCCAGCCAGTCATCTGCTGATAGCTTCCGTGCAATCCGGTCAAGATCACCAGCAGTGAGTCCTGCTGCCGACAATGCTGGTGTTTCCGGACGGCGATCACTGCCCTCTTGGTCAGATTCGAACGCAGCAAGCATTTCAAGATCATCGAGAATGCGCGACCAGCGTTCTTGCGGGTTTTCGGCCGTGATGATGGCCTCACCAAGCGCCTCGACGCGCTCTCGCCGCACATTGGAGCCGGAAAGAGATTCACGGAGTCGTTCCACAAATTCGTTAGCATCGGCGTAGCGTTTGACGTGAGCGCGGATAGCGCCGCTCGCGCTCTCGGTCAGTTTCTGACATTGAACATCGAAAAGCCTGTCGCGCTCGGCTTTGAGCTCATGCCAGCCTTGTCGTTCGGCGGCATAGACGTCGCCTGCTGTCTTTAACGATTTTTGCTCGTCGCCGAGGCGTGCTGTCTCTTTCTGGAAGGCGGACAGCCGACCTTCAATGGTCTGCAATTGTTCCATACGTTCACGGTGCGCGGATGAACGCTTGACGGCTGCCTCATATGCTTCCCTGAAAGCCTGCAATTTCTGCTGCCAATCTGCCCACGGCGTGCCGGGGCCTGCCTCGGCAGGCTTGCGCAGCTGCGCAAGCAGGGTGTCAATCACTTGGCTCGCCTGCGTCATCAACTGAGTGTATTCGCCGTGCGCATTCTTCAAGAGGTCGCCGTCCGGGACCTCGGGCGGCGGAGCCGCCTGCTCAAGGCTGGCCGCAATTTCCGCAGACAAGTCGGACAGACTATTGGCAACCGACCGAAGGTCGTTCTGCCAGCCGTCAACGGCTTCCTCGGCGGCGTCGTAGGACTTCCCCTGATTGAGAAGGGCACGGTCTTCATCCGACAAGCCGGTCAGGGAATTGCGGATGGCGTCCGCTTGCTCTTGCAGCGAACGCGCTTCCAGCGTGCGGCGTGCGATATCGGCCGCAAGCGCCTGTTGCCGGCGGCGATTGGCATAAGTCTGCCTGATACGTTCCGCTTTTTCCGAAATACGGCGGTCCAGTTGTGCAAGCTCCATGCGTATGGGCGCGGTGATGAAGCGGGCAAGCTCGTCGGTGCGCACGCTCACGTCGCTCAGTTGCTTCTGGCTATACGCCTGCACAGGCAGGAGCGCGCGCACTTCCGCCTCGTTGCAGACTCGCATCTCGTCGGGGCCTACCTTGATGAGCAGGCTTCCGTCCTTGCTATCGCGCCGAACGACATGGATCACGTCGTTGACAATGAAAGTCACATCGACCGTCGCGCCCAACGGCTTGAGCGTGTTTTCGATGAGCCGGCTGCGGCGCGACTGATAATTAGGCGCGTCCGGGTCGTCCGTTGCCGGTGGCTGATCGCATAGCGCCCAACGGAGATATTCGAGAATAGTGGATTTTCCCGTCCCCCGCCCGCCGATGAGGGCGTTATATTGCGGATTGAATGCAAGGTCGATGGGGCCGAGAAACTGACTATTGCTTACGCTGATCCCCGAAATGATTACGGACGGCAGCTTAGGTTCGTCGTGCGAAATACGTGACTCTTGCGCGAGACACGCCTGCCGCAGAGCCTCCGCCGTCGGCTTCGCCCATTTGATCCAAGATGCATGCTTGCCAAGATCGTCATGGTCTTCGCGGCGATTGTCAGAAGTCTGTATGCAGGCGATGCGCTTGTTGCCCCAAGCCTTGTCCTTGCCCGCAAGGATGCTCATAGGCCCCGCCTTGAGGTCATTGATACTTCCGTCGACGTAACCGCCAACAAAAGGCATTTCCTTGTATTTGGCCATCATACCGTTGCGAAGAAGCGAAAACTTCCCTTCGCCGGTAACATTCGGAAAAACGATGTAGCGGTCGCGCAGCCACGTATGCTCGTCGAGTTTCTCCTTCAAGATCCTGAGTGACTGGATGTTTTCTAGACGCTCGGTCTGCGCGGTCTTTGCATCGTCGTCAGGCGCGGGATTTATGGCGAGCGCCGTTAGCACGGCTGGGAACCGGTTTTCCTCGAAATCAGCATCCAAAATGAGGATGGCCTGACAGGGCACGGCGAGTGTCAATTCGATGCCGGGGAAAACAGAGAGGCGCTTATCCTCAGGTAATAGCGCGCCGTTGGCATCGGTTTCGGCGAGCGCGGCGCGCTTCACGAACGGAACGAAAGCCATATCGTGATGATCGGTGACGGCTATCGCGTTCAAGCCCTTCTCCCGACACGCTTCGACCAGCCTAGCCGCGTAAGCCATGCGCTCCGCTTCCGTCACATGGTTCCCGCCATTCCATTGCAGATCGCGCGGCGAATGAACCTGAAAGTCGCAGCAGTGGTAATGTGCTCCCCTGTCAGCCATCTAAATCTCCCCCCAGATACGAATGTTACTTCTTACTTCCCCCGAGGGCACGAAATTTCTGTATGAGACGGCGGTGTTGCTCCAGCGTTAACTTTTCTGATTATCGCCATCCACAACGGGCTACGCACCAGCAACCTGATAAGCCCTGCTCGCCAGCCGCGCCGGTCTCTAGCCTATGATTACGATTCCTTTGATGAGCGGTTAGGGGGCGCTTTTAGGCACCGGTCGCGATGACTCGGCGACCAACCGCCGGTATCGTCTATAGAAAGCGAATCGGTGGGGGCGAGATGGGAAGCAGGTTACTCTTTCAGGGAATTACTCCCGAAAATCACCTTGCCGCCGTGCGGTATGTGCTTTCGATTGATGAGCCCGATGAGATTATCTTCAGCACGGCGTTTATGAATCGGGGTGGCCTCCAGCAAATCCGCGAGGCTCTTGAACCTGCCGCAGCCGTGACAACTATCATTGCGGGCATCCGCAACGGGATAACCTCAGCACAAGGACTTCTCGCCGCGCTCGAGTTTGGCTGTACGGTGCTTGCAGTTGATACCGGCTCGCGCAACGTGATCTTTCACCCAAAAATCTACTTTGCTAGGAATGCCACGACCGCACGGCTCGTGCTGGGCAGCGCTAACCTGACGATTGGCGGCCTTAACTCTAATATCGAGGCAAGTGTTACCATGACGCTTGATCTCGGCATGAAGGACGACGCGGATTTTGTGGCCGACATTCTGGCGAAAATCGCTGGAATGCGGGCCGACTATCCGGAACATGTTTTCAGCATCGCGGACGCAGCGGCAGTGGCAGCACTGCTGGAAGCCGGGCGCGTGGTCGATGAAAGTATAGTGGCAGCCCCGACGCCGGGCGGCTCGTCCGGCAATCGTGATCTCGACACTATCCCGAAAATGAAGCTAAAAACACAGCCCGTTAAACGCCCAGCTATGCCGCCAGCGGCTGCGGCTCCTGCTGCTGCGCCAGCGGCACCGGCCGCTGCCCCGGTCGTTGCTTCAGTACCGGCCGCGCCTGTGCGGGACCAACTCGCCCTTGTATGGGAAAGCCGCCCCCTGACGCGGCGATACCTGACGATTCCGACTGGTGAGAACACGAACCCCACCGGCTCGATGCTGTTCACCAAGGGCGCAATGGACGATATCGACCAGCGCCATTATTTCCGGGACGAGGTCTTTAGCGGGCTGGATTGGCACCACGACACAGCGCCCGGCAAGGAACACATGGAACGCGCTGAAGCGCAGTTCCGCCTAATCATCCGCGACGTTGATTATGGGGTGTTCACGCTGCGGCTTTCGCACAACACGCGGACGGACACGGCCGCCTATGAGCAAAGCAACAGCATGACCCAACTGCATTGGGGCGAAGCGCGGCCCCTCGTAGCCCGCGAGGATCTGCTAGACCGCACGATGTATCTTTACCGGGACGAAACGGACCCGGACTCGTTCGTGCTGGAAATCGACTAATCAGCTTCAGCATCGGCGGACACGCGGTGCCGCCGGTCGCGCAGCCGCTTCCATCCGTTCAGCAATTCCGATTGATCGGCCGCCGACAGGCCAAGGCCGCCAAGGGTGCGCCGCGTCTGCTGCTCAAGAACAGCGTCCATCGGCATTGTCCGCACGGCCTTGTCAAGCTCGGCAACCTTCGGCCGAACCTTCAGCGGCGGAGGGACTAGCAGCTTTTCAATCTCGGACGGCACCAATTCGAGGACGCCGCCGCCGTAGTGGCGGCCCTCAAGCTCCGCGCTAAGGGCCGTCAGCGCATTGAGGAAGCCATAAACGAATTGCTCGGCCGTGCCTTCCTTGAGGCTGACGCGGTAAGCCGTGTCCGTGGTGTAGGCGCGTAGCCGGTTGAGAATTAGCCGGGGCGTATCGTGGGACCGCTTCAGCATTCCGATTTCAGTCGCATAGACTGACGGCACAGAATACCACGGGGACCGGATGCGGCACTTGTAACGGGTATGCAGGCTCTCTTTTTCGCCCTGCTCGATGTAGCGCTTGCCGGTGCGGCTTTTCTCAACGCCCCGGTCCTGAAACCATATGAAGTTGGTCGGCTTACCCTTGGTCGCATTTGCCCGGTGCTGGCGCTCGTCATAGACGACGCCGGGGCAATGCTCGCTGCGGCCGAACATCGGGTGCGCCCATTGCTGCAAGCCAAATTGCTCTACTGTTTCATCCTCGACCAGAAAGAACTTGTTGGCCCCGGTGACGATTCCAACGTCAACCTCTGCCACGTCATCGAAGCGGCGAACCTCGCCGCTGTCTATCAGGCCGTCCAGCAGCGAACGGGTGGACGGCGACAATAGCGCCCGCGTCCATTTCCCGGCGACGGTCTTCCCGTTGATAGACTGCGGCGCTCTGAAAACGTCCTCGGGGTCCAGCTTCAGGAAGTTCCGGCCCTTCACGGGGTACATGCCAAGCCCTTCGGCGTGTTCGTCCGGGTGCGCCTTCTTCTCGACCATGAGCAGGACCGCGCCCTGAAGGGTGCCTTCAAACCACAATTCTTCTGGGTCGATGACGACTAGGCGGCTGGCGTTCGCGCCAAGATATGAGCGCAGCGATTGCGCATGTGTAACGTGGATGATCTCGGCCGGGACCACCATTGCAAGCCGTCCGCCCGGCCGCAGCAGGGCGAAGGACGCCAGAATGAACGGCACCCATGCGTTTGTGTGCTTCGTGAATTTACAACCAAGGGCAGAAAAGATGGTTTCGGCGCGACCTTGAAAAAGCGGCGGCAAATACTGATAGCGAATGAAGGGCGGATTGCCAAGAACGGCGTCGAACTGCTCCCGCTTGCCCTCAAGGGCTTCGCCAGCCCAACCTAGAAAATCGTCGCTACGGATTCCTACCTCGCGCAAGCCCGCTTGACGGGCGGCCTTGCTAGCCTTCTTCGCCTCGGCCGGGTCGATCTCGAAGCCGGTCACATGGGCGGTCGGAATCAGGTCCGCTATTGGCTTGAAAAAAACGCCGTCGCCGCAACTCGGTTCTAGAATGTCGGTGGGGTCGTTGTGGCGCACCCACCGGACAAGGAAGGTTGCAAGGTCGGCGGGGGTGTAGTAGCCGCCGCGTAATTTTTGCTCGGTCTGAAACTCTTTGAAATTCATTGCCGAGGCTCCGCCTTCTGATTCTTAACGTCCGTTTTCCCGGCGGCCCTGTCCTTAACGTAGCTCTCCGCACACTGAATGAACCAGCGCTTGAGAGTCGAACTGTCCATTGCCAACGTGCTGTAGAGTCGCCGCTTCAGGTCTGGCTCGATCTCGATAACGACGCGGCCGGAATCGCCTTTGGTCATGTGACGGGCCTTTGTGCTTTATGTAACATAGGTGACATGATTTGCCCGGCTTGTCCACGCCATTCATAATGCGATTAGGCGCTTTATATCACTAACGACCCTCCGGCTCTCTACAGCGCAATGTGGAAGCGCGTTCGCCTCCGGGCCGGCGCGGCTGCCGCCGCGTCTCACCTGATCGTTAGGAAGAAGATTGCTAAGGGCGTCGCCCTCGCGCGGCGCAAGAAAACTCTCCGGCCTTTCGCGGCATAAACGGTCCGCTCCCCGCAAGCGGGTCCCCTCCATTTATTCCACGGTGCCAGAGACTTTTCCTGCGCCTTGCTACCCGTGGCTCGCCGCCGGGCAAGGGTTCAGGAGCGGCGCTTCGCTGCTCTGAACCCCAAACCCGAGGATCAGAGACATGACCAACCTTTCCGACAGCAATCCCCGCATCTATGTCGCCTGCCTTGCCGCCTACAATAGAGGGTATCTGCATGGAGCTTGGATCGACGCAGATCAGGACGCGGACGAAATCAGGGACGAGATTGCGGCCATGCTCGCACGGTCCCCCATCGAGCACGCGGAGGAGTATGCCATCCACGACTATGACGGTTTCGAGGGCGTCACCATCAAGGAATATGCCGGCATCGACACCGTGGCGCGCATGGGCGCTTTCATCGCCGAGCATGGCGGGCTAGGCGCTGGCCTGCTGGACCAGTGCGACGATGATATTGACCAAGCCGAAGCCGCCTTGCAGGACTGCTATCACGGCCAGTTCGCCAGCCTTGCCGACTTCATGGAGGACTTGACCGCTGAAAGCGGCATCACGACCCCCGAGGCGCTATGCTACTACATTGATTGGAAAGCAATGGCCCGTGACGCTGAAATGAACGGCGAGTTTTTCACAGTCGAAACCGCACATGGCGAGGTGCATGTGTTTTCCAGCCAGTGAACGCTGGAGCGCCTTGCCCGCACTTTTGCGGGCGGGCGTCTCGCAGAATCATCAAAATATTGTTAAGCAGACAATAACCACGAATGATCGTGTTAGCCGCTCAAGGTATCTGCTTTAAGCGGCTTCTATATTTCTAGCGATCTTTGAACCTCTAAGGGCTGGGCTGCCTTGCGCGCCCCAGCTTTGGGAGGTGACGCCATGCTAAGCATCGACTGGCGTTCGCCGGCGGCATACAGGCACGCGAAGCATATTCCGGCCGCCGGTTTCGCTTGGGAATATTTGCGCCGGAATGACGATTATCGTCATGAGTTCCAGACTATCGCACTGACCGGGGAACCATCCGGCCGTGACCTTGAAGCGTTTGCGGATCGCTGGGGTTTGCGATTTCCCATGCGATCCCGACGCGCCGCATGATCGGCTGCCGCCAATCTGGAGCCCGAGCCTTCATCCTCAAGCGGTGATGCTCTCGCCGGTCGAGCATAAGGGTGGCGACACCGAACCAATATTGACGCTGGCCCATCTCTCCGACCTCGACATGCGCCGTGCTGCCGATGGCTGGCACGGCATCTGGCAGGTGGATGGTGTCTCACATCAATTCTGGCTGCCCGAGGCGGTGTCGGACTCGGGTGCCTTCGCCGCCACGCTACCGATGGATAATTTTCTGGAGCTTCGCGCTCACGCCGCCCGCCGTTTCTGGCGATCCCTCAATGGTCGCGCACCCGGCCCCGACTTCCGGGCCGTTCCCGCCCAGCTCCGGCAATGGCATATCCTGTCCCTGCGCGCGCTCGACGCGCGGTTGCACGGCGAAAGCTATCGCACGATCGCCGAAGTCCTTCTCGGCTTTCGCGGCAGCAAGGAGGATTTCGAGAATGACCCGCGCAAAAACAAGGCCCGCCGCCTAGTCGCTCACGGTATTAAAATGATGCTCGGCGGCTATCGCCTGTTGCTCCACTATCCAATCAGGCCCAACAAGCGTTGATCATTCCGAGCACCATCTTGTTGTATGTCGCAAATTTTCTGCCAACTGCAACAATGACGTGCGACACGAAAAAGGCTGGAAAATCGGCCTTCCGAGAAGTGAATTTACGCGACAACTTCGGTAGAGATTGGTTAGAAAGCTAACATAATACAAAGCCGACGTACGACTGACTAAAATTGTTGGGCAATCCACGATTTCGCACCGACCAACTCGAAATTTCTTTTGAGAACATTTGCTATGGCTTTACTAAAGACGGCGCGTTTGACGCTCAGTCCTTGCACCCCGGTGGATCGCATCGACTTCATCCAGCTAGAGCTTGACCCAGAAGTGATGCGGTTTCTCAACAATGGCGCGGTTGATCATGACAGGGCCGATCCGGCGACCGCGCCGTTTCTCATGCCAAGAGGGACCGAGCCGAACGTCTGGACGGCGCGACGCAATGTGGATGACGAGTTCGTCGGCTGGTTCTGCTTGTTGCCGAAAGTGAAGACGGTAGCTGAAATTGGATATCGACTACGCCGGGAAGCTTGGGGTCAGGGGCTGGCATCTGAAGGCGCGTCGGCTCTCATCAGTTGGGGCTTCGAGGTCGCCGGGTATGATAAAATTGTGGCCAATACAATGGCGGTCAACCAAGGGTCGCGCCGTGTAATGGAGAAGATTGGCATGAAACACACGCGGACGGATTTCTTGGATTTTCCCGACCCTATACCTGGCACTGAGCACGGCGAGGTAACGTATGAGCTGACCTGTTCAGAGTCCCGAAACTTGCGACACAAAGCAAACTGAAAACCGCCGATGCTCACGCCTTGTTAGCTGCCGCCTGTTCCAGAATCTTCCTATAGCCCTCATGCGAAAGCCATTGCGCGCGTTCGAGATGGCTTTGCCAGCAACGATAGGTCCGAAGTTCCTCGGCAACCGGATCGCGGTGCAGCACGATCCGCGCGACTTCCATCCAGTCCGCACCTTCTGCCTTCGCATCCAGTAAGCGCAGATAGGTCACGAAATGCCGTTCGTCATAGACGGTTATGGTGTCGCCGGTCGGCGCTTCATCGTCCACATCGGGATCGAGTTCGACGGGAACCCGCATCGCCATCCCCTTCATCTGGAGAGAGCCTTGCTTGCGGTGCGCCCCCGCAAATGGCCCCTCTACCTGGTGATCGGGGAGTTAGTAACCGTGACTAGACGGCCCTATGACCTTTGGGCGGGTAGCCTTGGACATACGCCATAGGCTCCCCGACCATAGGTTCGAGGATCGTGGTGCCGTCACGGCCGACACCAACCGCTAGTCAGGGGTTACTACGCCCCAGAGCAGCGCGTCTGCTCCACCCACAATCTTAGCCGAGCTGCGCGCGAATGTCTTTGCCTTTTCGGCGCATCGCGGCACGGGATGCTGAAATCCCTCATCTATTGGCCGCGCACCGCCCCTTGAGGGGGTGCCGCCAGCGCATAGACGCAAATGCGGCACGCTACGCGCCGCCGGTCTCTCGCCATGTTTCGCCACAGTCCGCTGCCGCCCTCGGCAGCCCAATCCCGACTGGAGGTGATCCATGCCCAACCCACTTGCGGGCCTGCCGCCGCGCCTGTTGCGCACCAAGGAAGCCGCGCGCTTCCTCGGCATATCCATCCGCACCCTTGAGAAGCATCGCACCTATGGCACCGGGCCGACCTATCGCAAAGTCGGCGGTCGCGTCCTCTACACCGTCCGCGATCTGGAAGACTGGAGCGCGGCGGGCGAGCGCAAATCCACCCGCGACAAGACCGCCGGCACCGTCTTTCCCGCGCGTCCGCTTACGCCCGAAGAACGGGGCGACTGCTAGATGCTGCGCGAGGACGACCACGACCCCGCACAGCCGACCGAGGACAGCGAGCGCAGCCGCCTAGACCCCTTCGTGGTCGCAACCGGCGACGCGCCGCCGCGCGACCAGCGCGACTTGATGGAACGGCCGTTCTTCTCGCTGGCGAAGACCCCGCGCACCAAGCCGATTCTTTACAAGGCCGCCGACATAGAGGTGCAGGTGTTCGGGATGCCCGAGCACGGCATGGCGACCATATGGGACGCCGATGTGCTGATATGGGCGGCCTCGCAGATCGTTGCGGCCGAGAACAACGGCCTCACCACTTCGCGCTTTGTCCGGTTTACGCCTTACCATCTGTTGCGCGCCATCGGGCGGCCGACCGGCAATCATCAATACCGGCTTCTGAAAGCCGCGCTCGCACGGCTGCAATCGACCGTCATCGCCACCACCATCCGCAACGGCCCGCATTGGCGTCGCCGGCAATTCTCATGGATCAACGAGTGGGAGGAAATGACGACGCGCGCCGGCCGCGTCGAGGGCATGGAGTTCGTCCTGCCCGAATGGTTCTACAACAGCGTCATCGACCGTTCGCTGGTCCTGACCATCGACCCGGCCTATTTCCGCCTGACTGGCGGCATCGAGCGATGGCTTTACCGCGTCGCCCGAAAGCACGCCGGGCACCAGCGCCACGGCTGGGTTTTCGAGGTCGCGCACCTCCACCAGAAATCCGGCAGCCTCGCCCGGCCGTCCGACTTCGCGCTCGACCTGCGCCGGATCGCGGCCCGCCAGCAACTTCCCGGCTACCTGCTCCAGATCGAGCGGGAAGACGGCCGCGAACTGCTGCGCATCCGCCCCGAAAGCTCATCAACAGGCACTGTTGATAACCCTGTTAATGCCATCGGCAGATCAGGCGCACGGGGTATCGGCACATCAGGCGCAGCACTATCGGCAGATCAGGCGCACGAACCGCAGCTAACGCTTTGGCCTGAAACGCGGAATCCGACCGCTAACTTATCTAACAGAGAATCTAACTCTTTTTCTTTGACGCGCGCGCAGGCGAAGCGTGGTGCCGGTTCTGCTCGAAGGGGCGAGCCATGACGGCCGCGCTCGACGCGCTGTGCCCGCGCAGCCCCCAGCACATCCCCGGAGACGAACAATGACCCGTCGCGCCCACCGCAGCGCGCACGGCCGTCCGCTGCCGGACGGGCCTGCGCCCTTCACCACATTGGTCGAGCTGACCTTCGAGAAACGCAAGGTCGAGCACTGGATACGCTTCGGCCGCAAGAGCTACGAGCATATCATCGACCGCCGCCGCAGCGTCGTCGGCTTCGCGCCGGGCAGCGTCTTCGCCTTCGTCCGTTGGGCATCTGGCGAGCACGGCACTGTCGTTTCGCGCATCGATATTGTGCGCGCCATCGGGCGCGGCGAGCCGTTCCAGACATTGCCCTTCGTGCGCCCCGGTGGCGAAATCCTGTTGCGCCTCGACGGCTGGCCCAAGGTGCAGCGTGCGCTTGTAGCTATCGACGCCGTGGATGCGCTCGGCCTCGATCCGGCCGACGCCTCGCCGGATCACTGGCGGCACGTCCACAACCGTTTGACCGCCAATCTGGAACCGCACGCCTACACGCCCGAGCGACATGCCGCTTGGCTTCACCGTCGAAGGATCGAGCCATGACGCGCCGCCGCACCCTTACGGTGACGGCGCTGGCGGTGATCGGCATCGCCGCCGCAAGCGCGGTCAAGACGCCGACGAAACTCATATGGAACGCCACCGCCAGCGCGCCAGTCGGGTTCTACACCGTCGAGCCGGCAGACCGGATTGACGTGCCCGAGCTGGTCGCCATCATGCCGCCCGAACCGCTCGCCAGCTTCATGGTCGAGCGCGGCTATATCGCGCGAGGCGTCCCGCTCTTGAAGCGCGTCTTGGGCCTGCCCGGACAGCGGGTTTGCCGAGCCGGCCGCACGATCACGGTTGACGGGATCGAGATGGGCGAGGCGCTGGAGCGCGACAGCCTCGGCCGCGATCTGCCCGTCTGGCAGGGCTGCCGCGTCATCGGCGGCGACCAGCTTTTCCTCATGAATTGGGAAGTCCGCGACAGCCTCGACGGCCGTTATTTCGGACCCATCCCCGCAGATTCCGTCATCGGCCGAGCGGTTCCGCTCTGGACCGATGAGGAAGGCGTCGGCCGCTACGAGTGGCGCGCGCCGACGCACTGACCCCCCCCGAGAACCAACCGCAGGAGATTTCCCATGGCAGAAATAGGCACCTTCACCCGCACCGAAACCGGCTATGCGGGAGAGCTTCATTCGTTCGGCCTCCACGAAAAGCTGTTCATCGTCCCGGCCAAGCCCAGCGACGTGAAAAACGCGCCCGATTATCGCCTGCGCCTCGACAGCGAGGACGGGCCGGACGCAGGCCCCGCATGGAAAGACTCCAGTGAGAACGCTGGCGAGTTCGTGTCGATGCGATTGGAGGGACCGATCTTTCCGTTCCCGATCCGCGCCAAACTGTTCCAGTCCAACGACGACCCTTCGGTCTGGACCCTGCGTTGGAAGCACGCCCGGAAGATCGAGGATGAGGAATGACGGCCGCGCGCGTCCGGCCCGCCATCCGGTCAAAGATCGGCATCCCTTTGTTCGCGGAAAAGCCGTCTCATCCCTTCGTCCCGCTCGGCGACCAGACGGCCGGCGCGCGCAGCAAAGGTCAGGGGCGGCCATCGGCCGGCGCTTGCGCCTTGCCCTTGACCGCAGCGAGCACGCTGGCAGGCTGGCGGCAAAGCGGAGACAGGCCGGCATGGCATTATGCCGTTCTGTTGCTGGCGGGGGCGCTTTCCGTCTGCGCCGGATCGGGCGTCGCGGTCGCGCAATCCGCGCCTGTCGAGCGCCCGGCCGCAGTCCATCCTTATGCGGCGCACATTGCCGAGGCGTCGCAGCGGTTCGGCATCCCCGAGCACTGGATTCGCGCCGTGCTGCGCGCCGAAAGCGCGGGCGATGTGCGGGCGGTTTCGTCGGCCGGCGCGATGGGATTGATGCAGGTGATGCCCGACACATGGGCGGGCCTGCGCGTCCGCCATGGCCTCGGACGCGATCCCTACGACCCGCGCGACAACATCCTCGCAGGCACGGCCTATCTGCGCGAGATGTTCGACCGCTACGGCAATGTCGGCGCGATGCTTGCGGCCTACAATGCCGGTCCCGGCCGCTACGACGAGCACCGCGCGACGGGCCGCCTGCTTCCCGCCGAGACGCGCGCCTATGTCACCGCGCTCTCCCCGATCCTTGGCGGCGCAGCCCCATCGGATATGCGGTCCCCACAGCCGGCACCGCCGCCTGATTGGCGCGAGGCACCGCTGTTCGTCATGCGCCCGGCCGACACGCAGGCTGCCGCCGCGCCGCCGTCCGAGGCGCAATCAGGCGACGGTCGCGCTGCCGTTCCGGCGCGCGATCCCGCCATTGCGGAGCCACAGGACGGCAGCATTTTCGTGGCGAGCGCGAGCGACGGAGGAACGCCATGAAGGTGGCATTCCCGTGCTCGGCGACGCCGGTTTCAGCATCCGGTCGGGCAGGTTTGCGCCCGGCAGGATTCCCTGCAGGAGGGGCAGAAAGGGCAGAAAGGGCGGAGGGCAAGATTAAAGAAGACGGCACCATATGGGGCCGCTTCTGGAAATTGTTGTTGTCTGCACACTGGTTAGGTGGCCGGTTCCGGCACCATGGTTTTGAGGGGCCGCGTGCCGCGATTTTGCGCAAAGCCTTGGCTTTGCAGGGTTTCGAGCGGCACCATAGGCGCAGATCGGCCGTTTTTCGGCGATTTGGGCTGGAGTCGCGCCCTTGAGCGCCGACGACGAAAACCGCTTCCGTCCGAAGCCCGGCCGCATCCGATCCGACACGCCGAAGGCCGGCAAGACCAAGAGCTTTTTCACGCAGGTCAGGAAGATCACCCGCCAGCATCAGGCGGCAGCCTCACGCGATCCTTCCATGCCGTCATCCGCGCGCCCGTCATCGCCGGGGCGGTCTCGCGCCATGGCCGCCAGCGGCAAGGGCGTGAAGCGCGGCCGGGGCGCGAGCTTCGTGCGCGCCCGGAACATATCCGGCAACTGGCATCATCGCCAGCCGGGCAGCCGCCGCGTGATCGTCAAGCAGCGCAGCGTCCGGGCCGCATGGAAGGGCGGCCGTGCCCGCGCGCATCTGCGCTATGTCCAGCGTGACGGAACCTCGCGCGACGGCGAACGCGGCCAGCTCTATTCGGCGCATGAAGACCGCGCCGATGGCGACGCCTTCCTTGATCGTGGTCAGGATGACCGCCATCAGTTCAGATTCATCGTCTCGCCCGAGGATGGCGCGGAGCTGTCGGACCTCACGGCCTACACCCGCGATTTCATGAAACAGGTGGAAGGCGACCTCGGCACGAAGCTGGATTGGGTTGCCGTCAATCACTACAACACCGGCCATCCCCATGTGCATGTCATCGTCAACGGCCGCGATGATACGGGCGGGGATCTAGTCATCAACGGCGACTATCTCGCCAACGGCCTGCGCGAGCGCGCCAGCGAGCTTGCCAGTCTGGAACTCGGCCCCGTTACCGAGATTGAGCAGACCCGCAAGCTGTCCGCCGAAATCGACCAGGACCGTTTCGCCCGCATCGATCGCGCCATGGCCGAGGAAGCCGATGCCCGTTTCGTCGACCTGCGCCACGAGCCGGCAGCGCCGAGGCGGCAGTTCGAGCGAACGCTACGCCTGCGCAGGCTCGCCAAGCTGGAGAAGATGGGGCTGGCGACCGAGCACGCGCCCGGTGTTTGGGAATTGAGCAAGGACATGGAACCGGTCTTGCGCGAGTTGGGCGAGCGGGGCGACATTATCCGCACCATGCACAAGGCGCTTGGGCCGCAGGGCGGCGAACGCGATCCCATGAGCTTCCAAATCCATGACGGAGCGCCCGAGACGCCCATCGTCGGCCGCGTCGTGGACAAGCACCTGTCCGACGAGCTGGGCGAGAACCTGACAATCGTGGTGGACGGGATCGACGGCCGCGCACACCACATTGCCGGCATCGCGCCCGAGCGGCTGGAGGACGCCCGCATCGGCAGCGTCGTCCAGATCGGCCCGGCCGAGGCGGCAGCCCGACCGTCCGACCGCACCATCACCGCCATCGCCGAGGACGGCATCTATCGGCCGAGCCGTCATCTGGAGCAGGCGAAATTCGAGGGCCGCGTTCCCGGCGGCGACTATGAGGGCTATATCGATGCCCATGTCCGGCGGCTGGAGGCGCTGCGCCGGGCCGGCATCGTCGAGCGCATCGACGCCGACCAATGGCGCATCCCAGATGATCTGGTCAGCCGCGCGGCTGATTACGATGCCGGCCGCGACCGGCAGGCAAGCGTTCGCGTGCTTTCCCCGGTTGATCTGCAAAGGCAGATACGTTCGGACGGCGCGACATGGCTGGACCGGCGATTGGTCCATGGCGAAACGGCCGACCTTGCGCCGACCGGCTTCGGGCAACAGGTCCGCGAAGCCATGGACCAGCGCCGCGAGCATCATATCGAACAGCGCGACGCCACGCGCAACAGGGACGGCCGCATCTTCTACCGGCGCAATCTTCTCGCCACCCTGCGCGAGCGGGAAGTTGCGCGCGCCGGTGCGGAGATGGCCGAGGGCAAGGCGCTGCCGTTCCGCGCCGCCAAGGATGGTGAGAGTGTCAGCGGCAAGTTCACCGGGACTGTCCAGCTAACGAGCGGCAAGTTCGCCATCGTGGAAAAGAGCCACGAGTTCACCCTTGTCCCGTGGCGGCCGATCATCGACCGCCAGCTCGGCCGCGAGGTCGCGGGTATCATGCAGGGCGGTTCGGTGTCGTGGCAGGTAGGGCGGCAGCGGGGGTTGGGGCTATAGGAGTCAACGATACCGCATTGCAACGCAACAACTAATTCGATAAGAGCTGCTATTCAATTTCGTAATCGTGGAGCCATCAGCATGGGAAATTCCAAGTCAGCAGACAAGTAAGCCGCAACATCAGAATTGTTGTTGCGGCGCTCTGTAAGACCAATCCCATCTGATTGCTGACGAGCAGACGCTGCCCGGTATCCTTAATCGAGCGGTTGATTCGTCATGACCACCACACGCCCCGCGTGGGCCTATACGCTGCCGGCAGCCTTGCTGCTTATGGCTCCCTTCGACATCCTCGCGTCGCTGGCGATGGATATTTATCTTCCAGTCGTTCCGGCGATGCCGGGCGTCCTGAACACGACTCCATCCATAATCCAACTCACGTTGAGCTTCTACATGGTGATGCTCGGTGTGGGCCAAGTGATCTTTGGGCCACT
>JACKIM010000003.1:0-12500 GCA_020638465.1 Geminicoccaceae bacterium
TCAGTGACCTCCTGTGCTGTCGGATAGTCGCGCCGGTCGAACACAGATGCGGGGCCGTGGTCCGCATGTTGAAGCGCACCTTCGACGAAGGCATGTTGCGGATCGAACTGCTGATAGAAGATGTCGACCGCCGCGTCCTCGTCCTCGGCTTCGACCTCCTGGACGAAGCAGACCCACATGGCGCGGCGTTGGCGCACAAAATAGCGGTTCAAGGCGGGAACGCACTCGAACACCGCGTTGATCTCGCCGTCCATCGCGGCGTTCTCGAACTGCTCGACGGCATGGTCGCGGTCCTCGGCATCGCACAGCCAGGACTCGTTCTCGGAGCCGTAGCAGACGAGGTGTATTTTCAAGGGTCTCTGCGATGGTGTGTGGGGCATGGGCTTTCTCCGCGACAGGCGGCCACGAGCCTCTCTCCGGCCTCGAACCCGTCACCGAAGCAAAGCACCGCCCTCTCACTCTACGAGGGCAGCGCCACGGAGCCGGAGAACCGGAAACCCGCGTGACCGGCGACGGCCAGAAACAGAAGAGCCGGCACGCTTCTAAGGCGCGTCTGGCTCAGGAAGATCGGGCTCGCCATCGCGGAAGCGGTCAGGAATCTCGTCCTCCGGTCCTTTCCAGACGACGCGGTTGCCGACCCAGATGGTGACGAAGCCGCGCCCCCTGGGTGCCGGCTTTGGCGGCGCCGGCTCGAAGTTGCGGCAACTGAAATTCCCCGCCGTCCCCGAAAAGGCGGGAATCTTGCTGTTGCCGAGCAGCACGCGGTCGCAGAAGCCGGTCGGGCGCTTGACGCGGCGGCGGGAAAGGCCGAGCCGGAACGCCTCGTAGTCGCGCTCCAGGCCCTCGGGCGGCGGCGTCCAATGGCGGCAGTCGCGGCAGTGGCCCCGCCGGTCGGATGCGGGGTCGTCGAGCGGCGGGCCGCCATTGTAGCCGGGCGGAACGGGACGGTCGCTCATGGCTCGCCCCCGTCCGCGCGCGCAAGGGACGGGCGACGCGCGAGACGACGACCGACCGCGTGTCGGCCGCCTGAGCGAGCCTTTCGATGGTGGCGAGGTCTGCGTCCGGGCAATCGCCCGTCACCTCGATCTCGACGTAATGCCCGCCGCTGCCGACCTTGGAATCGCGCAGCCGGTGGCCCGACGAGGTGTAGAAGCTCTCGTGCCGCTCGATGAGACGGACGCGCGAGCGCAGGAAGATAAGGCCCGAGCCGAGATTGCCGCAGAACAGGAACTCGTCGGCTTCCGTGGCCTTCGGCCCGCCGCCGATCTTGCGGTGGCCGATCTGGCGGAAGGCCGCGTCGAAGCGCGACGGGTCGGGTGTGATCCGCGCCTGCGTCGCCGCATGGAAAACCCAGGGCGGCCGGTGCGGGTCGAGCCGGCCAACCGCGATCTGATGCAGGAAATCGGCAAAGCTCGCCGGGTCCGCCGGATAGGGACAGGTCCGCCAGACCTTTCGGATCGTCTTGCGCAGATCGTCGGGGAAGGAGAAGAGCCGCGCGCGCGCCCGACGCCACCAGGCCGCGCGTTCCCTGCGCCGGTCGCGTTCCAGTTCGTCCCACCACACCACGCGGCGGGCCATTTCCTCCTCGACGCCGTGCTGGCCGGCAGCGATCTGGTCGGCGAAAAGGGGCAGCGCCTCCCTTTCGAGGCGCTGCTTGCGGTGGAACGCCGCACGCTTGCGCGACGTGTCCCGGTAGGGCTCGGGCCTGTGCCAGCGACGGAAGCGCATCACGCACCCTCCCATCGCGACTGCCGCGCCGTGCGGATGATCCGCTCGGCCGCCCGGATGCTGCCAGCCTCGCGCGCGGCTTCCGCCCAGATCGAGATCGGGAAATCGCCGGTGAACAGGATGTCGCGCTCGATGCCCATGCCGAACGGCAGCCGCAACGAGGACAGTTCCTCCAGCGAGAAGCTGCCAAGCTCGGGATGGCCGATGTCGGCCAGGCCGAACATTATGTCGCCATCCTCATCCAATTCGGTGGCGAGCCAGACGCCCGCACCGAAGGGATTGAAGAACTTCACGACGGGCACATGATCGACGTCGCGCTGGCATCCATTGGCGAGAAGCTGCGCGCGCAGCTCGTCGGTCAGGAGAATCATGCCGCCCTCCTGTCGATCTCGACCGCGCCGGTGTCGGTATCGTCGGTTTCGCCGGTATCCGGCAGGAAGCCGAGCAGCCAGTCGGCCGCCTTGCTGGCCTGGGAGGCTGCGCGCACGATGGCGCGGTTGTCCTCGCGCAGCACCTCCAGCCAGGAGCCGATGTAATCGGCATGGCGGACGGTCGGCACGATGCCGAGCGATGCGCAGCAGAACGCGGCGGTGATCTCGGCCACCAGTTCCTCGAAAGCGTATTTCTTCGTGCCGAAGGAACCGGAGAAATCACGGGCAAGGCGGGACGGATGGCCCGTCGCGTGACCCATCTCGTGCAGCGCCGTCCGGTGCCAGTTGATCGGCTCGAAATAGGCTTGCGGCGGCGGCACCATCACGAAGTCTTGCGAGGGGACGTAGAAGGCGCGATTGCCACCGATGCGAAAGTCGATGCCGGTGGCACGGATCAGCGCCTCGACCTGCGGCTCGATCAGGCCCGGTGGGGGCGGCGGTGCGACGGTGGCGATCTCCTCGGGCAGTCCCTCGCATTGGGCGGCATTGAAGACCGTGAAGCGTTTCAGGAACGGGATCTTCCCCGGCTCTTCGCCCATCTCGCGGGCGCGGCGCTTCTCATCCTCGGGCGTGAAGCGGTCGGCATAGACGACAGTGGTGCCGCGTTCGCCCTTGCGGACATTGCCGCCGAGGGCCGCCGCCTGGCGATAGGTGAGCCAGCCCTGGCCGGGGAAGCCATGCTGGATCACCGCGCCCCAGAGGATCAGGATGTTGATGCCGCTATAGGCGCGGGAGGTAGCGGCGTTCCTCGGCAGGCCGAGCGGGGCCTGCGCCGTGGACGAGCCCCAGGGCTGGACCCAGGGGAACTGCCCGGCCTCCAGCTCGGCGATGATCTTGCCGGTGATTTCGTCGTAAAGGTTCGCCCGCTCCGAGGCCGGGTGCGCGCTGCGGTCATATCTGGTCATCGCGGTTCTCCGCGACGGGCGCCGGAAGCCTCTCCTCCAGCCCTCAACCCGTCACGGCAAACCCGTCCGCCCTCTCACTCTCAGGGGGCGTTGCGGGGTCTCCCCGCTCGAAGGGGGTGCGCCGGCAACGAAGTGCCGGCCAGGGGGAAGGCTTTCCCCCGCAAGAACCGAACCAAGGGCCGCACCACAGATGCCACGCCCGCATCGCGTATAACCCTGGGACGTGCCGAAACGAGGCATGGTCAGGTGCCCCAAGCACTAACCACCGTGTCCAGGGGAAATGGGGTAGTGCTCTTTGACCATTCATGGAATGGAGCCGCTGTCTGGCTGTATGGCCCGGGATCGGGCCGATCAAACTGAACGCGCGTCGGGATATGGAAGGCACTGCCGAAAACAATCGCCTCGCCGGAAGCCAGGATAGTGACCTGATCCAACAGACGGCGCGCCTGCATGGGAATTATCCGGCGGAAATGGTCGATGTCGTCGGGGTTCTGGAGCCTGTGGCTGATGAAATTCGCGCATTGGCTGATGATGGTCTGGCTGATCTCGCTCGGCCGCTGGCTGGCGATGATGAGCGAAAGACCGAATTTGCGCCCCTCCTTGGCGATCCGCTCATAGGTAAGGCGCGCAAGGCGATGCCCGCGATCCTCGTCTGATCTGGCGGGACGGGCATAGTTGTGCGCTTCTTCAAGCACCAAAACCCAAGGGTTCTTGTAGCGCGAAGCCGCCGGAAGACGCTCGCGCGCCTCCAATAGCACACGGCCGATCACCGCGCAGGCATAGGGCAGAACCTCGTTGCTGAGCATGGAGAGATCGAGAACCGAAACCTTTGGCCCAGTTGCCGCGCCAAGCCCGAAGCCCCGGAACCAGCCTGACAGATTCTCGATCTTCGTGTCGGTATCCTCGTAGTTGAGAAAGGCCCGCCACCGCTTGTCATCCAAACGAGTCTTGAGGCGCAGTTTCAGCGTCGTCAGATGGGCGTCAACGCGAAACGTATCCTCCTTCGAGACCGCGCGGTTGATAAGGGAAGGATCTGTAAGCGTAGCCCGACCAATTGGCAGAGGAGAATCGGCTGTCCGCATTCCGGCCTCTGCCGTCGCACTTCCACCCACAATCTTGCTGCGGATGGCGTCCTTGAGCTTTTCCGCTTCGGCCGCAATTGCGGCTTGGTTGTTCATGACCTCCGTGTTGTAGTCATTGGCGAGACGATGGTTCTGAAACAAGACCTCGAAAGCCGCAGTATCAACGCCGGTATCCGCCAGATGCCCTGTCACGGCATCGCAGTGAGAGCCCGCTGCCTTTTTCTTGATCTTGGTCAGCTCACTCAACAGTTGATCGAGCGCGCTCATGGCGTTTTGGAGGGCGTTCATATTGACAGCGGCCGCGGCATCGCCGCCCTTGGCGATCGCCCACCAATCTTTCAACACGGGCTCCTGTGTCTGCTCCGCGGCACTGAGCCAGGCACAGATCTCTTCGGCATTCATGAACCAGAGAGGGAGAGCGAACTCCTCGCCATTCAGATAGATGCGGTCTGGCAAACGCACAGCCGTTGCGGCCGTCGGGAAGGCTTTGCCATATTCCCCATTTATATCCAGAATGAAGACGTGCGGTTCCTCGGCCGCGCCATCCAGCGCCTTCATGGCTTTCTGTATCAGGCTCGATACGGAGAAGGACTTGCCGGAGCCGGTGTTGCCTACGATAGCCAAGGGCCGCGAAAACAGGTCATTGTAGGAAGCGCGCACGACGTTGCGGGCCTGGCCAGTCGGAAAGCCAATTCTCAGGTCACAGTCGAAGTCCTTGTCGTCGTAGTCTTCCGGTTTGTTGCGCCGGGGAGGAATCTCGAAGACTGCGCGCAGTATGTCAGGTGAGCCGATCTCCGCCGGGGTATCGAGTGTCGGCAGAACGGAAATGCCTGGACTGAACGACGGTTCATCATCCGCATGCTGGATGGTGCCCAGAAGTTGAACGCTGGCGACGCGGCGCGGCTTCATCAGTTCGAGGTTGAGATCATCGCCATTGTTCGGATCGAAGGTTTCACGGGCCTCGAGATCGGTGATGATGCCGATGACGGTCTCTCCGGCACCGAGCGAGAAGGTCAGGTAAGCGTTGATCGCGATTGCGATCTGAACGCCATCCAGAGTGGCACGCAATGCCGAACGGGTTTCAGGGAGAAGTTCTACCTTTACCCGAAAGCCCTGAACCGAGACGATATGGCCGACCAGCCGAGGATTATCCATCTAAGCCCCCGCGCCGGCACTGGGATCAGTTGGCGTTTCGGAGGAGGCAATCTGCTTCTCGAACCGCCGCAGCCGCAGAAAATCGTCGAGCCACTGCACGTCGGGCATCACCAATGTCGCAAAGTCGTCGAAGGTCGCGAGTGTGAACGGCGCGGCGGCGAAAGCATCTGTCGTGGGACAGAGAACAAAGGCCCGTTTGCCGAGATCCTTATAGCGCCGGATGCGTTCGATGACCGGACTGTCGGGATTGGGCTCGATCACCAGCATCATCAGCGATGGGTTCATCAGTGCATTCTCGATGATCCGGCTGACGTGATCATCCCCGAATCCATAGCCAAGAACGAGCAAGAAGGTCTGCGGAATGCCAAGCCGCACCTGGAACGAACGGAACAGATGCGCGTAGGGCATAGTCAGGGTCTGTGCGAATTTGTTGGCTGTGGGCAGGATACCCACCGAAGGCGTCTTGTCGGCCAGCGGCACGAGCGCGGCGGCCTTGTCCGCCGGACTCTTCGTTGCATAGGACTGAAAAGGCGTCAGATCAGTATGGCGGGCACGCATTTCATCGCCATGTTCGAACCAGTGGATCGAGCCATGCAGCTTGTAGAAATGCAGGAACTTGTCGAAGCGGCGGACGCGACCTTCCGCCACCTCGCCCGGATAGTAAATGTCGAGGCCATAGACGGACGGATCGAAGCGAGCAGCCGCGCGCCCCGTGAATCCATCAAAATACTGAACACCCAGCAGTTCCATCGCCTGTTCGAAGAGCGTGTCGTAGTTCAGGGTGAAGAGATGCGCACGCCCGAGATTGCTGTCGCGGGCAATCAGTTTGGAGAGAAACGCCAGTTGGGGTGCGATCCCCTTTGCCGAGGTCGCGGACGTGGTGTCTGGCAGTGATAGCGCACACTCTGAGAAGATGGCGATCCGCAGGCGGCGAACGAACCAACGCAAATCGGCGGTATTTGGGGCCGGCGTCTCTGGCCAGGTGACAGCGGAAAACGGTGCGCCTACAGATTCCGCGACGACCAAGGCGTTGGCGATGAAAGACAGCCATGCCTCAAAACCAATCGGAGCACCGTGAACACTAGCAAATGCCACAGCATTCTTCCGCGATTCTATGATGGGTTTGATCGAGGGCGGGAGATCGGGCAGTGCTTCTATGGTTGCGAGCACCTCTTTCTCCAGATTGGCCATGGTCTTGCCGCCTGCCGAGACCGAGGTGCCCGATCCCGTCAAAACAACGAGATTTTCCATGCGCAGCCATTCGGAGATCAACGCCTGGAGGCGAATGCGCCCTTGTCTCTGATCCAAGCCAACCAGCAGATCGCCAACGCCGCCGCCCTCCGTTGGGCCGATGAGCCTGTATTCTATCGGCACAGGCGCTGCTGGTGTCATATCTCTCCCCCCTCTGCTCCACGGCGCAAGGGGTTGACGATTTGAAGCCCCCTGAAATCCTTTTCGTTATCCGTGACGACCACACAGTCGTTTGCTCCCGCCACTGCGGCAATGATCATGTCGAGTCCGCTTCGCGGACGCCCTGCCGCCTTCCCCTCTGCCATCAACCTCGCCCAGATCAGGCCCGCCTTGTCGTCGAACGAGAGAATGCGGCCGGCGAACAGCTCCTGCGGCCCTTCCGGCCCGGAGAACCAGGCATCGAGAGCATCGCGCTTTTTCCCGCGCGGTTTCTCCAGAATGCCGCGGCGGATCTCGGCGATGGTCAGCGCCGAAATGAACAGGTCGTCATCACGCTGCTCTGCCCACCACGCCAGCAGCGCCTCCGACGGCTGCGGCTTGACTATGTTGCTGATAATGTTGGTGTCGAGGAGATAGCGCGTCACAGATCGACCCGGCGCCCTTCCTCGCGCGGGCGCGACAGATCGAGATCGGCGCCGACCAGGGGCGAACGGCGCAGGGCGGACAGGATGCCGCCGGACTTTGGCGGCTCGCCCGCGACGAGAGCCGCCTTGACCGCAGCCCGGGCCTGCTCCGCTTCTGGCCCCTCCTCCGCCAGCTGACGGGCAAGTGACCGGATCAGTTCACGGTCGGATTCCAGCGCTAGGACCTCGAAGCGCTTGAAGCCGCGCTGCGTCAGGCGCGCCCGATAGTTCTCGATCGCTCTCTTCTGTGCGGCATTGCTCATGGCTGGCCTCCGTGCTATATCCTGACATATAGCCGCTTTCCATCTTGCAAACAAGGGATGTCAGCGATGCCCCTGGAGGCCAACCACAGAGCAGCAGTGCAGAAGAACAATGGGCGTTTGCGCCAGTATTTTCCATATGCTGTGGCACGAAGGAGCGCGCCATGCTTCGCCGAAGCCACCGGAGACATGCTTTCCGCCGCCAAATATACGCATGTAATTTCAATTGCTTATGATGGATTCCGGGCGAATGCTGCGAGGTATGACCTTGCGAGCCCCCGGAACCAGAGCCAAGATGACAGGACGAGAGCGCGAAGCGCTGCTCGAATCCTTGATGCTGGAAGAACCGGAGCTGACGTTCACCCCGCGCGGCAATCCCGATCCGCGTCTTCTGCGTCTGGTCGACTTCCTGGCGCGACAGGCGGCGCGGGATTGCTACGCCGAGGAAGTTCAGATGATGAAGCGACGGAGGAAGCACACCTCCTGATGCCGATGGGAGAGGTGCATTGAAGGTCGCAATCTACGCCCGCTATTCGTCGGACAACCAGCGCGAGGCGTCGATCGCCGACCAGTTCCGCATGTGCCGCCTGCGGGCGGAGAAGGAAGGCTGGACGGTGGTCGAGGAGTATTCCGATCACGCCATCTCCGGCTCCAGCATGATCCAGCGCCCCGGCATCCAGGCGGTGATAATGGATTCCACGCGAGGCCGGTTCGACATGATCATGGCCGAGGCGCTGGACCGGATCAGCCGCGACCAGGAGGACATCGCCGGCATCTACAAGCGCATGCGCTATGCCGACGTGAAGATGTTCACCCTGTCCGAGGGCGAGATCAGCGAACTGCATGTCGGCCTCAAGGGCACGATGAACGCGCTGTTCCTCAAGGATCTGGCCGACAAGACCCGGCGCGGACAGCGCGGCCGCGTCGAGGCCGGCAAGTCGGGCGGCGGCAATTCCTACGGCTATGACGTGGTGAAGAAGTTCGATGCCAACGGCGAGCCCGTCCGTGGCGATCGCACCGTCAACGAGGCGCAAGCCGAGGTCGTGCGCCGCATCTTCCGCGACTACGCGGCCGGCAAGTCGGCCAAGACCATCGCCCTCGCCCTGAACAGGGACCGTATTCCCGCGCCATCAGGCGGCGACTGGGGGTTCAGCACGATCAACGGCAACCCGAAGCGCGGCAATGGCATCCTCAACAACGAGATGTATGTCGGCAAGATCGTCTGGAACCGCCAGAGGTTCGTCAAAGACCCCGATACCGGCAAGCGCCGGGCCCGGCCCAACCCGGAATCGGAATGGGTCATTCAGGAAACGCCCGAGTTGCGCATCCTCGATGATGACCTATGGGAAGCCGTGAAGACAAGGCAGGGCGAGATGCGGACCGAGCGCGATGAAAGCGGCTTGGCCGACGTCAGCAAGATGAACCATCGCCGCCGGCCGAAATATCTCTTCTCGGGCCTGACCAAATGCGCCTGCTGCGGCGGCGGCTATTCCGCGATCTCGGCGACCCTGATCGGCTGCTCGACGGCACGGAACAAAGGCACCTGCGATAACCGGACCAACATCCGGCGCGACGAGTTGGAGACGCGCGTGCTGAATGCGCTGCGGACCCGCTTGGTCGATCCCGAACTGTTCGCCCGCTTCTGCGAGGTGTTCACGCAGGAGATGAATCGGCTACGGATGGAAGGCCGTGCGGGCATCGCAGGGGCCGAGGCGGAGATGGCGAAGATCGACCGCGAACTGGCCAAGCTACTGACCGCCATCAAATCAGGCGGGCCGATTGAGGCCATCGTGGAGGACATGAAGCGGCTGGAAGGCCGGAAGGCCGAGTTGCGCGCGTTCCTGGCCGAGGCCGAAGAACCGCCTCCCCTGCTGCACCCCTCGATGGCGCTGCAATACCGCAAGCGGGTCCAGCAGCTCTACGAAGCCTTGCAGGACGAGGAGGAAGAAAAGCGGATCGAGGCGGCCGACATCCTGCGCTCGCTGGTGGAGAAGATCGTGCTGACGCCGGTGGAGGGGAAAGTGGAGATCGACGTCCAGGGCGATCTCGCTGGAATCCTTATGATTTCCGCACAAACGAAAAACCCCGCCGGAGGGGCGGGGCAATCGCAAGTAAAGATGGTTGCGGGGGCAGGATTTGAACCTGCGACCTTCAGGTTATGAGCCTGACGAGCTACCGGGCTGCTCCACCCCGCGTTGGTGGTGGATTTCGTGAGGAGGCATGTTTGCTGGTGATCCGTTTGGAGGGCCTGGCGGCGACCGACTCTCCCACGCCTTGAGACGCAGTACCATGGGCGCTGAGAGGTTTCACGTCCGAGTTCGGAATGGGTTCGGGTGGTTCACTCTCGCTATGGCCACCAGGCCCTCCAAGCGGATCATGCAAATTGTCTGGTTACTGGACACAGGTATGAAGGTTGGAACGTCCAGCATGTCTGCTGGAGGGGGGTGAGTTCGCTCGGGCTATTAGGATCGGTAAGCTCCATGCATTGCTGCACTTCCACACCCGACCTATCGACGTGGTGGTCTTCCACGGCCCTGATAGCGAGACCTGGTTTTGAGGTGGGTTTCCCGCTTAGATGCTTTCAGCGGTTATCCCTTCCGTACATAGCTACCCAGCTGTGCCGTTGGCACGACAACTGGTCCACCAGAGGTACGTCCACCCCGGTCCTCTCGTACTAAGGGCAGATCCTCGCAAGTCTCGAACACCCACGGCAGATAGGGACCGAACTGTCTCACGACGTTCTAAACCCAGCTCACGTACCACTTTAATCGGCGAACAGCCGAACCCTTGGGACCTGCTTCAGCCCCAGGATGTGATGAGCCGACATCGAGGTGCCAAACACTACCGTCGATGGGGACTCTTGGGTAGTATCAGCCTGTTATCCCCGGCGTACCTTTTATCCGTTGAGCGATGGCCCTTCCACGCGGGACCACCGGATCACTAGAGCCGACTTTCGTCTCTGCTCGGCCCGTCGGCCTCGCAGTCAGGCTGGCTTTTGCTCTTGCACGCGACGACTGGTTTCCGACCAGTCTGAGCCAACCTTCGCGCGCCTCCGTTACTCTTTGGGAGGCGACCGCCCCAGTCAAACTACCCACCATACAGGGTCCCGGACCCGGATAACGGGCCGCGGTTAGATACCAAGTGCCGCAAGGGTGGTATTTCAAGGCTGCCTCCATCGAACCTGGCGGCTCGACTTCAATGGCTCCCACCTATCCTACACATGCGCCACCTAGTACCACTGTAAAGTTGTAGTAAAGGTGCACGGGGTCTTTCCGTCTGACCGCGGGTACCCCGCATCTTCACGGGGAATTCAATTTCGCTGAGTCGGTATTGGAGACAGTGGGGCAGTCGTTACGCCATTCGTGCAGGTCGGAACTTACCCGACAAGGAATTTCGCTACCTTAGGACCGTTATAGTTACGGCCGCCGTTTACCGGGGCTTCGATTCGCAGCTTGCACCGCTCCTCTTAACCTTCCGGCACCGGGCAGGCGTCAGACCCTATACGTCGTCTTGCGACTTCGCAGAGCCCTGTGTTTTTAGTAAACAGTCGCCACCCCCTGGTCTGTGCCACCCCCCGATGGTTGCCCATCAAGGGGTCCCCCTTCTCCCGAAGTTACGGGGGTATTTTGCCGAGTTCCTTCAATACCGTTCTCTCAAGCACCTAGGTATACTCAACCAGTCCACCTGTGTCGGTTTCGGGTA
This sequence comes from Geminicoccaceae bacterium, assembly GCA_020638465.1. Classification (NCBI taxonomy): domain Bacteria; kingdom Pseudomonadati; phylum Pseudomonadota; class Alphaproteobacteria; order Geminicoccales; family Geminicoccaceae; species Geminicoccaceae bacterium. The sequence goes on from JACKIM010000003.1 coordinate 11,138, forward strand.
CGGTCTCATGTGGGAGCTATTTCCTGGACGCCCTTCACAGCCCATCCAATCCGATAAGGATGAACCATCTACGAGCGCCGTCACTACCCACTGGCCCAGGAATATTCACCTGGTTCCCATCGCCTACGGCTTTCGCCCTCGGCTTAGGGGCCGGCTCACCCTGCGTGGATTAACCTTGCGCAGGAACCCTTGGACTTTCGGCGACAGAGTTTCTCACTCTGTTGATCGCTACTCATGTCAGCATTCTCGCTTCCGATGCCTCCAGCATGGCTCACGCCACACCTTCGCAGGCCTACGGAACGCTCCGCTACCACTCCAGAACAAGTTCTGAAGTCCGCAGCTTCGGTACGTATCTTGAGCCCCGGTACATCTTCGGCGCAGGACAGCTTGATTAGACCAGTGAGCTGTTACGCTTTCTTTAAAGGATGGCTGCTTCTAAGCCAACCTCCTGGTTGTCATGGCCGTCCCACATCCTTTCCCACTTAGATACGATTTGGGGACCTTAGCTGGCGGTCTGGGCTGTTTCCCTTTTGACGACGGACCTTAGCACCCGCCGTCTGTCTGCTGCACTAACGTGCCGGTATTCGGAGTTTGGTTAGGTTTGGTAAGGATCGCTCCCCCCTAGCCCATCCAGTGCTCTACCCCCGGCAGGAAACATGCAACGCGCTACCTCAATAGCTTTCGCGGAGAACCAGCTATCTCCGGGTTTGATTGGCCTTTCACCCCTAGCCACAACTCATCCCCGACCTTTTCAACGGGCGTGGGTTCGGTCCTCCAGTGCGTGTCACCGCACCTTCAACCTGGTCATGGCTAGATCACCCGGTTTCGGGTCGCATCCGTGCAACTATTCGCCCTTTTAAGACTCGCTTTCGCTGCGCCTTCGCCTAGCGGCTTAAGCTTGCTGCACAAACGCACTCGCTGACCCATTATACAAAAGGTACGCTGTCACCCGCTGCTCTCACCAAAGTGAAAACCCAGGCTCCAACTGTTTGTAGGCATCCGGTTTCAGGGTCTGTTTCACCCCGCTCGTCGCGGTACTTTTCACCTTTCCCTCACGGTACTGGTTCGCTATCGGTCGTCGAGGAGTACTTAGGCTTGGAGGGTGGTCCCCCCATGTTCAGACAGGGTTTCACGTGCCCCGCCCTACTCAAGGACCTGTGCTCGACCTTGCCCGTACGGGGCTATCACCCGCTATGGCCCGACTTTCCAGACGGTTCCGGTTCTCTCGCACAAGCCACTGGCCTGGTCCGCTTTCGCTCGTCGCTACTCACGGAGTCTCGGTTGATGTCCTTTCCTCCGGGTAATGAGATATTTCAGTTCCCCGGGTTCGCCTCCTGCACCTATGAATTCAGTGCAGGATACA
>JACKIM010000003.1:315000-394765 GCA_020638465.1 Geminicoccaceae bacterium
CACGAGGAAATCGGCGGCACGATGATCTATGTCACCCATGATCAGGTCGAGGCCATGACGTTGGCTGACCGCATCGTGGTGATGAATGGCGGGATCATTGAACAGGTCGGCACACCGCGCGAACTGTTCGAGCAGCCGGTCAACACCTTCGTCGCGACCTTCATCGGCTCGCCACGCATGACGCTGGTCGAGGCCGAGCGTGATGGGGAACGTTTCGGCGTCGGGGGCAGTGGCTCGATCTTCATACCGAACGCGCCGGAGAGCGGCCGCAAGGTCACGCTCGGCATCCGTCCCGACGGTTTCAGGCTGGTCGGTGACGGTGAAGGCTACACCGCCGATTTCATCTACTCGGAATATCTAGGCAACGATGCTTATATGTATGCTCGGTTGGGCGAGGGTACGCTGGTTTCGGTGCGCATCGATCCTGATGTCGAGATTCGTCCCGATCAGAAACGGGTCCATCTGGCGCCGAGGCTGGACACGATGCATTTCTTCAGCAGCGAAGACGGTCGACGCCTTTGAGATGCGGGCTGCCGACCCCAGCTTGCCCGGCACGATGCATGTCCGGGACAATTTTGCAACAAGTTCAGTCCAAGGTGAAGGAGTACGCGATGTCGAAGATCGTCAGATCAGCCGCGCTCGGCCTTATGGCGGCGGCCGTGGCTTTGCCGGCAATGGCCCAGGAGATCAGCTTCTGGAGCTGGCGGCAGGAGGACAAGCCGGTCTACGAAGAGCTCATCGCTGATTTCGAGGCGGCCAATCCCGGTATCCATGTCCAGTTCCAGGGATATGAGGCGTCCAACTACGCAACCATCCTCTCCACCGCATTGTCGGCGGATCAGGGGCCGGATGCCATGATGGTGCGTGCCTATGGTGCTTTCGAGACCGTGGCGGGGGCGGGCTATCTCATGCCGCTCTCGGAGCGGGAGGTGCCGGGCCTGGCCAACATGCCGCAAGCAGCCGTCAATGCCGAAACCCTGCGTTCCGACGGCAAGGTCTATGGTGTGCCTTTCGCGTCGCAGACCATGCTGATGATCTATAACAAGGCGATCTACGACCAACTCGGATTGGGCGTGCCGCAGACTTGGGATGAACTGCTGGCGAATGCCAAGGCCATCCAGGATGCGGGCATTTTCGCATTCGGCAATGGCACGGCGACGGCCTGGCAGAACGAAACCATCGTTTCGGCCCTGACGTCGTCGATCATCGGTCGCGGTTTCTTCGAGGACATCCAGAACGACAAGACCACCTTCGAGGATCCCCGATTCATCGGCGGTCTTGAGGCCCTGAAGCAGGTCAGTACCTTTTTCCCCACCGGCTTCACCGGGCTCGATTACGCCTCCTCGCAGCAATTGTTTGCTTCGGGCATGGCGGCGATGTTCGCCGGCGGTTCGTTCGAACTGGCGAATTTCAAGAGTCAGAACCCTGATCTCGATCTGGGAATCTTTGCGGCACCTGGGCGTAACGCGGATGACGAGCGCCTGGTGGGGATCTTCTATGATGGTGGATATGCCGGGAATGCCAAGACTGCACATCCCGATGCGGTCAGGAAATTCCTCGCCTATCTCGCCACTCCGGAATTCGGTCAGAAATTTGCAAACGAACTCGGCAATATCTCGCCGATCAAGGGTGTCACGTTCGACAACCCGCTGCTGCAGCAGGTGGCGCAACTCAACGAGCATTCGGTACCCTACGTCATGCTGACCAACTTCCGCTACAAGGAGCCGTCAGGTTCGGTGCTGTTGCAGGCCGAAGTGCAGCGAATGCTGGCGGGAGAGAGTGATCCGGCCCAGGTCGGCAAGGCCGTCACCGAAGGTATCGCGCTGTATCACGAACCTTTCCGCAAGTAATGCAGATGACATGGAGGATGGGTCTGGAAGACCTGTCCTCCATGCCCGGCGACATCTTAGAACACCTTTCGTTCCGGCGCACCGCCTGAACGATCAGAAAATGCGACGAAACGAGGAGACAGAGCCCGCATTCCGATTTCACTAGACAGGAATGCGCTCCCGATTTCGCCGCTTCTGGACGGACCCATGACCCGAAACGCTTCAACGGCAGCGCCACCAGACCGTACATCGCCATTCCGTCTGACCGGTAGAGGTATCTGGATCACCTTCCTGCTCGTTCCGCCGCTGGTCGTGATGAGCCTGTTCGTGATCTATCCGATCGTTTCCGCGCTTACCTATGCATTCTATGACTGGAATGGTCTACGGCGGGAAGGCTTTATCGGGTTCGGTAATTTCTACACTATTTTGTTTGAAGAGCCCTATGCGAGCACCACGCTCAATGCGTTCAAGCACAACATCATCGTGTTCGTGTCGCTGATGATCGTGCAGAACGGCGCCGGCTTCGTCCTGGCCTATGCCTTGTGGCGGGAGTTGCCGGGTGCCCGCATTCACAGGATATCGGTATTCCTTCCTGTGGTTCTTTCGACCGTCATTATCGGCTATCTCTGGAAACTGTTCTTCCACCCGATTTTCGGTGTGGTGAACAAGTCACTGACAGCCATCGGCCTCGGCAGCCTGGCCCAGCCATGGTTGGGCCAGAGCGAAACAGCCCTGGCGGCTCTCATCTTCGTCAATGCCTGGGCCTGGGTGGGATTCCCCACGCTGGTCTTTCTGGCGGGCCTGCAACGTATTCCCGCAGAGATACTTGACGCTGCGCGCATGGAGACCGACAGCGAATGGGTTGTCGTGAAGAAGATCGTCTGGCCGATGATTGCTCCCTCCACAACCGTGGTCTTCATTCTGTTGTTCATCGGCTCGTTCAACTGGTTCGAGCTGCCCTACATCATGGCCGGTCTTGACGGCTCGCCGTTCGGCTCCACCGACGTGCTCGGGCTCGTGTTCTACCGGACCGCGTTCGGCAACCAGTCCGCGGGCGGGCAGGATTTCGGTCTCGGCTCGGCCCTGGCCGTGCTCATGTTCCTGTTCATCGCCGTCATTGCCACCTTCTGGACGCTGCATCTGCGCAAACGGGAGCTCGAAGTATGAGTGCCGCGATCAACGGCCAGAAGGGGCTGTTCGCCACGTTGGGCCGCGACGGGCTGATGCAGGTCATCCTGATTGCCAATACCTTTGTGATGCTGTTTCCGGTCATCATCATGATCTTCTCGGCGTTCAAGACGAATGTGGAGATTTTCCAGAACCCGTTCTCCATTCCGGATTTCGCCAACCTGCAGAACTTCACCGCAATGGCGACGAAAAGCAATTTTCTCCGCTATCTGCTCAATTCGTTCGTCGTGACCGGCGCTTCGATTTTCTGCATCGGTGTTCTAGGTACCATGGCTTCCTATGCCCTCGGTCGCTACCGGTTCGCGGGATCGGGCTTCCTGCTGCTCTTTTTCATGGCCGGGCTGATGTTACCGCTGAAACTCGCGATCATCCCGCTATTCGTGTTGTTCCGCGATCTGGGAATTCTCAACTCACAGCTTTCATTGGTCGCGGTCTACACGGCGATGGGTCTGCCTTCGACCGTGTTCATCATGACCGGGTTCATCCGCACCCTTCCGCGTGACCTCGAAGATGCGGCACGGATGGATGGTGCCAGTGAATTGCGGATCATGTGGAGCGTCATGCTCCCCTTGTGTCGCCCGGCCATGGTCATTGCCGGCATCTACAATCTTGTGCCGATATGGAACGATTTCTTCTTCCCACTGGTATTCATTCAGGATGACAACCTGAAGACGCTCCCGCAAGGGCTCACGACCTTCATCGGCGAGTTCGTCACCGACTGGGGAGTGATGTTCGCCGGCCTTACCCTCGCGGCCGCACCAATCACCATCATCTACATGATCCTGTCCAAGCAGTTCATCAATGGCATGACGTCCGGAGCGGTGAAATGATCGCGCTGCAAAAAGGGGGATTGATCGTCTCCTGTCAGGCCCGTGCGGACAATCCGTTGCATGGGCCTGTGCACATGGCCGCCATGGCCAGGGCTGCCGAGGCGGGCGGTGCTGTGGCCATACGGGCTAACGGCACCGCCGATGTTACTGCTATCCGCAATGCGACCAACTTGCCGGTCATCGGGATCAACAAGCTCTTTCGCGATGGCGAGGAGGTTTATATCACTCCCGATATCGTGGCCGCCGACGCCATCATCGCAACCGGAGCGGAAGTCATCGGTCTCGACTGCACGGACAGGCCGCGTGCCGGCGACGACTGGCAGCTTGTCTTGCGTCATATCTCGAATGCAGGACGATTGACTTTCGCTGATATCTCCAACTTCGAGGAAGGTGTCCGGGCAGCTGATGCCGGAGCGGATTTCGTTGCCACCACGCTCGCCGGTCATACCACGCAAACAAGGAGCGACTTCCCCGTTGCCAATCTGGGATTGATCGAGCAACTGGCTGCCCGTCTGGCCGTGCCGGTGATTGCCGAGGGCATGATCAATACACCACAACTTGCGCGAGCGGCTTTGCTTGCGGGAGCTCACGCAGTGGTGGTAGGTACGATGATCACCAATCCGTGCGCAATTACCCGCGCCTTCGTGGCAGACATGACAGGACTGGCATGACGGAACATTACTATCTTGGTGTTGACATGGGGGGTACAGCTACGCGCTGGGCAGTCGTGGACAGCGTGGGCAATGAGGTCGCGCGGGGCAGGGCTCCCGGCGCCACCGGACTGATCTTCGAGGCTGCCAGCCGTGCCACCTTTGTCGGCACGCTCGAAGCGATGCGCGAAGTCATGCCGGGCCGCATCGATTTTGCCCATTTCGGCATCACCGGAGCAGGGTTTTCCCGACATCGACAGATCGAGCAGCAGATCGAAGATGTCTTCGGGCTTCCCGCGGGATGCTACCATTATTCCAATGACATGCTGCTGGGCTGGCACGCGGCGTTCGGCGGCAGCCGGGGGCATCTGGTGTCATCCGGCACTGGTTCGATTGGCGTCTCGATCGATGCCGATGGCAACGCGACGGTTGTGGGCGGTCGCGGGTTGCTCATCGATGACGGCGGATCGGGCACATGGATCGCCTTGCGCGCGCTCGACAGGCTCTTCAGGGTGATTGACGAACATGGGCAGCCCAAAGGGGCCGAAGTGTTGGCCAGAAATTTGTTTGATGCGATCGGCGGCAGCGACTGGGATGATGTTCGCAGTCACGTCTATGGCAGCGGCCGGGGCAGAATCGGCGAACTCGCGGTAGCTGTGGCTGCTGCCGTCGAGCAGGGTGATACGCATGCGACGGCCATCATCACCGCTGCCGGTGGCGAACTCTGCCGTCTCGCTCGTGCATTGCTGCATCGCTGCGGTCCTGCGAAGATCGCATTTGTCGGAGGCGTGCTCGCGTTGCATCCGCTGATCAGCAAGGAAATCCGGCGCCAGATGGCCGGCGAGGATATCGATTTCCCGCGGATCGATGCTGCGCTTGCAGCAGCACGGATGGCTCGAAGCAAGGGGGAAGCTGTGGCATGATCGCGACGGAAGGTGCGGCATCACGATATACTGCGCTCGAAACGTGGAATACCGGAGAGATGGTTGATACCATGCTGGAAGGACAGCTGGCGGCGATCTCCGCTGTCCATGCCGTGCGTTCCACCATCGCCCGGGCTGTGGATGCAGCGACCGTGCGGCTGGAGCGTGGCGGGCGCCTGTTCTATCTGGGAGCCGGCACGTCCGGCCGCATTGCCACTCTGGATGCCGCCGAACTCATCCCGACCTTCAACTGGCCCGCCGAGCGCGTCATTTCCATCATGGCCGGCGGTGAAAGGGCGTTCACCACTCCTGTGGAGGGGGCGGAAGACGATGAGGACGAAGTCATCCGTGCGCTCACGCACCTTGGCCTGTGCTCGGACGACGTCGTGATCGGCCTTGCCGCATCCGGACGGACCCCCTTTGCCATATCGGGTCTCCGACACGGTCAGGCCAGAGGCGCTCTGACCATCGGCGTGCTGAACAGTCCGGGCGGGCCACTCGCCTCGGTGAGCGACATTGCCATCGAGGTTGACAGTGGCGCCGAAGTTCTTGCCGGATCGACCCGGATGAAGGCGGGAACGGCGCAGAAAGCGGTATTGACCACTCTTTCCACGGGTATTTTCCTGCGCATGGGCTATGTTTACCGGGGGCGCATGGTCGAGATGAAACCAACCAATGAAAAGCTGCACAAGCGTGCGGCGATGATGGTCATGGAGCTCTCCGGATCAAGTCTCGAAGCTGCAAAGCAGGCACTTGCGGCGAGTGACAACTCGATCAAGCTTGCCATCATCATGCTGCGCAGGCAACTCGACATCGACGAAGCCCGTACGTTACTCGAAAAATCCACCGGTCGTCTGCACCTGGCCCTCGAATCCGCATGATCAGCCAGGAAATCGCGTTGGTCATTGCCGCAGCCAGCAAATTGATCCGCGATGCCAAGCCCGCTATCGTGAGAGTGACGTGAAAAGTGGGCGGGAGGGACGAAGCCCAGCCAAATCTCGATCCACGCACCAAAACAGTTCTCGGCAAAACTTCTCAAGGACATTCCCGTGCCGTCCATTTCTCTCATCACCGCGGTCTGGAATCGCGAGGCCACGGTCGTTGACGCCATGCTTAGTCACGAGTCATCCCGATTTCGACGACACACCGCTCTTCGATGAAACCGGGTCTGGCACGACGGACGGCGATGGCGGCGCCTGGCACAGCCATTGGGTCGTGCTTGGCCCCGACGAGGCCTGCGGGTCCGGCGCGCTCAAGGTCATCGACATTCCCGAAGGGACCGCGCCGGCGCTGCCCCTGACCTGGCCGGGCCTGCCGATCCTGATCGATTCTCCCGGTTGGTCGCCGATCTTTGCCGGGCTGACACTGAGCGTGACGGTGCCGTTCGCCGATATCGGCGCGGTAGAGGCGGCGCGCTTCGACGGCGTGACGGCGGCCTTGAGGGTCAACGCCAATGTCCATGCACCGCTGCTCTGCGTGACGGACGTGTTCGACGTGGCTTCGGGAGACGCGGGATGAGGGCATTCCGGATTGCCGAACTGCGCGTTGGCGCGGTCGGGCCGCTGGGCCCGAATGCGATTCCCTCCGGTATTGACAAGACGGCCGTCTCCGGTCCGCTCATGGCCCGGGCCGAAGGGCTTGAGGGCGACGAACAGGGTGATACCCGCCATCACGGTGGCGCGGACAAGGCGCTCCATGCCTATCCCGCCCTGCACTATCCGGCTTGGAAAAACGATCTGCCCGAACGCGCGGCGTGTCTCCGCCCCGGTGCCTTTGGCGAGAACCTGGTGATCGAGGGTGCGACGGAGGACGATCTCTGCCTGTTCGACCGCTATCGGCTGGGCGGCGTGATCGTCGAGGTCAGCCAGACCCGCCAGCCCTGCTGGCGGCTCAACCTGCGCTTCGACCTGCCCGACATGGCGGCCCGGGTGCAGGAAACCGGCCGCACCGGCTGGTATTTCCGCGTCATCTCGGAAGGCCTCATCGCGCCCGGCGACCGGGTGGAGCTGATCGCGCGACCGTGCCGGGACTGGCCGCTCACCCGTGTCTGGCGGCTTCTCTACCGCGATACTTCAGACCATGACGCCCTGACCGCCTTCGCTGCACTTCCGGGTTTGCCGGAAAGCTGGCAGCGCATGGTGGATGCGCGGCTGGCACAAGGGGCGATCGAGGACTGGCGACCGCGCCTCGAAACGCCGGACTGATCACTTCCGGACTCGCAGTCACACGATCGCGGGTGTACAGTAGGGTGTCACGCCAGTCTGTCATGTCTGCCCCTCCCGTTCCAGCCATTGGCGCAGGTAATTGCGCAACACGATGGCGTTGTTATGCGCCTCGTTCTTCGAGGCATAAAGCAGCGTGACGACATCCTCGCGCGCATGTTCGGCAAGTTCGCGGACCAAATCGTCATGGGCGGCAAGCTCCGTCTCATAGCGCGTGGTGAACGCCTGCCACTGATCGGGGTGACCGTGAAACCAGTGCCGCAACTCATCGCTCGGTGCGATCTCCCTGCACCATTGAAATAGCCGGGCGCGGTCCTTCGCCATCCCGCGTGGCCATAGGCGGTCGACCAGTATCCGCTTGCCGTCCGACACGCGTGGCGCGTGATAGATCCGCTTGACGCGGATACGCTCGCCGGGGGCGTCGGGGCCGGACTGCCGTGCCGACCGCATCAGTTGTCCTGCCCGTCCGTGTCGCCGATCATCTCCACCGCCTTCAGCGCATGGGCCCAGGAGGTGCCGGCGCGCATTTCCGTGGCGACCCAGATCGCCTCCATGACCTGTTCGTCCAAGGCGCCCGCGCGCCGGGCCGCCTTGACATGGCCCTCGATGCACCATGGACATTGCGTTACATGCGGGACCGCCACTGCGACAAGCTGCTTGCCGCGCGCATCCAGCGCGCCCTCGGCGAACACCGCCTTGGAAAAGGCGCGGAAAGCATCCTCGGTCTCCGGCGCCAAGGCATGACGCCGCTCGACGAGGTCCTTGGCCGGCCCGGGAAGACGCAGGTCAGACATGGCCTGCGCCAGGGGTCTCGAATTGCGGAAACAACACGTCGTTTTCCAGCCGGATATGGGCTGCGAGATTGTCAAGGAATTCACCGACCCCGGCATAGAGCCGCATCCAGCTTCGGCAGGCGCCGTCCGGCAATGTCAGGCCGTTGGTCAGGTGCCGGATCTGTTCGACCTCTGCCTCGTGGTCGTCGTGATCCGCCCGCATCGCCGCAATCGGGGCGTCCAGCCCCGGTGCCGCGTTGCGAATGGCGGGAAACAGGATCAGTTCCTCCTTCTTCATGTGCACCTCGAGTTCACCGATCATCCGGTGCAGCACCTCGGCCAGCCCTGCAGGAACATCCGCCTGCCCGGCATGGATGGTTTCCACCTTTTCCGACAGTGCCGCCAGTTCGGGCAGCCGGGCGCGGTGTTTGGCATGATACTCGGCCTCGATATAGCGGGTGAGGCCGGCGGGATCTTGCGGGGGTGTCGGTTTGGTCATGTCGGTATCCTTCGGTCAGAGCAGGAACGGGACGGTTCGGGCCTGGCATCCTCGACCGCCATATGCAGCGAGCGTGCGATCCGCTCGGCACGTTCGATGACATGCGCGGCACCCTCGGGCGGGCAGGTCTCGGCCGCGGTTTCGCGGAACAGGGCCAGCCAGCGTTCGAAGTGATTCCAATCCACTGGCAGGGTCACATGGGCCGGCATCGGGGCGCCGTGATAGCGGCCCGTCACCAGCGCGACCGAGGACCAGAAATCCACCATGCGTTCCAGGTGCGGGCCCCAGTCGGAAATCCGGGCGGCGAAGATCGGGCCGAGAACGGCGTCGGCGCGCACCTTGTCGTAGAAGCGATGCACCAGTTCGGTCAGCCTGTCCTCGTTCAGTCCGGTCCGCGCCATGAGCTCGGCGGTTATTCGCGGACGGGCTGTGATGATCTGTGGGTCGGCAGGTGACATGGGGTTCCCGAGAATTTCAACTTGAGTCTCATGCTATCTCTGTTAAATAGGTATTGTAAATACCAATTCGAATCATGCGAGACGCCATGAACCTTACATCCTTCACCGATTACGGGCTTCGCATGCTGATGCGCATGGCGAGCGCCCCCGACCGGGCCTTCTCGACTGCCGTCATGGCCGAGGAATTCAAGCTGTCCCGCAATCACCTGACCAAGATCATGCAGCGGCTGGCGCAGGGCGGCATCGTCGAGACCCGGCGGGGGGCGAACGGTGGCGCCGTCTTGCGCGCCAACCCCGCCGAGATCCGGCTGGGCGACGTCGTGCGGCTGCTCGAACAGGGGCAGGCGCTGGTCGAGTGTTTCGGGCCGGGCGGAGGCGACTGCACGATAGACGGCTGTTGCCGTCTGAAGGCCCGGTTTCGACAGGCAGAGGTCAGGTTCATCGAGGATCTGAACGGCTCGACACTTGCCGATATCGCCCTTCCCGAACGGGTAGCAGCATGACGAAGAAAGGCAGAACAGGATGACCGAAACACTGTCGGTTTCCGAACGCCGGATCGGCATGATCCTGTCGGTCCTGCTGGCCCTGACGGGCCTTGCCATGGCAGCCGCCGCACGCCACGGGGTCATGTCGCTGCACGGGTTCATGGCGCTCGTGCTCGGCCTCGGCCTGGCTTTCCTGCTCGGTGGCGCACTCTATGACCCGGAGTCTCCGGCGGATCGGCTGCGCCATTACGACGATGCGCCGACGCGGTTCGGTATCATCATGACGCTGATCTGGGCGATGATCGGCATGGCCGTAGGCGTGTGGGTTGCGGCGTTGCTCTATTGGCCAGAGGCAACGCCGCTCTGGCCGGCGACCAGTTTCGGCCGTCTGCGCCCCGTACATACAACCGGCATCATCTTCGGTTTTGGTGGCAACGCGCTGATCGCCACCTCATTCCACGTCCTGCAACGCACGTCACGCGCGCGGTTGGCCGATTCCGTCAGCCCCTGGGTCGTGCTGATCGGCTACAACCTGTTTTGCGCCTGGGCCGTCACCGGTTACCTGATGGGATCGACCCAATCCAAGGAATATGCTGAAGCCGAATGGTACGCGGACCTTTGGCTGGTGGTAATCTGGGTCATCTATTTCGCGCTCTACATTCGGACGCTCGCCCGCCGGAACGAGCCGCATATCTATGTCGCCAACTGGTATTATCTGGCCTTCATCCTGGTCGTGGCGATGCTGCATATCGTCAACAATCTCGCATTGCCGGTGCGCTGGACGGCAGCGCAAAGCTTCCCCGTCTGGTCGGGGGTGCAGGATGCGATGGTGCAATGGTGGTATGGCCACAACGCGGTCGCCTTCTTCCTGACCTCCGGGTTCCTGGGGATGCTCTACTATTTCCTGCCGGTGCGGTCGGGGCGGCCGATCTGGTCCTATCGCCTGTCGATCGTCAGTTTCTGGGGCATTACCTTCTTTTACATCTGGGTCGGTTCACACCACCTGCATTACACCGCGCTGCCCTATTGGGCGCAGACGCTGGGGATGACGTTTTCGGTCATGCTGCTGGTGCCGAGCTGGGCCTCGGCGGGCAATGCCATCGCCACGCTGAACGGCGCCTGGCACAAGGTGCGCGACGACGCCACGCTTCGCTTCATGTTCGTTGCCGCCGTGTTCTACGGGCTGTCGACCTTCGAGGGATCTTTCCTTGCCATCCGCCCCGTCAATTCTCTCAGCCACTATACCGACTGGACCGTGGGCCACGTCCATTCCGGCACGCTCGGCTGGGTCGCCATGATCGTCTTCGGCGCAATCTACACGCTCGTTCCCCAGCTCGGCGGCCAGTCCGGGATGGCCTCACCCCGCGCGGTCGAGTGGCATTTCTGGCTCGCCGTCGCCGGCACGCTGGTCTACGTCGTGTCGATGTGGAACGCCGGTATCACCCAGGGGTTGATGTGGCGCACCTATGACGCGAACGGCGCGCTGTCCTACAGCTTCGTCCAGTCGGTTCAGGCGATGGCCCCCTATTACCTGCTGCGCACTATCGGCGGCGGGCTGTTCCTGACCGGAGCGGCGATCTGCGCCTGGAACTGTCGTGCCACGATGCGCGGAGCGGCGGGCCATGCCGCCGACCGGCCTCTTGTCGCGCAGCCGGCGGAGTGAGCCGATGTTGAAACTGCACTACAACCTGGAAAAGATCTCGATGGGGCTGGTGGCGGCAATCATCGCGGCCGCCTCGATCGGTGGAATGGTCGAAATCGCACCGCTCTTCACCATCGACGAGACCGTCGAACTTCCCGATGACCTGCGCCCCAATACCCCGCTGGAACTGGCCGGGCGCGAGATCTACATCCGCGAGGGCTGCTATGCCTGCCACAGCCAAATGGTGCGCAGCCTGGCCGACGAACTGGACCGCTACGGCCCCTATTCGCTGGCCGCGGAAAGTGCCTACGATCACCCGATGCTCTGGGGATCGAAGCGGACCGGCCCGGACCTGGCCCGACTGGGCGGCAAATATTCCGACGACTGGCATGTGGCGCACCTGATCGACCCGCGCAGCATGGTGCCGGCCTCGATCATGCCGTCCTATCCGTGGCTTACGCGAACGCTCGATACGGATTTGTTGTCGGATTCGCTGGCTACGCTGGCCCGTCTCGGCGTGCCCTATGACGCAGGCATGATCGCGTCGGCGGACGCCGATGCACTGGCACAAAGCCGCCCCGACAGCGACGCGGCGGACGAGTTTCAGGAGCGCTACGGCGCGCGGCCCGCGGTCCGTATCTTCGATGGCGATCCGTCGCGACTGACGGAGATGGATGCGCTTGTCGCCTATCTCCAGTCTCTCGGCAGATTGACCGATGCGCCCTATCGTACCCTGGCGGAGGGCAACCAATGACCCATGACATCCTGGTCTATCTGTCCAAGACCGTTGGCCTGATCTGGCTGATGGGGTTGTTTCTGGTTGTGGTCATCCGCGCCTACAGCCCGTCACGGCGCAAGGCATATGACGCCGCCGCCCGGTCCGTACTGCAAGGCGAGAGCGGCCGAGATGAGTAACCCGACCGACCAAAGGCGACTCCCGGGGGCGGATCCGCATACCGGCAACCGCAAGGTCGATCCGGTCACCGGCTACGATACGACCGGCCACGACTGGAACGGTATCACCGAGCTCAATACCGCGTTTCCGAAACTCGTGATCTGGGCGTTGGCGCTGACGTTTCTCTACTCGGTGGCTACCTGGATTCTTCTGCCTGCATGGCCGACCGGGCGCGATTACACGCGCGGGCTGCTGGGGTTGGATCAGGGCGAAGAAGCGGTCGAGGGCTATCGCGAGCTATCCGATGGGCGGCGGCATTGGTTGTCGCGGTTTTCGGATGATAACTTCGATACCTTGCGCTCCGATACGACGCTGATGACGGTCGCGATGCCCGCTGCCGAACGTCTGTTCGCCGATAACTGCGCGGCCTGCCATGGCCTGCTTGGGGGGGGTGGGCCGGGATTTCCGGTCCTGTCGGACAACACGTGGCTCTGGAGTGGCGAACCTGGAGAAATCGCCACGACGATCCGTCACGGTATCAATGCTGAAGACCCCGACACCCGCTACGCCGAAATGCCTGCCTTTGACTGGATGGAACGGCCGGATCGGATCGCGCTTGCCAGATTCGTTGGCGACTTACCGAACGGATCTGCCGATTTTGGGAGCTCTGCCGGCACAGTTTTTGCCGAAAACTGCAGTTCCTGCCATGGCGAGACCGGGGCCGGCGGTCTCGAAATCGGCGCACCGTCCCTCACGGACGAGGCCGTGATCTATGGCCAGGATGCGGAAACGGTGATGCAAATCCTCCGGCGTGGCCGCCACGGCGTGATGCCTGCTTGGGCGGGTCGATTGTCAGATGCCGAAATCAACCTTCTGACCCTCTATGTTTCACAGCTTGGTCAACATGATGGAGGCACGCGATGACGCCGGGCGTTCAAAAGCGGCTGGCGATCGGAGCTGCATTGGCGGCCATCCTGCTGTTCCTCGGTGCGAATGTGCATTTGCTGACCGTTGCCCTGCAATCGCAACCGGAATGCCGCGAAGCTGCGGGTCTGATCCCGGCCAAGCGAGTCTGCTGAAAGGAGAACGGGATGCTGGAACCACTTCCGACCCTTCGCAAACCGGACCGACCTGCTTCACCCCATGCACGCGCCCTGCCGGCATCTTCGGCGTTAGATTGGTTGCAAGCAGGTTGGCGAGATGTGCGAATGGCGCCATGGTCCAGCCTTGCCTATGGTTTGTTCCTGACACTGATATCCTATGCGGTCCTGTGGGTGCTTCATGCGAGCAATCTGTTGTATCTCGCGTTTCCCGCCACTTCAGGGTTCCTGATTGTCGGCCCGTTCCTGGCGATCGGTCTCTACGAGAAGAGTCACATGCACGGAAAGGGCAGGCAAATCGCGTTTCTCGACATGCTGGTATTTCGGCCGGCGTCAGGAGGGCAATTGGCCTATGCGGGCTTGCTGCTGGGCCTTCTCATCTTGTTCTGGCTCAGGGCGGCAGATCTTCTTTATGCACTGTTCTTTGGCCTTTTCCCTTTCCCCGGCGCGGAGGAGGCGCTGACCAATGTGTTGACGACACCCCGGGGATGGGCGCTGATTGCAACAGGCACGCTGGTGGGCGGGCTGTTCGCAGCTTTCGCCTTTGCGATCAGCGTCTTCTCCATTCCCATGCTGGTTTCTCGCAAGACCGATGCACTGACCGCTATGGGGCTGAGCTTTATCCTGACGGTGCAGAACCTGCGCCCCATGTTGGTTTGGGGAATGATTGTTGCCTTTGGATTGGGCTTTTCAGCGGTCACCGGCCTCATTGGACTGATCGTTCTCTTTCCCATTCTCGGTCACGGCACCTGGCACGCCTATCAGGCGATAGCCGGTGATGGGCAATGAGCTTCCTGCTGCTCATACCTCTTTCGATTGGGCTCGGTTTGTTAGGTCTTTGCGCCTTTTTCTGGGCGCTAAGGAACGGACAGTTCGATGACCCTAATGGCGCCGCGTGGCGCATCCTCTTCCCTGATCACCCACTTGAAACAGAAGGAGAATCCGATGGCAAACTGGCTCCCGACACTCAAGACAGCAACCCCTGAAGAGGGCTATGAACTTGCGGTTAAACTTGCACGGGTTGCCGTGAAACTTACCCAGCCCGACGCGGAGGTGCGCGACCGTTTGCGATCGGAATACGCGGAAGCCTTCGCCATTTCGGCTTCGATGATGGTAACAGCCTCGGACAACGCGCAGAGTCCAAGCCCGAAGGCACGCTCGATCATACGAACCTGACCATGAATGTCACCCTGAAGATTGAACATCCGTCCCTGGCCCTTCTTCAGTGCGTGCATGACTTCGAAGCCCTTGATCGTCGCATACGCCGTCTTCCTTTTCTTGAACCCGCGAACCGGGCGGATCAGCTGTTTCAGCTTGCCATGATCCGCCTTGATCACATTGTTCAGGTATTTCACTTGGCGGTGCTCGGTTTCGGGCGGCAGCTTGCCTTCCTTCTTCAACTCGTCAATCGCCGCGCCATAGGCGTTTTTCCATCTCCGGCGCGTAGCGCTAAACCCAGTGATAGGCTGTCGAATGATCAACAGGCATGCCACGCTCGGTCATCATCTCTTCAAGATCGCGCGGTAGCGGACCCCGTACCGGCAGTACCAGCGGACAGCCCACAGCACGACTTCGCCCGGATGATGTCGACCTTTGAAAACGTTCAACTGTTCAGCCCTCGTTCCATGTCCGAGCTGATTCTCCCTGATCAGCGCGACGTTTGCAACAGAGCTGGTCGGAAGATGGCATCGGAACGGCAGTCGATTGCCGTTGGATCAGTTTGCCGGGCAGGGTGACATGCTCAAATGCAGCTGGATCGATGGTCGGATCGGCTATTCGGGCAACGACGGCAGCAACCAGCTCGTCGATGGGCTGTCGATAGGTCGTTAGTGAATAATGCGGCCACGAGGCCATCTCGATATCGTCGAAACCAGCGACCGCAAGGTCGCCGGGCACATCGATCCCCCGCGCCTTGAGCGCATCGATGCCGCCGAGTGCGAGGATGTCGGACGCAAACTGGATAGCGTCGGGCTTGTACTTCAACAGTTCAATTGCAGCTTTCCAGCCCGCCTCATAGGTATAGGCCTCATCCGAGCAGATGCCCGCCAGTGTGAGGCCGCATTCGGCGAGCCGCGTCAGGAAAGCGCCCTGCCGCCCGACGCCGATGGCGGTTTTTGTGAGCCCGGCAACGTAACCGATCCTCTTTCGACCGATCGCATGAAAATGATCCACCGCCGCCCGCGACCCGGCGGTGTTATCGACGCAGATCGTCGTCAGCTCTTCGTTGCTCTGGCGGTTGAGCAGGATGGTCCGCCGACCCTCGCTGGCCCACGCCAGTGCGCGCTCCGAAAGGATCGTCGCCGAGACCACCACGATGGCATCGACGTCGTAGATGTGAATCGCGGCGAGCTGCTCTTCGATCCTCGCGCCCGGCGTGACGTTGAAGAGCAGACTTTGCAGGCCGATCCCCTGCAACTCCTGGGTCAGTTTTTCGATGAGTACCGGGTAGAACGGGTTTCTCATTTCGGAGACGACGATACCGACCATGTTGGTGCGCTTGGTGGCGAGCATCGAAGCGATGGCGTTGGGCTGATATCCGAATTTTTCCGCACCGCTGAGCACACGCGCACGGAGCTTCGCCGAGATGCTGGAGCCCGGCGTGAAGGCGCGTGAGACGGCTGACTGACTCACACCGAGCAGCGCCGCGAGCTGATGCGAGGTGAGCTTCGATTTTCCGCGTGCGAGAGCCGTCATCGTCCTCCTGTCATTTTCGAGTGATCTCGCTGTCAGCGCATATGTACCTTCGTTCCGGACTTGACAACCTCGTGACCGATATTGGATGGATGCCTTTGAATGAATTCGGATGCAAGCAAGATGTCTCAACGAGAGCCAAGCGCGGGCGCCCGGGCGCTCGGACATTTGCTGGTCGCCGACCGGTCTGAAAACCTGGCCGGGCAGTACTGCGGTCGGCTGTTCGCCGACTACGGCGCCCGCGTTATACTGGCTGAACCTCGCGACGGATCGGCCTTGCGGCGGCAGGCACCGTTCGCTGCCGATGGTACCTCGCTGACGTTCCGGCATCTGAACACCGGCAAGGAATCCGTCCTTGAGGCTGGTGCGTCGCTCTGTGCGGCAGCGGATGTCATCCTCCTGGCCGCCGACGATGACGCGGAAGCCTTTGCGGGCGATTATCCGGGTGCGATCGTGGTCGCCATCAGCGATTTCGGCGTCGACGGCCCACTGAAGGATTGGATCGGTTGTGAACTGGTCCATCAGGCCTTGTCCGGGATGATGTACAATAACGGCAAGGCAGGGCGCGAACCGCTTTTCGGCTGCGGCGATCGCAGCGCCATCGTCGCCGGGCTCGCGGCCTATGTTGCAGCGCTGGTCGCGGTCCATGCTCGCGGCGAGGACGGAGCGGGGCAGGTGGTGCGCGTGGACATCGCCGAGGTCGCTGCAACGACCAGTTTTCCCTACATCCTCCAGTATCTCTACAACGGCACCGTGCGTTCGCGGGAGGAACCTTCATCTCTGGCCGGCGAGGCGAGATGCCGCGACAGCTGGATCTGCATATGGCTCTATGCGCACCGCTGGGAAGCTGCGACCGCGACGTTGGGGCTTGAACATCTGCGCGACGATCCGCGCTTCGCCGATCCCCAAATCCGGCGCCGCAACTGGGCAGCACTCTTTGCCGAGATCGGCAACGCGGTCAAAGATCGCGATGCTGCGGATCTGGTCGACCTGCTCCAGAAAGCCCAAATCATCTCGGCTAAGGTCGAGGATCCTTGCAATCTCGCAACCCATCGTCATCTTGCCGAGCGTGGCTATTGGTCGAAGGCAGGAGGGCGGCGGATCCTCGGCGCGCCGTGGCGCCTTGCGGCGACCCCCCGGATCGAGGCGGCCGGCGAACCCGAACCGGGTCGGCACTCGCCTCTCCCTGCGCCACGTGCTGGCGGGGTTCGCCCGGTGCGACCCCTACCGCTCAAGGGGCTTCGTGTAACCGAACTCACCACCGCCTGGTCCGGTCCGATGGCGGGTCGCATCCTCGCCTGGTTCGGTGCCGAGGTCTTCCACGTCGAGGGGCCGAAACGGGTGAATACGTGGAGACTACACCACGAGCGCAAGCAGAACCCGGTGAATTTCCCTGACCTGGATCCGGGTGAGCGGCCATTCGATCGCGCGTTCCTGTTCAATTCGCAGAATGTCAACAAGTCGAGCCTCATCGTCGACATCAAGCAGGATGCGGGACGGGATATCCTTGCGGGTCTCGCAGAGCGAAGCGATGTACTCATCTGCAATTTCCGCCCGGGAACACTGGGAAAATTCGGGCTCGACCATGCGACGCTCGCTCACCGGAATCCTGGTCTGATCGCCTGCGAAATGCCCGCGTTCGGTCGAACCGGACCCATATCCCGCCATGCAGCGCTCGGTCCGATCATGGAGATGGCGACGGGGATGTGCGCGCTCATAGGCTATCCCGGCGGAGCGCCGGAAAATACGGGCCCCTCCTATATGGACCCGGTCGGCGGGCTGAATTCGGCGGCGGCGATCCTGACGGCATTGGTCTGGCGGCAGCGCAGCGGGCTCGGGCAGGACATCGAGGTGCCGCAGGTCGAGGCCGCGATGCATCTCGTAGGAGCGGAGATTCTCGCGGCCATCGAAAGCGGCGTCACGCCACCGCGCTGCGGCAACGCCGTGCCGCACGCTGCACCGCACGGTGCTTTTCCGGCGCGGGGAGACGAGGAGTGGTTGGCCATCGCCTGTTTCGATGAGGGGCATTGGCGATCGCTTTGCGACGCCATCGATCGGCCGGGGTTGAAGGATGACCGGAGGTTTGCGTCGATGGCCGAAAGGCAACGTAACTCCGATGCGCTCCGGGAAGAGATCACCGCCTGGTCCCGCTTGCAGGACAAGCATGAGGCAGCAGCACTGCTGCAGGCTGCCGGCCTGCCGGCAGCACCCGTGCAGAACCCGGCGGATCTGGCGAACAGCGCTTATCTCGCCGCGCGCGGCCATTTCACGGAACTCGATCACCCGGCGGCCGGTCGGCATCGGTATCCGGGGCTGCCCTTCCACCTTTCGGCCTCACCCGGAAGTGCGCGCCACGCCGCGCCCTGCTTCGGCGATGCGAATGCGCGTGTGGTGCAGGAAATTCTCGGGCGGCCCGATGCCGATCTTGCCGAATTGAGGGAGACGGCCGGGCTCGTCGACCGGCCGGCGCCGCTATGACTCTCCCGCGCACCATTGCGATCCTGCAACAACTCGATGACGACCCTCGTTACAGGGGCTCGATCCACGACGCTGAAATCGCGCGGGCGCGAGGATTTCCCGGGGCGCTGGTTCCGGGCGCCTTTCTCTACGGTCACATCTCACGGGTGGCGGTGCAGGAGTGGGGCGCGGACTGGATCGCGCGCGGGGCCATGGGTGTGAAGTTCCGCAGACCGGTCTACGACGGCGATCGGCTGCTGCTCAGTGCGGCGGCGGTCGACGGTGGGACTGGTCGTGCGGCAGTGGAGATCGAACGAGATGGCGGTGAGGTGGTCGCCACAGGCTGGATCGCGCCGCCGGAGGATAGACCGCCGCCGGTCGCGAGCCTCGATCGGCAGTCGATAAACGCGGACGGTGTGCCCGAACGTCTTGCGGTGGACGCAGGCGGCATGCACGTTGGTATGACTTTCGCGAGTGTCCCGCGACCTCTTCTCGCCGGCGAGATCGAGGCATCGGCCCGCGCATTCGCCGAAACCGAAACCCTGTACGACGAACTCGGGGTCGCGCATTCCGGTTGCCTTATGCGCATCGTCATGAGTGACAGCTACACCCCTTTCCGCTTTCCGGCGGCGGTCATTCTAGCAGGGGTGGAGGCGTGGCACTTTATGCCCGTGCGCAAGGGAGCGATGATCGAAACGCGCGGTCGCGTCGTCGCGGCGGAGGAGCGCGCCGGCCGATACAGCTTCACCGCCGAGGAGTGTCTGCTGGCCGACGGTGCCATGGCCGCGCGGTTCCTTAGACGAACGGTATATGCATGAAGCCGAGAGCGAGGGTTCAAGTTTTTCTTGAATGCGGATGCAAATGCTGATTTCCTCGTGACTAGCGGCGAATTCGCGGCCGGAAGGTCGCTCACGGTCTTGGGGAGGACGTGACGTGCAGAAATCTGAAGCGTGCGGCGTGACGGAAGTATCGTCGGGGTACATCAGCGACAGGATCGCTTCGGTCGAGGCGTTTCAGGTCTGTTGGCGTCCGGGCGATCCGCCAGGAAGGCGCACCGCTTTTGTCCGGGTGCGCACGGAGGGCGGGATCGTTGGTCATGGTGAGGCATCGCCGATGATGGGCGGCGAGCACAGCCTTCTCGTCGTGCGCGACTTCGCCGCGAGTCTCAAGGGCGCCGACCCTTTCGACCAGGCGGTGATCCAGGACCGCCTCCTGCACCGCTACATCAAGCTCGGTCCGGAAGGGGCGGTGACTGGCGCCTTGGCGGCGCTCGATATCGCCTTGTGGGATATCAAGGGCAAGATCGCCGGATTGCCGATCTACAAGCTTCTCGGCGGAGCTTGGCGAACGAGCCTGCCGTTTTATGCCTCCATCGGCGGCCAGGCGGAACGCAGCGTGGACGAAGTCGTCCGCACCGTGCAAAAGCGTCTGGAGTCGGAAAAGCCGGCTGCGATAAAGATCCGCTGGGACGGCGACCGAACGCGCCAAGACTACGACATCGCGGGCGATATCGCCAAGGCGAGGGCGGTGCGCAAGTTGGTCGGCGACGACTTCCCGCTGGCCTTCGATGCCAACAACCAATATTCCATCGGCGGTGCCATCCGGGTCGGTCGCTCGCTCGAGGATCTGGGCTACATCTGGTTCGAGGAGCCCGTGCAGCATTACGACGTTCGCGCAATGGGCGAGGTGGCGCAACGGCTCGACATCACTGTTTCGGCAGCGGAGCAGACCTATACAACCCAGGCGCTGGTAGATCTCATCGAGGCGGGCGTGCGTATGGTCCAGCCCGACATCGTAAAAATGGGCGGTATCACCGGGCTGATGCAGTGCGCTGCGGTCTGCTTTGCGCATGGAGTCGAGCTGGTGCCGCACCAGACCCAGCCGGGTATCGGTCATGTCGCCAATCTGCACGTGCTCGCCACGCTGATGCACAACACCAAGCCCGCCGAGTTTGCCGATCCTGACGACCGAATGCACGCGGGCTTCGAAAATCCGCTTATTCCCCGGGACGGCCGGTTCGATCTTCCGGAAGGGCCGGGGTTGGGGCTGCGTATCAAGGACGACGAGCTGGATCGCCGGCGCACAACGCCGGCTTGAGTGAGGATCGCTCGACCCGGAGCGGGTCGGATGCCACAAGGGGAGGATTGAGAATGTCAATGAAGAGACGCGAGTTCATGGGTCGAATCGCCACGACAGCGCTTCTGGCCTCGGCTCCACCCTTCGCGGCGATGGCGCAGGGCGCCGATGTCCTGCGGATTGGGATCGCGGCCAAGGGGCCGCGCTACTTCGATCCCAATCTGACGACCCAAGGTGGTGACAATTGGGCCAATGAACAGGCCTTCGAACAACTTGTACGCCCCGCGGACGGCCAGTTCGCGCTGACGCCCGAGGAATATCACCCAACTCTCGCTACGGAATGGTCGGTTTCCGACGACGCCAAGGTGTGGACATTCAAGCTGCGCGAGGGCGTGCAGTTTCACAAGGGCTATGGGGAAATGACCTCGGACGACGTGGTCTATTCCTTCGAACGCGCGCTCAAGGATGGCACCAACAAGGCCAACCTTGCGAACATCGAGAGTGTCACCGCCGATGGACCCTACTCCGTCGTCATTCGACTTAAGGCACCCGACGTCAATTTCCTCGGTACCGGCGCCTTTGACAAGACCACGGTCGTGGTCTCGAAAAAGGCTGCCGAGGAGAAGGGCGAGTCCTTCGCCAACGATGCTATCGGCACCGGCCCCTATCAGCTTGATAAGTTTGACACGAACTGGGGTGTCGCACTCGTCCGTTTCGACGATTACTGGGACAAGGAGCATATCGCGAAGATCCCGCGCGTCGAGTGCGTCTATATCGCCGACACCACGGCCCGTACGCTGGCGCTCCTGTCGAAGGACGTCGACATGATCGAGGCGGTGCGTGCGCCCGGTTGGGTTGATTCGATGAAATCCCAGGATCCTACTCTGCTCATCGACATGACGGTGCCGGGCTCCTTCAACACGCTGCACGTCAACCTGACCCGCCCGCCCTTCGACAATCTCAAGGTGCGGCAGGCGTTGATGTTCGCTCTGGATCGCAATGCGGTGGCGCAGGCGCTCGCTCCCATGGGTGGCACGATGTACGGGCTGCAGCCCGATTTCTTCCCGGCGGGCCTTACCATCGCGGACGTGCCGGAAGATCTCCAATACAGCTACGATCCCGAGCGGGCCAAGGCGCTTCTTGCTGAGGCGGGTTTTCCCGACGGCTTCGAGTTCGAATCGAATATCTCGCAGCGCGAGGACTATTCGTCGACCATGCTGATCGTGCAGGAGCAGATCCGCAAATCCGGCTTCAACATGAAGCTGAAGGTGATGGATCATACCGCCTATCACGCCGCCAACCGTTCCGATCAGAACACGCTGGCGATGCACTCCTCGAGCTATCCGCCTATTCCGACGCTAATCTATTTCCAGCAATTGTCATCGGGAGCAGAGGTGAAGGCCGACGGCAGTGGCGGCGGCAATTACAGCCATTATGGCGTGGCGATGCCGGGAATCGACGGCCTGCTGGCCAAGGCGCTGGCTTCGACGACCTACAAGGATTATCTCGACTACTGCAACCAGATCGAGCTCCAGATTCTGCGGGATCTGCCATTGATCGGTCTCTCGAGCCTGTCGTTCACGGTGGCGCGCAATGCCAATGTCGATCTCGGCTATCCGGTCGAGAGCGGCTATGCCCGCTGGCGCTTCCACAGGGCGACAAAGACTTCCTGACCCATTGTGTCCGGGTAACCCGGCGAGATCGCGGCGACGAGCGTTGCCATGGTTTCGCCGTCCATGCCCGGGCAGGAGTGATAGGCCGCGATGCGGCCCGTGGCGGTGAACTCTTTGTAAAAGAGAGAAACCTGAGGGAGGAGACAGGAATGACATTTTCACGACGGGGATTCATGGGGCGCAGCGGTACGGTTGCCCTGGGCTTTGGCTATGGCGTTTCATTCGGCATGCAGGCAGCCGTCGCCGCGGAAGGTACCGATACCTTGCGGATGGCGCTTTCGGCGCGCGGTCTGCGCACTATTGACCCGGCGCGCTCCATTCAGGGTGCCGACGAATGGGCGATCATCCACATCTTTGACACTCTGGTCGAGGTACCGCTTGGACGATTTCCGCAGGCGCCGGATGAGGTGCAGCCATCGCTCGCGGAGAGCTGGTCGGCCAATGAGGACAGTACGATCTGGACCTTCAAGCTCCGTCCGGGCGTGAAGTTCCAGAAAGGCTATGGCGAGATGACGTCCGCCGATGTGGCCTTCTCGTTCAATCGTCTGCTCAACCCCGACGAACTCGGTGTGCGCACCGCACTCTGGCAAAACCTTGCCAGCGTCGGGGCGCCGGATGATCATACTTTCGTGATGCATCTCAAGCAGCCCGACCCGCTCTGGACGATGGGCCCGATGTTGCACCATTCCGCCTCGACGGTCTCGCGCAAGGCCTTTGAGGAGAAGGGCGCGGAGGCCTTCGAGAAGGACCCGGTCGGGACCGGACCGTACCAGCTTGTCAACGTCGCTGAAGATCCGAGCGAGGGCGTGCTCATGGAGGTCAACCCCGATTACTGGGGTCCCAAGCCGAACATTCCGCTTTTCCAGGTGCGCTACATCGCCGACACGACCGCTCGGACTCTGGCTCTGCTCTCCGGCGATATCCAGATGATGGAAGGCGTCCGTGCGCCGGGCTGGGTGCCCTCGATCCAGACGCAGGCTCCCGATCTGCATTTCGACGTGGCGAGCCCCGGATCGTTCTTCACCATTTCGTTCAACCTCACGGTCAAGCCGTTCGACGATGTGCGTGTCCGCCAGGCCTGCGCCTACCTCATCGACCGCGACCAGATCGCACAGGCGATGGCGCCGATTTCGAAGCGGACCTTCGGCATGAATCCGCCGGCATTTCCGGGAGGCTTCAACGAGGACACCATTCCCGCCGACGTCGCCTACAGACTCGATATCCAAAAGGCGAAGGCGCTTCTCGCCGAGGCTGGCCATCCGGACGGGTTCCAATTCTCCGCCTATACCTCACAGCGCGAGGATTATTCCTCGATCATGCTGATGATCCAGCAGCTTCTGCGGGCAGGTGGCATTGACATGCAGCTCGAGATGAAGGATCACACCGCATTCCATGCGGACCAAGCGACGGGGACCAACACGATCTTCCAGCGGTCCGCCGCCTATCCGCCGGTGCCGACGCTCGCGATCAGCGAACAGTTGACTGCTGCCAACGAGGTCAAGGCCGATGGCACGGGCGGTCCGAACTTCTCGCATTACGGTGTCGTCATTCCGGGCATCGACGACATGCTGAAGGAAGCGATGGCGGAGCCGGAGCTCGATCAGCGCATCACCAAGGTGCAGGACATCGAAATGAAGTTCCTGACCGACATGCCGTTGCTGCCTGTGGTGACCAACGGTTACCTGATCGTACGGGCGGCTAACGTCGATCTCGGTTACAATCTCGAATCCGGCTACGCACACTGGCGCCTGACAAAAGCCACCATCGGTTGACGCCCGCGTTCCGTCATCCTCCAACCGTCCAGGCCCGTCATGATCCAATATTCCAACTTGCGCCTTGCCGATCCAGGCGGGCTCGCTGTGAGCGGTGCTCCCGCATGGGCAATAGAAGAACTCGTCGCAACGCTTTACAGACGGCGTCTGGATACCAGGGCCGAGATTACGATCGAGCTTCCAGACGGGGGGCTCCTCAATGGGCCCGAGAGTTTCGGGCTTTGGCGCGACGGTGATCGCATTCGTGTCCAAGGCAACGACGCGAGGGGGCTCGCCTATGCGTTGAGCGAACTTGCGGATCGCGCAGCATATGCCGAGGGCACGGATCCGTTTGCCGGGCCTTTTCCCTGTATCGAGAAGCCCACAGCGCGGATTCGTTCGATCAGCCGGCTGTTCTGTTCCGAAGAAGAGGATAATGGCTGGTTCCATGATCGCCAGGGCTGGCGCGATTATCTTTCGATGCTGGCCTCGAACAGGTTCAATCGCTTCTCGCTCGCGCTCGGTTTCGGCTACAATTATCCCTATCACAATCCATGGATTCGCGACGTCTACTTCTACTTTCCCTATCCTTATCTGCTCGATCTGCCGGACTATGGGATAGGCGTGCGCGAGCTTTCAGCCGACGAGCGCGAATGGAATCTAGAGATGCTCAAATTCATTGGGCGCGAAGCATCTCGACGCGGGCTCGACTTTCAGCTTGCGCTCTGGACGCAGCGCTACGACTTCGATGACGTTCCCGACGCCAATTACACGGTCGAGGGCGTGACGCGCGAGAATCTTGCACCCTATTGCCGTGATGCCATCACACGGCTTCTGCTCGAGGTGCCGCAGATCACCGGCCTGACATTTCGCGTCCATGTCGAGGGCGGCATTCCCGAGGGCGATTACGGCTTCTGGGAACAGGCGTTCGAGGGTGTTGCCAGAGCCGGCCGACCGGTTGAGATCGACATGCATGGAAAGGGGCTCGACCATCAGATGCTGGCGCTCGCCCGCGAGTCGGGCATGCCGATCGCAGCCTCGCCGAAATATATGGGCGAGCATATGGGCCTCGCCTACCACCAGTGCTCGATCCGCGAGAGGGAATATCCGCCCGATGAGGCGCAGAGCGGCCGCAAGAAATTCTCTGAGGGCAGTCGCAGGTTTCTGCGGTACAGCTACGGCGATCTTCTGCGAAAGGACAAGGATTACAGCGTGTTCTACCGGATCTGGGCCGGTACGCAGCGTGTCCTGCTCTGGGGCGATCCGGCTATGGCGGCCGGCTATGGCCGGCTCTCGATGTTCGCCGGCAGCGATGGGGTGGAGTGGTGCGAGCCGCTGAGTTTCAAGGGTCGCATGGGTACGGGTGTGCCCGGCCAGCGGTTCAACTACCAGCCACAAGGGCTCGCGCCCCGGCGCGACTGGGAAAAATATCTCTATCAGTATCGTGTCTGGGGCAGGGGTCTCTACAACCCCGATGGACCCAGGGATGGCTGGATGCGGTATTTGCGCTTTACCACCGGCGATGCCGCCGAAGCCTGCGAGCGCGGGCTGGCGGCAGCAAGCCGGGTTCTGCCGCTGGTTTCGCTCACTCACGCGCCCTCGGCCTCGAACAATCATTACTGGCCGGAGATCTATACCAATCTCGGCCTGTTCGACGGCGCCGGCGGTCTGGCCTATGTGGCGGACATGGACGGGCCGGTACGGTTCGGCAACGCGCCCACTTTCGACAGCGAGCTTTTCGCCACGGCACGGGAATGGGTGGCAGCCCTGCTCGAGGGTCGGGAGGAGTACCGCTACACCCCGCTCGATGTCGCCCACTGGCTGACACGGCTTGCGGCGACATGCCATTCGGCACGGAGCGAGATCGGGAGTTCCGCCGGTGCGATGCGCCCGGAGATGAGGCGGATCGCCATCGATATTGAGATCTGCGCCGGGCTCGCCGGGTTCTTCGCCGAAAAGCAGCGCGCGGCAGTCTGGGCGGAACTGATGATCGCCACACGGGCAACAGCGCTGATCGAACCCGTCCTAGATCATGCGCGTCGCGCGGTTGCGGCCTGGGACCGGATCGCCGATCTCTCCCGTGACATCTATGCCGACGATCTGACCTATGGCCCGCAGGCCTGGCTGCGTGGCTCCTGGCAGTCGCGGCAGGCCGAGATGCGTGGTGAACTGGGCGATCTGGAGGCGCAGCGATCGCTCGGTCGCACCGAAAGTCTCGTCCTTGCGGCGGAAGGTAAGCGGGCGGCGGCTGCCATTCGCGCCTGGCGGCCGCTGCGCCAAGCTGGAGGCATTGACGCGCCAGCGACCTTCCGCCGGGGTGAGGCACTGGAGCTGCGCTGGCGGGGTGACGCCGATGCGCCGCCACGGTTGCATTACCGCGTTGCCGACCAGTCGCAGCGTTGGCGTGAGATTGTCATGACGCAGGACGGCGAGGATCATGTCGCCACGGTGCCGGCCGACGATCTCGACACCGATTTTCACCTGCAGTTCTTCATTTCGCTGGCTTGTGCGGGCGAACGCCGCCTTGCGCCGGGTCTGGATGACGATCTGTCCAATCAGCCCTACATTCTGGTGCTACAGGCGTGAAGACTCTTGGCCCATGTGGAGAGGGGGGCGTCATGTTCCACTACATCGTGATCCGTCTTCTCGACGCCATTCCGACGGTTCTGCTCGTTCTCACTCTGGTTTTTCTCGCCATGCGCATTCTGCCCGGCGATCCGGCCATCGCTGCGCTGGGCGATATGGCTACCGCCGAGCAACTCGAAGCGTTTCGCGAGAAGATGGGCCTCAACGAGCCCATCCTGATGCAGTACGTCAATTTCATCATCAACATGGTGACACTCGATTTCGGTCATTCGCTGATCAATGGTCGGGAGGTCATCGACCTTATCGCCTACAACCTGCCCTATACGATCGAACTGACGATCACCTCGGTTGTGCTTGGTGTCATCATCGGCATCCCGTTCGGAGTCTGGGCGGCGACGAACGCCAATGGCTGGCCCGATTCCGCGATGCGCGGTTATTCGCTGATCGGCTACGCCGTGCCGGACTTCTATCTCGGCGCCCTCTTGCTGATCACCTTCTCATTGAACCTGCATTGGTTCCCGATCAATGGCGGAGGCGACGGGTTCGTCGACCGGATGTATCATGTCTTCCTGCCGGCGATCACATTGGCCTTCATCAAATCGGCCTTTCTCGGCCGGCTCACCCGTACGGCACTTCTGGAGGTGCTGGGCCGCGACTATGTGCGCACCGCACGCGCCAAAGGGGCGCCCGAGCCGCGGGTTGTCTATCGGCACGGATTGCGCAACGCCCTTCTGCCGCTGACGACGGGCCTCGGTCTTTCCACTCTCTCGGCGCTGTCGGGCTCGGTCGCCGTCGAGTTGGTGTTCAACCGGCCAGGGCTCGGCAAGCTGCTCATCTCGGCTATCGCCGAACGGGATTATGCGGTCATCCAGGCGGGGGTGACGGTGTTCGCGCTCTTTGTGGTGGCGATCAATCTGATGATGGATCTGATCTATGTCATCGTCGATCCAAGGATACGGGTGAAATGATCGATAGTTCCGACCCTGCCCTCGATCTGCCTTTGGTTCGTGAAACCTGGATCGAACCGCTGGTCGCACCGCCGGTGTCGACGTTTGCCAAGCTCCAGCGGGTGGTGTTTGAACGGCCGTCGACTATCGTCGCCATGATCGTGGTCCTGCTGTTCGTCGTTACCGCCGTGTTCGCCCCGCTGATCGCGCCCTTCGATCCGCTTGCACAGTCGATCCTTTCGGTAAACCAGCGTCCATCCACCGAGCACCTGCTCGGGACTGACGGCTTCGGCCGCGATGTCGTCTCGCGCCTGATCTACGGCTCGCGCAATTCGCTGATCTTCGGTTTTGTCTCGCCGGTGCTGGCGGCTATCTTCGGCACGATACTGGGTGTCTGCGCCGGATATTTCGGCGGTATGGCCGACCGGATCATATCGCGTGTCATCGACCTTCTTTTGGCCTTCCCGGAGTTGCTGCTCGCGATCCTGATCGCCGCCGTCCTGGGCGGTGGTTTCTGGAATATCGTCGCCGTGCTCACCGTCGCTTTCACGCCCGGATTTGCCCGCGTCGCCCGTGCCTCGACCCTTTCCGTAAAGCAGGAGCCCTATATCGAGGCGGCCATTGCCGTGGGCGTTCGCACGCCATTGCTCATCCTGCGCCATGTGATACCGAACATAGCCGCGCCCATCGTGGTGCTGATCACGCTCTGGATCGCTTCGGCGATCCGGCTCGAGGCCTCGCTGAGCTTCCTCGGCATCGGCACGCAGCCGCCCAATCCGAGTTGGGGAAACATCATCAAGGAGGGACTCAATAACCTTTTCGGCTCGCCGTGGCCCATCATCGGCGCAGGCGCGCTCATCACGCTGGTCGTGCTTTCGTTCAACCTGATCGGTGATGCCTTGCGCGACGTGCTCGACCCGGAAACCTCGGCATGATCGTGCCCCTTTTGAAGATTTCCAATCTGTCGGTGGAATTCGGCAAGCGTGGCCGCACAGTTCGCGTCATTCGCGACGTCAACTTCGAAATGGGCCAGGGCGAGGCTGTGGGCCTTGTGGGAGAGTCGGGTTCCGGCAAGTCCGTCACCTCGCTTGCGACGATGCGTCTCCTGCCGCGCCATCTCGCGCGTATCGCCACAGGTCGCATCGAGTTCGATGGCCGAAACCTGCTCGAAATTCCCGATGGCGAGATGTGCGGCATCCGCGGCCGCGACATCGCAATGATCTTCCAGGAGCCCATGTCTTCGCTGAATCCGGTGATGACCATCGGCGACCAGATCGCCGAGGCGCTGCTGCTGCACGGCTGGGATGACCGGACGAAGCGGCAGGAACGCACGCTCGAGATGCTGCGGCTGGTGGGCATTCCCAATCCGGAGGGCCGCATCGGCGCCTATCCGCACC
This sequence comes from Geminicoccaceae bacterium, assembly GCA_020638465.1. NCBI lineage: Bacteria > Pseudomonadati > Pseudomonadota > Alphaproteobacteria > Geminicoccales > Geminicoccaceae > Geminicoccaceae bacterium. Next base: position 344,073 of record JACKIM010000003.1, read on the forward strand.
AGTTCTCCGGTGGCATGCGCCAGCGGGTGATGATCGCCATGGCGCTCGCCTGCTCGCCACGCCTGCTGATCGCCGACGAACCGACGACAGCGCTCGATGTGACCATCCAGGCGCAGGTCCTGGAACTGATGAAGAAGATTCGGCGCGAGATCGGCACCGCGATCCTGCTCATCTCCCACGACCTCGGCGTGATTGCCGATGTCTGCGAGCGCGTGATTGTGATGTATGCTGGCAGGGTTGTCGAGATCGGCGACATCCGCAGCATTCTCTACAAACCCGCACATCCCTATACGCGCGGACTTCTGAAAAGCGTGCCGCGAAAGGATGACGAGCGCGAACGATTATTCCAGATCCCCGGAACCGTGCCGATGGCCGGCTCTGTCACCGAAGGATGTCCGTTCCGTGACCGCTGCGAAAGTGCCATCGGCCGCTGCGCCACCCTGACGCCTCCGATGTTCGGCTTCGGTCCGGGGCATGGCGCCGCGTGCTGGGTGACGGCGCGGACCGAGGGCGCGGAATTGCAGGAAGCCATGCCATGAGCGTGCTCATCGATATCATCGATCTGGGCAAGACGTTCGGCGGATCGGCCGGGATGCTCTCGGGGAGATCGGATGCGGTGCGGGCGGTCGACGGCGTCAGTTTCGGCATCGAGGCGGGCGAGACCCTGGCACTGGTCGGCGAATCCGGTTGCGGCAAATCCACCCTCGGCCGCCTGATCCTGCGCCTGATCAAGGCGAGCAAGGGCCGGGTCATGTTCGAAGGCAGCGACATTCTCAAGGCCTCGCCCGGAGAGATGCGCGCCCTGCGCCAGAAGCTGCAAATGATCTTCCAGGATCCTTATGGATCGCTTTCGCCGCGTCGCACCATTGCGCAGATCATCGCTGAACCGCTTGAAGTCTACGGGCTTGTTCCTTCCTCGCGGCAACGTCGTGACCGGGTAGCGGAACTCCTGCACAAGGTCGGTCTGCCGCCTGCCTTCATGGACCGGCTGCCGCGCAATTTCTCGGGCGGGCAACGCCAACGCATCGGCATTGCCCGGGCGATCGCGCTCAATCCGGCGTTCATTGTCGCCGACGAGCCGGTTTCAGCGCTAGATGTCTCGATCCAAGCGCAGGTGATCAATCTCATGCAGGATCTCCAGCGCGACGCCGGTTTCTCGTATCTCTTCATCGCCCATGACCTGGCCGTTGTCCGCCATATCGCCGACAGGGTGGTGGTGATGTATCTCGGACGGATCGTCGAGATTGGACCGAAGCGGCAGGTCTATTCTGCGCCGCATCATCCCTACACCCAGGCCCTGCTTTCGGCGGCGCCGCAACCCGAGCTGGATGGTGGCAGCGGGCGGATCGTTCTCGAGGGCGACGTGCCGAGCCCCACCGACGTACCGCCCGGCTGCTCGTTTCACACCCGCTGTCCGATCGCTCAGGACGTCTGCCGGCGTGAACGCCCGCTACTCGCCGGCATTGGCGCGGACGACCACGCCGCCGCATGCCATTTCGCCAAACCGAACCCCATTCCGCTCAGCCCTGCCGTTTGACGCCACCTGCCTTTGCCTGACTGAAAGGACCTTGCCTGTGACGACGACCCCCTGGTATCGGACAACGTTGCGTTGGGCGCAGACGAATCTGACAGAGATCGATCCGTCGCGATATGACAACGCGTTCTGGCGGCAGCATTGGCGCAAGACGCGGGTACAGGGTGTCATCGTCAATGCCGGGGGCATCGTCGCATACTACCCGTCGAAGTTTCCCCTCCACCATCGTGCCGAGTATCTGGTCGACCGCGATCTGTACGGCGAGATCGTCGCCGATGCGCGAGAGGAGGGCCTCACTGTCATTGCCCGGATGGATTCCAACCGCGTCGCCCTGGATTTCGCCGAAACGCATCCCGAATGGATCTGCCGCAAGGCGGATGGCAGCCCTTGGATGCAGGCCAACAAATACATCACCTGCATCAATTCTGCCTATTACGCCGAATATCTGCCCGACGTGATGACCGAGATCATCGAACGCTCTTCACCTGACGGTTTCGCCGATAATTCATGGGCCGGCCTGCCGCGCAGCCGGATCTGTCATTGCGACAATTGCCGCAAAGGGATCGCTGCCGAAGGCGGTACCCTGCCGGCCGTTGTCGACTGGAACGATCCGGTCTATCGTGACTGGATCGCTTGGAATTACCGCCGCCGCACCTGGCTTTGGGAGCATAACAACGCCGTTACGACCGCCGTGGGCGGGCCCGATTGTCGGTGGATGGGCATGATTTCGGGCGAAATTCTCAATAACTGCAACCGTTTCATCGATCTCAAGGAAATTCTTTCCCGGTCCGAGATTGTTATGCTGGATCACCAGCGCCGTACACCGAAAGACGGGTTCGAGCAGAATACCGAGGTCGGAAAGCGCCTGCATGGCCTGTTCGGCTGGGAGAAGCTCATCCCTGAATCCACGCCGCAATATCAGCTCGGCTCGCCTGCGTTCCGGCATGCCTCGATGCCGCCGGCAGAAGTGTTGCTCTGGGCATCGGCCGGGTTCGCTGGCGGTATCCAGCCTTGGTGGCACCATATCGGTGCCAATCACGACGACAGGCGGCAATACCGCACCGCCGAGGCCATCTTCGGCTGGCACGAGGCCAACGAGGATATTCTCTTCGACCGTACCCCGATCGCGCGTGTGGGTGTGGTCTGGAGCCAGGCCAATCATGACCTTTTCGGCCGTGACCGTGCCGAGGAGTTGACGCACGCGCCCTATCGCGGGTCGACGCGCGCTCTGTCGCGCGCCGGCATCGACTGGCTTCCCGTCGAGCTGTCGACGATTGCAGGCAGCGGCGATCGGTTCGATGTGCTGTTGCTACCCAATATCGGCTGCCTGTCGAAAAACGATGCCGAAACACTTCGCGCGTTCGCCGCCCGTGGCGGGGCACTGGTGATCACCGGCGAGACCGGCGCCTGCGACGGCGATGGCGCACGGCGTTCTACACCGGCGCTCGCCGATCTCTTCGGTCTTGTCCCCGACGGGGCTGCGATGGGTGAGATCGGCGATCCCGAGCTCGATATCGAACGACCGCTGCGTCACTCATATCTGCGTCTCACGCCGGAACTCAGGGCCGTAACCTATGGTCCGCACGATCCCGCCGCACCGGAGGCGACGAGCCAGCGACATCCGGTTCTGGCCGGGTTCGATGAGGCCGACACCCTGCCGTTTGGCGGCTTTCTGCCGCACATGCGGGTTGAGAATGGCGCCGAGGTTCTGGCAACCTGGGTGCCCGAGTTTCCGATCTATCCACCCGAGACCTCGTGGATGCGCCAGCCCTCGAGCGACATTCCCGCGATCGTGGCAAGCGACGCGTTGGCAGACGCAGGCGGGCGCGGTGTCTGGTTTCTGGCGGATATCGATCGCTGCTACGGCCGCGAGGGCTCGTTCGAGCATGCCGATCTCCTGGCCAACGCCGTTCGCTGGGCGCTCGCCGACCGCGACGACGCTCGGATCGAGGGCGGAACGGGCCTCGTCGCGTTGACGGGATATACCCAGGGTTCGCGCCGCATTCTGCATCTCACGAGCCGTGTGGTTACTGCCCCGGTGCCCGGCCGGCAGGATGCGCTGGTGCCGCTCGGCCCGATCGATGTCCGTCTGCGCTGGAACGACGCCTCAATACCGCCGGTGGCCTTGCGTGTATCGCTCGCGGACCCGCAGGTGCAGCGCGACGGCGAATGGCTGCGTGTGCGTGTGCCGCGAATGGAGGCACACGAGATCGTCGTCGTAGGCTGAGCAGTAGCGGATTGACGGGCCTGCCTGTCAAGCGCCGGGCCGGTCAGGGAGTTTCAGTCGCACGATGTTCCACGAAGCCGGAGACAGCCGCAGAGAGATGCGGCCGTTGTCTATAGTGACACCCTCCAGCTTTCCGGGACGGATACGATCCGGGGCGGTCATCGTATTGACGGCGTCGAGATCGTCGTCACGCATTTCGAGCGCGCTTTCGAGTTCGAGGCCGGCGAACCCGCGTGCATCGACCGAAAGGGCGAGTTCCTCGCTCAGATGCCGGTTCAGCAGGAACAGGTTGAGCATGTTGTTCCGGGTATCATGGACGGCCGCCGCCTTGAGATAAGACACATCATGAATAGGAAAGGAAAGATCCTCGTCGCGGGTCGGATCGTAATAGCGGGTGTCGTAGGTGGGTGAGGTTACTGCAAGGCGCAGGACCTCGCCCCGGCCATAGTTCGAAAAATGTGCGAATGGGTGGAAGATCGTCTGCCGCCAGGCCGGCCCGCCGGTTTCGGTCAGGATCGGCGCGATGGCGTTGACCAGCTGGGCGAGGCAGGCACACGTCACCCGGTCTGCATGGTTCAAAAGCGAGATGACCGCACCGCCGAAGGCGAGCGCATCCTGCATGTTGTACACTTCCTCGAGGATCGGCGGTGCCACCGGCCAGCCTTCCTTGACGCGGTTGGCGGTGCCGCGGCGGGTACGATACCAGACATTCCACTCATCGAAACTGAGCTGGATACGCTTTTTCGAGCGTCTCTTGGCTGCCACCGCGTCGGCAATGGCGACGACCTCCTCAATGAAGCTGTCCATGAGATCCGGGCTTGCCAGGAAGGCGGCCGTATCCTCGGCATAGTTGTTGAGATAGGTATGCAGCGAGATGTACTCGACATGATCGAAGCAGTGCTCGAGGACCGTCTGTTCCCAGGCGCCATAGGTCGCCATGCGGCGCGAGGAGGAACCGCAGGCGGCGAGCTCAAGCGTGGGATCGATCCAGCGCATCATCTTGGCGGCCTCGACGGCGATCCGGCCATATTCATCGGCGGTCTTGGCCTCCATCTGCCAGGGGCCATCCATTTCGTTGCCCAGGCACCAGAACTTGACGCCGTGCGGTTGCTCCCAGCCGTGCCTGCGGCGCAGATCGGAGTAGTAGGTGCCAGCGGGGTGGTTGCAGTATTCGACCATGTTGCGCGCGGCATCGCCGCCACGGGTGCCCAGGTTGACCGCCAGCATGGGCTCGATGCCGGTGACCTTGCACCAGTCGATGAATTCATTGGTGCCGAACCGGTTACTCTCGGTCGACATCCATGCGAGATCGAGCCGGCTCGGACGGTTTTCGACGGGACCTACACCGTCTTCCCAGTTGTAGCCAGAGACGAAATTGCCGCCCGGATAACGCATCACCGTGGGCGCCAGTTCCCTGACCAGTTCCATGACATCGCCGCGGAAGCCTCTCGCATCGGCAGTCGGATGGCCCGGCTCCCAGATGCCGCCATAGATGCAACGCCCGAGATGTTCGATGAACGCACCGAACAGACGCGGATGGGTTGTGCCGATGGTAAAGTCCTTGTCGAACATCAAGGTGGCCTGGGGCATGATGCTGGTCTCCGGTTCAAAAATGCGATGCGCCCGGCTCGGGCGCCAGTACGGCGTCCTTGAGGCGGATGGCATAAGGGTGGGTCGGGGCATCCAGAACGGTGCGGGCGTTGCCGCTTTCCACGACTTTGCCCGCCTGCATGATGATCAGTCGGTCGCTGATGTAGTAGGCGGTGGCGAGATCGTGGGTGATGTAGATGATCGAAACGCCGAGTTCGTCGCGGAGGCTTCTGAAGAGGTTGACGATGGACATCCGCAACGAGGCATCGACCATCGAAACGGGCTCGTCGGCGACAATCAGATGAGGCTCGGAAACGAGGGCCCGGGCAACCGCGATGCGCTGGAGCTGCCCGCCCGACAGTTCGTGCGGGAAGCGTCCCTTGACCTCGGCGAGTGTCAGTCCGACCTTATTCAGGGCCATGTCGGCCGCGCGCTCGATGGCTGGCCGGCCGCGGGCGCCGAGAAAGCGCCGGGCGGAGTTGAAGAGGTAGCGATCGACTTTCTTGAGCGGATTGAATGCTTCGAACGGATTTTGAAAGATCGGCTGCACCCGCTTCATGAAGGCCAGCCGGTCGGCACGGCTCCTGACGGCGGCGAGATCCCGGCCCTCGAAGACGATGCGGCCGTCGGTCGGCTCAATCATACCGAGGATCATGCGCGCCAGGGTGGATTTGCCGCTGCCGGATTCGCCGATGACGGTGAAGATTTGCGCCTCGCCGGAAGGAAGTGAGAAATCCACATTGTCGACCGCACGGACCAGGCGCCGCGAGAACAGCCCGGTACCGGCAAAGGTCTTGCCGACATGCTCGACGGAAAGCAGCGGCGCGGTCATGTCGGGGCTGCCTTGTCGGCAGCGAAGCAGGCGACACGCTGGTCGACCCCGCTTACTGCCGCCATCGGCGGAACCTCTCGCCGGCAGATATCCATCGCAAGGGGGCAGCGTGGATGGAATCGACATCCGGGGGGCGGGTCGGCGAGGCTGGGCGGGGATCCATCAAGGCCTTTGCGTTCATGGGTATCGCCGATGCGCGGCAGGCTTGAGGTCAGGTGCCGGGTATAGGGATGGCGCGGGCTTTTGAAGATACTGACCACAGCTCCTTCCTCAACCAGCCGCCCGGCATACATGATGCCGAGCCGGTCGCACAGATTGGCATGGACCGACATGTCGTGGGTCACGAACAGGATGGACGACCCGATCTCGCGCTGGACCTGTCGGATCATGCCGAGGACGCTTTGCTGCACGACCACATCGAGCGCTGTGGTGGGTTCGTCGGCGATGATGAATTCCGGACGGCAGACCGTGGCGAGCGCGATCGTCACCCGCTGGCGCATGCCGCCCGAAAGCTCGTGCGGGAAGCTATCGAGCACGCCAGGCTGGAGATGCAGCCGCGCCAGATGGTTGCGCACCGTTTCCAGAAATGCCGGCATGGGCTGGCCGATATGACGCTGCGCGAAATCGACGAAGCTATGGCGGATCCGGCGGACCGGATTGAGCACGTTCATCGAGCCCTGCATGATGTAGGAGAGGTGCTTCCAGCGCAACGCTTCCAGATCGTCGGTGCCGCCACCATAGAGGTTGACCGAGGCACCGGCGAAGCGGAAGCGGATTGCGCCCGCCTTGACGAAGAGGGGCGGTCTGATGGCTGCGGCAATGGTCTTGATGAGCGTGGTCTTGCCTGAGCTGCTCTCGCCCGCGAGCCCGTAGATCTCGTTCTGTCGGATGACGAATGAGACGTCGTCGACGGCGCGTACCTCACGGCTGACGCCGAACTGACCGACTTCGTAATAGGCCTTGAGATTTTCGACGCTGAGCACGGGATCGCTCATGAGCCGCCCCCCTTGAGTCTGGAGAGCCGGCTCCTGGGATCGATGAATTCATTGATCGAGACAGCCAAAAGGAACAGGCCGATGAAGGTCATCACCACAAGGATTACCGGAAAGGCCAGCCACCACCAGATGCCGGCGACCATCGCCGTGTGCTGGTTGGCCCAGTAGATCATGACGCCGATCGACGGCGTGTTGATGTTGGTGAAGCCCAGAACGGAGAGGGTGACCTCGAGTCCGATCGACCAGTTCATGTTGTTCAGTGTGGTCGAGAAGACGATCGGTAGGACATAGGGCAGATGCTCCTGGGTGATGATCCGGGTCGTGCTCATGCCCGAAAACACGCTCTGCTCGGTGAATTCTCGCGTCCGTAAACTCATCGCGACCGAACGGATCAGTCGTGCGTCGTAAGCCCAGCCCAGGCAGGCCATGACCAACGCCAGCGTACCCCAGGTCATCGAATCTCGCATGACAAAATAGAACAGGACCAGGATCGGAAAGAGCGGTATCACGATGAAGGTGTCGTTGATCGACATCAGCACGCGATCGGTCCAGCCGCCCAGATAGCCCGAGGCCAATCCGATGATCAGCGACAGGATACGGCTCAGCAACGCGACCGAAAGACCGAAAAGAAGTGTGTTCCGGATGGCAAAGGTGAGCTGCCAGAACGTATCCTGACCGCGCGAGGTCGTCCCCATCCAGTAGGTCGCCGAGGGTGGCAGGTCGGGCGGAACGACATAGATCAGATCGGGGGGATAGGGCGAGAACAGCGAGGAGATCGACATGGCGATGACGATGCCGATCAAAACGAATCCGATGAGAAATTCTCGGTTGGTGAGCAACAGGTCGCGAATGATGCGCAGCATGGCCTAGCTCACCTTCACGCGAGGATCGATGAGCGGGTAGATCAGATCGATCGCAAGAACCGCTGCCGAGACTGCGAGGATCGAGACGGTGGTCACTCCGAGGACGAGACTGTAATCGCCGGCATGCACGGCATCGACCAGAAGCTTGCCGACGCCGGGATAGCCGAAGACCTCCTCGGTGATGATCGCACCGTTGAAGATGGCGCCAAGAGACATGGCCAGTCCGGTGAACTGGGGGCCGAGCGCATTGCGCATGACATAGGCAAAGAGGATGCGGTTCCTGTCGACACCACCGAGTTCGGCATAGGTGACGTAGTCATCGGTGACGATATTGGAGACGAGCGCACGCATGCCCATGAACCAGCTGCCGATGCCGACCAGAATGAGCGACAGGGCGGGCAGAAAGGAATGCTGGATCACACTCCAGATGAACGGCAGATTGAAGCCCGTGGCCAGATTCATCTGGGAGCCGCCGCCCAGCGGAAAGATCGGGATTAGGTAGGCGAACAGCACCAGCAAGACGAAGGCCACGATGTAATAGGGGATCGGGTGCAGTCCCATGGCGATAACCCCCACCACCTTCAGGCTGCGGTTATCACGATAGTAACCGGCCAGTCCGCCAAGGATGTTGCCAAGCACCCACGAGATCAGAGTCGCGACCAGCAACAGGCCGATAGTCCAGGGCATCGCGCGACCGATGAGTTCGGATACCGGTGTCGGAAAGGCCGACAATGACGGGCCGAAATCGCCCCTGAGGATACGCCCCCAATAGTTCAGGTACTGTTCAAAAATGTGGCCCTGGGTTCCGTAAAGCTCCTGAAGCGACGCACGCAGCATTGCGATCGCCTCGGGGCTGGTGCTGCCATAGGCCGCCGCCGCCGAAACCGTGGTCTCGACCGGATCGATCGGCGTTGCATGGGTCACAAAGAAGGTGATGCTGATGCCGATGAAGACGACGAGTACAAACTGGCCCAGCCGCCTGATAAGATAGCCGCCATAGGATGACATATGCAATGGCCCGGTCGGACTGGATGCGGGAAAGGTGGCCGGCGCTTGGAACGCGCGCCGGCCGGTTCTCGGGCTGTTACTGCGCCTGCGGGCGCAGTTTCACCATCATGTAGCGAGAGTTGGCCCAGTTTGGCACCGGGTTGGTATACGGGTTGTCCGCTGTCGGATAGCCTGTCCAGTACTCGGTGTCCGTAACGGTGAACACGTTATAAGACATGAGCGGAATGATCGGCATCTCCTTGACCATCAGCTTGACATATTCCCGGCCCAGTTCCAGCGAACGCGGATCGTCGAACGCGACCTTGCGCATGTCCTCGATGATCCGGTCAAGCTCGGGATTCTGCCAGCGCTGCCAGTTGCGTGGAGGTTGCGGCGTGCCTTGCTTGGCAATGAAATCAGAATGCCAGCTGTCGAGGAAGAATGCGAGATCGGGAATGCCGCCGAAAGTCTCCACGCTCCAGGAGATGATTGCCTCGAAATCGCCGGTATTGCGCCGGGTCGTCAAGGTGCCCTCGGCAAGCTCGGTGGAGGCGTCGATGCCGAACTGCTTCCATTGCTGGGTGATCATGGTTCCCGCGCGGGTCATGACCGGCCTGCTCTCTCCCTCGACCACGAGTTTGATCTTGAACGGCTCGCCTTCCGGCGTCATCCACTGATCGCCCTGCTTGCTGTAGCCTGCCCGCTCAAGCAGTTCGGCTGCCGCCTCCGGATCGGGCTTCCACCAGCCGAGGCCAAAGGAGCTGCGGATGGTCTCGGGATCGCTCGGCACCTGATCGCCCATCGATGGCCGAAGCATGTCGGCAATCTGCTGACTGACCGTGGGGTCATAGGGCTTGATGACGCGTTTGCCGGTGTCGATCTCAAACTCGCTGAGCCATGCCTCCATGGGCTTGTGATAGTCTTCGGGATGCGTGCCCGTCGGCGGAACGGCGATCGCGGAGATCGTGGCTGCACCTCGGTAGGAGGCCATCGAAACCGCCTTCATGTCGATCAGCAACGTCAGCGCCCATCGGACATCGCGATCCTTGAACTTGGGGTTCTGCGCGTTGAAGATGATAGCCGGCAGGGTGGGATCGGGATGGGCATAGGGGAAGCCGTCGAACCAGCCCTGGGAGGTATCGGATTCCCGGGCCAGGGTGAACATGCCTTCGGGCGCCACGTCGTGGATGACGTCTAGCTCGTGATTGAGCTGGGCGATGACGCGTTTGTCTGGCGGGCCAGGATCGGTGTACGCGACATAGGTGGGGCCGGGTTCGCCAAAGCGCGCAAGGGTCGTGTTCTGCCAGTCGTCGCGCTTCTTCCAGATGAACCACTTGCCGTTCTCGTCATAGTTCTCAAGCGTGTATGCGCCCAGCGATAGCGGCGGATTGAAGTCGAACTTCAGAACATCATCGACTGTCTCGAATATATGCTTTGGCATGATCCACATGGCATTCCAGCGCACCGTGAAAAGTACATGGAAGCGTGAATTGGATTTCTTGAGCTTGAAATGAACGATGGTCGGATCAACTGCCTCGACGCTCTCGACGTTCACCTGTACCGGCGCGCTCCAGTAAAGCCCGTCGGTGTTCAAGTGGGTCTGGACCGTGAAAACAACATCGTCCGCAGTGAACGGCGTGCCGTCACTCCAGGTAATGCCGTCACGCAGTTTCACCGTCATCTCGGTGAAGTCGTCATTGTATATGGGTGGTTCGGAGGCCAGAGAATTGTCCCAAGCGCCATCGATGCCATGGTCGGGATCGATGTACCAGAGCGTGTCCATGGCGAGCTGTTGAAGTCCGGTGGAACGCCCTCCGGCATTGACTGACCAATAGTTGAACCAGCCGGGGTTTTTGATGGTGCCCTCAGGGTTCTCGACAATTAGCGTCTGCTCGCGCGGCAGGTTGGAGATGATGCCTTGCGCCAGAGCACTCGTACTGAACATCGCGGCCGCAAAAGCAACCGCAAGCCATCGCTTGCCGGTCATGGTACCTCCCTAGGCTTGGCCGCAGTGATCTGCGACATTTTGGACTGTTGATAGACTAGTTTGAACGGATCCCACGGGTCAATTATTAAGTGATATATATCAAAAGATGCGATATAGTTTAATCGGCCAGCAGGAGACGCATCACCAGATCCTGATCGTGATCGCCGAAGCCGCGACCGAAGATGTTGATTCCGCCCGGATGCTCGGCTCCGTCCCGGATTCCGATCTTGAACCGGATGGAGTGGTGGGCATGCAGTTCCAGGTGGCTCAACGTGATCGCGGACAAGGGTTCCCCGTCGAGGTAGCTTCCCGAATCGTCGATCGTCCATCGGGTCAGCCGTCCGTACTGTGATCCCTCCAGTTTCCACCAGCCCGGTGTCAACCGTCCCCTCTTGTCTCCGAAGTCGCCGGGAGAAGTCCAGGTGCCGATCTGGATGTCATTGATCCAGACCGACACGTCCGATGGCCAGTTCGGATTGGTTCCGGGAACCTCGGAACTGAGCTCCATGCTGAATTCTAGAGTGGTGACGGGTCGGCCGACGATGCGAGCATTGTTGGGGAATTTGTACTCAAGAAAACCGCGACCAAACCAGATCAGGCTCGTTTGCATACGACGAGGATCGAGGAACAGGTCGGGGACATCGAGGACGCCAATGATACCCTGTTGAGAACAAAGCCCGCACGGCGCGCTGACCTGATAAGCCGTGTAAAGCCCGAGTGGCATCTCGACGATGATCTCATTGTTTTTCCGTTCGCCCTTCTCATCAAGACAAATGATGATCTCATCAAAGCGGCTAGCGCATAATTTCTGCTGTCCTTTACGCGCTTTGATTGTTCGCTTGTCGATAAGGCCGGCGTGATCGAGAATGTTCACATTTGTCGCAACTGTCGATTGCGGCAGCTCCAGTGCCGCGCAGATCTCGTTAACATTTAGCTCACCTCGACCACGCAACAATCGCAGGATACGCACGCGCACTGGAGACGACAGAGCGTGCATGACACGGGCATTTTCTTCGGGATCGACGGTCAGAAAACGTCTTGCTAATTTTGTCTGAATAATCAACACCTCTGCATGAGTCGTAATTGTGAACTGATGCGGTGGATGCCCCACCGACGGCATCTTGTATGCGATGACGTGTGTGGATGCCCCCGTGTTTGGCAAGTGTTATCTTCAATTTTTGCAACCGGTGCAAAAGCCTGGGCGGTTAGGCTTTGGTGGCGGTGACGAGCTGGGCGAGCGGTGGGATTTCTGTCGCGTATGGCACGGCGAGTCGGCAGCCGAGGAGCTGGAATGTGACCCGGCATCGAACTTTAACCCCTTTCGGCGTCCAATCGCGACCCCGCATCAAAGTCATTTCCGTAATTAATATCAAGGCTTTGTTGTCGATTGGTCGGGGTCCGATTTCTGCGCCAATAGTGGGGGGCATTCCGGCTGCCGATCCACAGCGCATCGGTGCATGAAGACTGAACCAGGCCCGCGAGATGGCCCGCGAACAGTTCGAGCGTGCCCGCGAGGTTCTGGACGGCCTGGTGGAGCGGGTGAAGGAGGCGGGCCAGAATGGTCCGCCCAACAAAAACGGGCGCCTGAGGCCGCTCAAGCCTTGCCGGCCGGAAACGCCTTTTGCAGCTTGACGAAGAAATCCTTCAGGATCGCGTCACGGTCGATACGATAGACATAGCGCATCAGATGACGCCCGCGCCCGTTGCTCCAGGTGGGGATCTCGGTCAGGATCGGGGTCGGGATCAGCGCGCTGGGGCACCAGTCCGGGTTCAGGAGCCAGGCGACGGGGGCCATGTCCCAGATTTCCTTGCTCCAGCCCATCCGGTCGTCGGAATATTCCTTGTAGCGCTGCGCCAGGAAACGGCCGATCTCGCCATGAGGTTCAACATAGCGTTCGATTTCCGGGACGGTGCTGTGCAAATGCGACACCACGCCCATACACGGCAGCATGACTACCGCTGCGCCGCTGTCGAACAGGACCTGCGCACCACCAACATCCTGCCTGAGGTTGAATTCGCGGGTGTCGGGCCAATCCAGCGCGTGCCCGCCAAGCCAGACCACCACGATCCGGTCCAGGATATCGGGCGCTTTCAGGATTGCCGAGGCGACATTACTGATTGCGGCGATGGCGATGACATAGAGTGGATCCTGCGGGCTGGAGATGCGCGCGCGGCGGATCAGGTCGTCAACTGCCTCGCCCTCACGCGCCACTTTTTCCGGGCCGACATAGTCGCGCACTCCGCGCAGGGCAAAGCCTTCCGGCGAGCGACCCATCCGTTCGAGCAACCGCAGGATTTCGTCGTGGCTCAGTTCCATCCCGTGCCCGGCGCTTTCCGAGCGGTGATTGTGAAACGGCGCTGCATAGATCGCTTCCGTCTGGATCCTGTCGGAGGAAAGCAGAAGCTGGACTATCGCGAACTGGTCGTCGATCTCGTTAAAGGTATCTGTATCGAGCGCAGCCCTCAGCTTGTTCTTTGGCGGCTCAAGTAATTTCAATCGCTGCATTTCGTCAGGTCTTGCCATTTCTCTGATCTCCAATTCTGAACTCAAGGCCGCCGCATGGTGTTTCCGAATTCTCCGTCGAAGACATGAATATTGTCAGTGGTTCTATCCAGTCCAATCGCCTGGCCGGGACAAAGAAGCTGCATTCCGCCCAGAACTACGACAATGGCTCGTCACGCGGATCGACAAGGATATGGGCTTGCGACCTCGCTGGCTCCACCTGAACGACGGTGCCTACAGCCTTGCCTGCTCCGAACGCTTCAGATGTTCCCGACGCAAGCCGATCTCGATCCGTCCCCTGTCTGTCACCTACGTGTTCTTCGGCAAGGCCAATGTGGTTGCACCCTTTTCCAGGACCGCCTCCCGGTCCTTGATACGGGCAGCCATGAAATTCATCGAGGGTGATGGTGATGTCGATGCCGTGCATTATCTCGATCAGTCCATGCGACTTGCGGAGATCGACAAGATCAACGGTGCCCATCCACGGCTCCCCTCCGCTACGGCGCCCTTCCTATTTCCGATTGCCACCTTGCGCTGACTTCAGCAAACTGTATCGGAACTCGTGTGCAGAATATGACTTCAATGTGGATGGTCAAGACCGGTTATGGCTTCTATGGGCAAGCAGAAGACACAGGTGAGGTCAATTGACGTGGCGCGACTGGCCGGGGTCAGCCGGTCCGCGGTGTCGCGAAGCTATACCCCCGGGGCCTATGTTTCCGATGAAACCCGGCGCAAGGTCCTGGAGGCGGCGGAAGCGCTTGGATACCACCCGAACGCACTTGCCCGCAGCCTGATCACCAGGCGGACGGGTATCATCGGCATCGTTTCCACGGATCTCGACAATCCGTTCTACGCGGCGCTGTTGCAGGCACTGAGCATGAGGTTTCAAGCGGAGGGACTGGCGCCGCTGCTGCTCTTTGGCGACGAGACAAGCACCGATCGCCAGATCACCCAGCTTCTTTCCTATCAGGTTGATGCGCTGGTGATGACCAATGCGACCCTGTCTTCGGCGATGGCGGCTCGTTTCGCGCGGATCGACAAGCCTGTGGTGGCGATCAACCGCTACATGGCGCAGGAAGAAATTACGTCGATCACCAGCGACAACCATGAAGCCGCGGGGCAGGTGGCGGACCACTTCGTTTCCCTGGGATGCCGGCGAATCGCCTTCCTGGCGGGAAAGCCGGACGCCTCGTCCAGCCGCGACCGGGAGGCAGGATTTATGCGCCGCCTCGCGCAGCTTGGTCATCCGCTGATCGCGCATGACGTGGGGAATTATCATCACCTGGGCGGGGTCGAGGCGGCACGGCGCCTGTTGCGGCGCGAGGTCAGGCCGGATGCTATTTTTTGTGCCAACGACCTGATGGCCTTTGGTGTGATGGATGTCGCGCGGGGCGAGTTTGGATTGAGAATCCCGCAGGATCTGAAGGTATGCGGCTTTGACAATTCCGGCATGGCAAGCTGGCCCGCCTACGATTTGACGACCGTCGATCAAGGTATGGAAACGATGGTCGAGACTACTGTCCAGCATATCCGCGACTGTCTTGCAGGACAATTGCCCAGCACCCGGCATCTCGAGGTCGCCGGGCGCGTCATCATCCGCGGATCGACCGATGAAAGGGTCTGCGCTGGATTGTGCGATTGACAGCCGTCGCCAACCAACTACCCTGCACACTTGTGCAGATCAATCAGGAGGGGAGGAATTCATGAAAAGTCTCGGCTTGCCTCTGAAAGCGGCCTTGGCGTGTCTGGCACTGTCTGCCGGGGGTGCCTCGGCGCAGCAAGTCACGCTCAATTTCCTCAGTGCGCAGCGTGATGAGGTTGTGGCACCAATGATCGAAGGGTTCGAAAAGGCAAACCCGGACATCAAGGTCATCCACCAATCGGTCCCGTTCAATGACCTGAATGCGGCAACCGAATCGCGAATCGGCCAAGGCGATACCAGCATCGATCTGATTCATGCGGATACGCCGCGTATCCCCGCCTTCGCCTCGCAGGGATACCTTCTCAATCTCGATGATCGCCGTGCAGAGATCGAGAAGGCTGCGCCAAATGCGGTCGACATCGAGCAACTGAGCTGGAACGGCAGCCTTTATGCCTATCCGATGTGGAATTCCACGCAGTTGATGTTCTACAACAAGGATCTGCTACAAAATGCCGGTATTTCGCTGCCGAGCGGGAATCCTGCCGAGCGGGTGACCTGGGCGGAACTGCTGGATGCGGCAGCCAAGGCGCAGGCCGGCGGTGCCAAATGGGGCATGACCTTCCAGCAGGTCGACCGTTACTATCAGCTCCAGATGCTCTTTGAATCGAAGGGGGCGGGATCGGGCCTGATAGGGGACGACAACCTGACGCCGGCAGTCAATACCGAAGCTTGGATCGATGTCGCGAAATGGTACAGTGCTCTTTATGAAAAAGGCATCGCGCCGCGTGGCGTGACCCCCGAGCAGACGGATGAGATGTTCATCAACGGCGAGGTCGCCTTTGTCATCGGCGGTCCTTGGGCGATCGGCCGCTATGACCGCAATCCGGATCTTCACTATGCGGTTGCACCGGTTCCCTATTTTGCTGGCGGCAAGCCGGTGACGCCGACCGGCTCCTGGGCGATCTCGATCAACCCGCATTCGCAGAAGATCGATGCAGCACGCAAGTTTGCTGAATATGTCTCCCTGAATCCGGAGGGGGCGGTTCTGTCGGTATCGAAGAACCCGCTGCCGCCAGTTAATGCCGATGCTTTCAAGGTCTATGCCGAACACATGTCGGCAATGACCGACAAGATTGGCCCAGCGATCGACATCATCACCTACGAGCTTGCGAATACCGCAGTGGGCCGGCCCCGCTCGCGCGGCTATGTGACCTTTGAAACCATCATGAACCGCGCGTTCAGCGATATCCGCAATGGTTCGGACTCGGCCGAGGTCCTCAACGGTGCCGAGAAGCAGCTGCAGCGTGCGCTCGGTCGCCTCAAATAGTAGACGCGATATCCGGGAGTCCGGTGCCGGGCTCCCGGAATTTCCTGACCTGGAACGCTGCTATGTCACGAATGAAGCGCCTCATGATTGCCCTCGGCTTCCTGTTACCGGCAATTGTCTGTGTGGTTCTCTTGCGGATCTGGCCCGCAGGGTTGGCGCTACACGATTCACTCATTGCGCCGGGTGATGACAGCTATTCGCTTGAAAATTTCAACTATGTTTTCACAGATCCCGATTTTCTGAACAGTCTCAAGGTTACCCTGGTCTATTCGCTGATCGTCAATCCGCTCCAGATCGGTATTGCACTGGCTCTGGCACTTCTGATGAATACGCTGGTCCCGCTTATCGGGTTCTGGCGTACGCTGGTCCTGCTGCCGGTGGCCATTCCGCAAAGCGTTTCTGCGGTCGTCTGGGGTGTCGCGCTTCGTCCCGACGGACTTATCAATTCGGTGCTGGTGGTGCTGGGGCTGGAGCCGCAGCGCTTCCTTACATCCGCCGATCAGGCGCTGGGGTCTATCATCCTCATCGTGAGCTGGATCGGCGTCGGCTACTGGATGACATTCATTCTTGCCGGGCTGCAGGATATTCCGAAATCGCTATACGAAGCCGTCACCATCGACGGCGCGAATGGCTGGCAGCGATTCCGCTTCGTGACGCTGCCGCAGCTTCACCGCCCGCTGACCTTCGTGCTCGTGGCCAATACCGTCGCGAATTTCCTCGTCTTTGCACCGGTGCAGATCCTCACCGCAGGGGGACCGGAAGGGTCGACGAACCTGATCATGAACGAAATCTATACCAAGGCTTTCGTCATCAGCGATCCGGAAAGTGCGGCTGCGGCAACTGTCGTGCTGGTTGCGGCAGTGCTGCTGGTGGTGGTCATACAGTTCCGGCTCATGAGCCGGGCGGAGGACCGGTGATGGAACGGCGCCGCAAAATCCTTCGATATGTCATGATCGTCGTCGTCGCATTGCTTTTCTTTGCGCCGCTCTGGTGGGTCACCATCAGCGCGTTGCGTCCGTCGGATGAAATTTTCCGTTATATCTCACCGCTCAGCCTGCGCAGTTTCTGGCCCGAGGGCTGGACCCCGGCCAATGTCGTCTCGCTCTGGGAGGGCAGCTTCCGGCGCGCGATCCTGAATTCGATCTTCGTTTCTGTGGTGACGGTCGTCGTTGGGCTGGCGATCTGCTCGATGGCGGCCTTCGCGCTCGCCGTCATCGATTTTCCGTTCCGCAATACCATCTTCATGGTGATGGTGATCAGTTTCCTCATCCCCTTCGATGCCATCGCCGTTCCGCTTTTCGGGATCATGCGCGAACTAAAGCTGCAAAACAGCTATACGGGTCTGATCCTTCCGGGGATAGGCAACGGGCTCGCCGTCTTTCTGCTGCGCCAGTTCTTTCTTGGCATCCCCAAGGAACTGCGCGAGGCAGGATTTGTCGATGGCATGAACTGGTTCGGGATCTATTGGCGGATCTACCTGCCGCTTTCCGGCCCGGCGATGATCAGCGCTGCCCTGATCCTGTTTATTTTTCAGTGGCAGGCCTATCTCTGGCCGCTTCTCATCGCGCCGGGTCCCGATTACAAGGTGGCCGCCGTGGCGATCGCGCAGTTTTCGGGGCAGTATGATGTCGATTTCGGCCTGATCTTTGCGGCGGCGCTTTTCATATCCATCATACCGATGGTGATCCTGACGCTGTTGCAACGCTTCTATTCGGCCTCCGTCGCGAGTTCGGGAAGCAAGGAATAATATCAGTCGTCATAAACCTTGACTTAGAGGGTGTGTGAGAAGTCGCTCACCTCACCTCACCAAACGCTTGAGCGGGTCGATTCCGGTAGGGAGCAGGATCGTACGCTAAGCCTTGCGATCATCGCCTTGGCCATCGGTACTCGCCGGTGATCAGTATGTTTGCCCAACCGAGGGGCGATGTGTGGGCGAGGAGCCCCGGTGGACATGGAAGGAGCTCGCGCTCTCGCTGGGCAACGGCATGTGCGAGTTGCCCGGTGTTCCAGTAGATGATGATGGCGACGAGGAGATTGAGGCCCGCCATTCGGTAGTGCTGCCCCTCGGTGGTTCGGTCACGGATTTCACCCTGGCGGCCGATGCGAAGCGCATTCTTCAGGGCGTGATGAGCTTCTCCCTTGTTCAATCCGATCCGGGCACGGCGTTGCATGTCGGTATCGAGCAGCCATTCGATGATGAAGAGTGTCCGTTCGACCCGTCCGATTTCCCGGATGGCGACCGCCAGCTCATGCTGGCGCGGATAGGATGCAAACTTGCGCAAGAGGTGGCTGGGCCGGATGGTGCCGGATAGCATCGTCGCGACATTGCGCAGGACATCCTGCCAGTTGCTGGCGATGACATCCTCGCGAACCTTGCCGCCGATCAATCCTTTCAGCTCCTTTGGAACATTGGCCGGCTCGAAGACGTAGAGACGCCTGGACGGCAGGTCCCGGATACTGGGAATGAAGCGGTAGGCCAGCAGTGCGGTCACGGCAAAGACAATGTCGCTGAGCCCGCCGGTATCAGCATATTGCTCGCGGATACGCTTGCCGGTTTCGGTCATGAGAAGGCCATCGAGAATGAATGGTGCCTCATTGGCGGTCGCCGGGATGTTTTGAGTGGCGAACGGGCTGAACTGGTCGGAGAGATGGGTGTAGGCTTTCAATCCCGGTTCGTAGCCATATTTTGCATTGATGAGATTCATGGCCTCACCCTGGCGCGTCGTGGAAAAGAACTGCCCGTCGCTGGATGCGGTGAGTCCGGCACCCCAGAAGCGCGCCATCGGCAACATGGACTGTGCCTCGATCACCATGGCCAGCGCACGGTTGATGGCGTCACCTTCGATATGCCAGCGTGACAACCGCGAGAGCTGAAAATAGTCATGAGTGTTGCAAGCCTCGGCCATCTTGCTCAGGCCAAGATTGAGGCCCTCGGCCAGCAAGACGTTCAGCAATCCGATCCGGTCCTGGCAAGGAGCACCGGTTGGGTCCCCGACACGAGTTGGCAAAAAATGCGCGTTAACGAGACAAAGGGCGAACAAAGTATACGAAAAACCTCATTTTGAGGTTTCCGACAGTCAAATCATTCCGCCAGGGTTTTTCGTACAAGTCATTGGGCTAAAATCGAGCAAAACTGCGCAATTCCACCATCTTGTCGAAAGGCATGTGTTTCCCGACATAGGCCCTCGTTCCTGCTTTGTCCCCTTAGCGCGTAAAAATCGCCAACTCGTGTCGGGGACCCTAGGTGGGCGATCACGAAGTCAGGGCAACCAGTGAGTCACTCAGCCGCCTGTCCGGCGGATAGGAGCGGTAATTGCCGAAGCCTGTCGCTCCAGCGGGCGATTTCTCCATACGTAATTGACAATCCCGCAGAGAGCTATGCATCTCCTGTCCAAATCCGTATTGTTTCTGACCATCAGAAGGTTTGATTCCAGACAGTGCATGAAACATTTCCGCCTGCCGCAGTTTTCGGCGGACCTGCCAGCAAGGGCTCAGGGAGTTGCAAATCCGCTTTTTATGAACTAGTTTAAAAGCTGGTTTGAAGGATGAATGCCATGCGCGAAATCGGAGCATTTGAAGCCAAGACCCACTTGTCGGAATTGCTTGCGGCCGTCGAAGCCGGAGAAACTGTGCGGATTACCCGGCGGGGCAAGGCGGTGGCCGATCTGGTTCCCATCGCCGATGTCCGCGACACCCGGGCATCCGCGATTTCCCGTATCGAACAACTGAGCCAGCAGTTGGAGCAGCCTCTGTCGGTCGATGAAATACTATCCGCCCGTGACGCCGGCCGGCGCTGATGCTCGTGGTCGATGCATCGGCGGTCGCGGGTTGGTTGTTTCCCGATGAGGCCGGGCCCGATCTTCAGACGCTGTCGTCACATTATCAGATTTTCATGGCGCCATGGCTGTTCTGGGTCGAGTTTCGCAACATCCTTGTCATGAGCGAACGCCGCGGGCGGTTGCCGAAGGGTTTTGCCGACCAGGCTATCGAAGCCGTCGACAACCTGGGGGTCATACTCGATACAGATCCGTCCAATGCCACGACGCTCGCGTTGGCACGGCGTCATGGCCTTACGGTCTACGACGCTCTTTATCTCGAGCTGGCCTTACGCAAGGGTGGTGATCTCGTCACGCTGGACAAAGCTTTGGCGAAAGCTGTACGCGCTGAAGGAATTGCAATTAATTTCCCATAATCCACATTATGCATTCGCATCGAATGTTCTGATATCATACAATTTGAACTTCCCGTCAGCGGTCAAGATGTGCATGTCTTCACATCTCGCCTGGGCAATCAGCATTCGGTCGAATGGATCACGGTGATGATGTTCGAGTGACGTCAGGCTGCGGAAATGTTGGTCGGTCAGCCCCAGACGATCAAACCCTTGCTCCGCTATCACCGAACAAACTTCGCCAACATCCGCATCGAGCTTTCCAAGGCTGGACTTGATCGCAATCTCCCAGAGTACGACCGGGCTGATGACCGGTGTTTCCGACATGATCATTCTTCGCGATCGGGGTCCGAGCTTTTCTGAATCGATGAGCCACCAAAGAAGTGCCTGGGTATCCACAAGAATCCGCATTGTCAGTGCGCGCCTTCGAAATCGGCGATAATCCCGGGATCTTCGTCATCGAATCCGTCGACAATGGTGATCTTGTTTTTCAATGCGCCAGGTGAACGGGTCTGAAACGTGCCTTCGGTTGAAACGATCCGGAAACACCCCCTCTTCGCGCCGCGGCGCGTGATCTCCACAGGCACACCTGCTGCTACAAGATCAAGGATTTCGGATAGCCGCGCCTTGGCTTCTCTGAGCGTGAAATGCGTTTGCATAATTCATCTCCATTATCGATAAACTACTTTTATCAATTGTAGTCACAATGGGCAATCTCAAAATTCACGCCTGCTGGTCTGGGGCATCCCAACTTAGCGAAATGTCCAGCCCAACGGGGAAGGTCATACCTCAGGGGCGGACATCCACATCATCAACGCCGCTCTCTGCTTGACCGACTGAAATGTGGGGGGGTAGTCTCAGTTCAATTGTAAGCCGTTGAGCCATCGCGGCCAGATTTGAACGAAGAGAGCGATAGTCATGTCTCAATTGACGCCGACCGAAGGCGACGATGTGATCAACGGCGGGTTCTTGCTGGAATCGATTGACGGAGTAAATATCCCCCGGCAGAGCCGGGGGCTTTGGTTGAGAGCCGCTCAAAGCGGCGGTTTGCGGCGCTGCGCGGCCGCAATCTGTTCGCCGCCTGAAGGCGGCATGTTCAGGGTAACAGCGCGAGTTGATCGAGCCGGCGATCTTCCTTCTCCTGATTGCGAATGTAGTCGCGGATGACCGTTTCGTCTCGCCCGACCGTGCTGACAAAATATCCTCTTGCCCAGAAATGTTGGCCAACGAAATTGCGTCGGCGTTCGCCATAAACACGGGCTAAGTGAATGGCGCTCTTCCCTTTGATGAAGCCGACGACATTGGAGACAGCATATTTGGGGGGAATGGCGAGCATCATGTGGACGTGATCCGGTAGCAGATGACCTTCTATGACCTTGCTCTCCTTTTGTTTGGCTAGCTGTCGAAAAACCGCGCCGAGATGTGGGCGCAGGCCTGTATACAGCGTCTTGCGTCGGCATTTCGGGATAAAGACGACATGATATTTGCAGTCCCAAACGCTGTGACTTAGGCTCTGATACGTGTCCATCGCTGACGTTCCTTCCGTATGCGTGGTGGCAAACGAAAGAAACCCGGCGATGGACTGCCGGAAACGTCAAACTCGGGCTGCCGCCCCGGCATAGCCGGGGGATCTCCTATTTTAGTTTAGGCGGATTTGATCGTTTAAAGTCCCCGATAGGGGATCCGTAAATCCCCCGCCTTTAGGCGGCTTGGGTGATCAGGCGGCGCGTCGTAGAATGCCGGCATGGAAGTTTACAAGCGCGGCAGCCATACGGTCTGGGACTGCAAGTATCATCTGGTCTGGATCACGAAGTACCGCTACCAGGTTCTCGGTGGTGATGTCGGGCACCGTTGTCGGGAGCTGTTACGCGAGACGGCGCGAGCGCACGAAATGGGCCCGACTGGCCCGAGCGTGCATATATGGACGTTTTGGGTGAACGATAGGGGAATGGGACTTCAGCATTGACGCCTTTCGAGCGCCGCCCGAGTGTGATGGGTGGAAAGCGGAGGGGACGCCTTGGTCCGGTCATTCATCGAGATCTGGAGCCTGAACTTCGACGACACGGTGTTCGTCGGCGAGTTCAACCGGTCGAGCCGGGTCTGGGTAGCGTTTCAGCTTTGCTTCTTCCGCGATCACGGGCGTTTTCCCTCGCGCGAGGGCGACGGGGATGCCGAAGCTCTGCGGTATCTGGCCCAGCAACTGGGCGAGCCTGCGCCCGAGGTTGGGGGTTTTCGGTACGGGCATGTGAACGCGCGGCGTCAGCGGGCGTCGATCCTGCGTCGGCTTGGGGTCCGTCGCGCCGTCGACCGGGATCGGCAAGCCTTGCGCCGGTGGATTGCAGAAGCCTGCGGTCGATCCGCCAGTCCCGCGTGGCGGAGCAGATGGATGCGGCCTACCGCTGGGGCTTGGCGCAGGGCTTCTTCGTTCCCTCTGACAAGATCATGGAGCGGCTGGTCCGGGGCGGGCAACATGATTTCGTCGAGACGATCCTGGGCGTGATCGCGGCGCGTCTTTCGGGCGAGACCCGCCGTCGGCTGGAGGCGAGCCTGGCGGCGCCGAAGGAGGCGACCGGCTTTCAGGCGTTGAAGGGCGATGTCGGGGCCGCGTCGCTGGCGAATATTCTCGCCGCTTGCGAGCGCCTGAGCTTCGTCGAGGGGCTGGATTTGCCGTTCGACGTTCTCGCCGGGATCGATCCGGCCTGGATCAAACGCTTGAGCCGCCGGGTGGATCGCGAGACCGCCTCGGAGATGCGCCGCCACGCCGATCATCGGCGGCTGGGGCTTTGTGCGCTCTATCTGATGGATCGTCGCGGCCAGATGATCGATGGGCTGGTCGATCTGTTGCTCGAGATCGTGCATCGCCTGCGGACACGGTCGCGACGCAAGGTCATCACGGCGATCGCCAAGGACATCGAGCGCGTCTATGGCAAGGACCGCCTGCTCTACGCCATCGCCAATGCCGCGGTCGACGATCCGAAAGGCCGCGTGATCGATGTGATCTATCCGGTGGCGGGCGTCGCGAAGCTGAAAGCGGTGATCGCGGAGCATGACGCGAAGGGCACGCTGGACCGGCGCATCCAGATGGTGATGCGCGGCTCCTA
This sequence comes from Geminicoccaceae bacterium, assembly GCA_020638465.1. Taxonomy (NCBI): domain Bacteria; kingdom Pseudomonadati; phylum Pseudomonadota; class Alphaproteobacteria; order Geminicoccales; family Geminicoccaceae; species Geminicoccaceae bacterium. The sequence goes on from JACKIM010000003.1 coordinate 367,829, forward strand.
CGCCAGCCATTACCGGCGGATGCTGCCGAAGCTGCTGTCGGTGCTGGACTTCCAGTCCAACAATGCGGGCTGGCGGCCGATCCTGGAGGCGATCGACCTGATCGTGCGGCTTGGCGAAGAGGGCCGCCGCTTCGTCCCGGCGGCGCGCGCGCCCGAGGGATCGATTCCGGGCAAATGGCGGGATCTGGTGATCGGCGCCGACGGGCGGATTAATGTGATTTCCTTCGAGCTGTGCGTGCTGACCCAGCTGCGCGAGCGGGTGCGGGCCAAGGAGATCTGGGTCGCCGGGGCCGACCGCTATCGCAACCCCGATGAGGATCTGCCCGCCGATTTCGCGGAACGGCGGGAGGCGTATTACGCCGGTCTGAATCTGACGCGGGACGCGGCTTCCTTCGTGGCGGATGTGCGCAAACAGCTGGAGGATGAGCTACGTCTCCTCGATGCAAGTCTGCCCGCCAATGACAGGGTGCGCCTGCTCTGGTCCGGCGAGAACCGGATCCGCATCACGCCCTTCGCGCCTGCCACGCCGCCGACGGGGCTGGACGCGCTGAAGGCGGAAGTTGAGCGGGTCTGGCCGATGACCGGCCTGCTCGATGTCCTGAAGGAGGCCGCGCTCGACACCGGATTTCTGGCGAGCTTCGAAAGCTCGGCCAGCCGGGAGGCGCTGCCCCGCCCGGTGCGCGACCGGCGCCTGCTGCTGGCGCTCTACGCCGCCGGAACCAACGCCGGGCTGAAGCGGGTGGCGGCGGGGACGCCGGATGCGAGCTACGATGAGCTGCTCCACATCCACCGCCGCTATATCGACCCCAGCGCGCTCAGGGCGGCGACCGCGCGGATCGCCGACGCCACGCTGGCGATCCGCAACCCTGCGGTCTGGGGTCCGGCGGGCACGGCCTGCGGCGCGGATTCGACGAAGTTCGGCGCCTGGGACCGCAACCTGATGACCGAATGGCACGCCCGCTATGGCGGGCGCGGTGTCATGATCTACTGGCATGTCGAACGGCAGGCGACCTGCATCTATTCCCAGCTCAAGCGCTGCTCCTCCTCCGAGGTGGCGGCGATGATCGAGGGCGTGCTGCGGCATTGCACTGACATGGAAATTCAGCGCCAGTACATCGACAGCCATGGTCAGAGCGCCATCGGCTTCGCTTTCTGCCGCCTGCTCGGCTTCGAGCTGGCGCCGCGCCTGAAGGCGATCGCCCGGCAGAAGCTGGTCCTGCCCGCGGCGGGCATGCGCGCTGAACTGCCGAACCTGGCGCCGATCCTCTCCGGCGTGATCGACTGGGACGAGATCGCGCGCCAGTATGACGAGATGGTCAAATACGCCGCCGCCATGCAGCACGGAACCGCCGACCCGGAGGCGATCCTGCGCCGCTTCGCCCGCGCCGACGTCATGCACCCGACCTACAAGGCGCTGGCCGAGCTGGGGCGAGCCGTCAAGACCATCTTTCTGTGTCGCTATCTGCGCTCGGAGGATTTCCGCCGCGAGATCAACGAAGGGCTGAACGTCGTCGAGAACTGGAACAGCGCCAACGGCTTCGTGTTCTTCGGCAAGGGCGGCGAGATCGCCTCGAACCGCGTCGCCGATCAGGAAGTCTCCGCGCTGGCGCTGCATCTGGGACAGGCGTCCATGGTCTACGTGAACACGCGGATGGTCCAGTCGGTGCTGCGTGCGTCCGACTGGGCGGCACGGCTCTCCCCGGAAGACTATCGCGGGCTGACGCCGCTGATCTACGCCCATATCAACCCCTATGGCCGGTTCGACGTCGATCTTGACCGGCGGATCGACTTCGACCGATTGGCAGCGTGAGCAGACCCATGCCCACATCGAAGAAGCCGCGCAAGAAGTCCTCCCGGCTATCGGCCGGCGCCGAACTGGCCGCCCTGCCCAATCTGATGACGCTTGAGGGCATGTGGCGGGAACTCGGCGCCGGTCCTGACGATGAAGCGCTCGGCGAGGCGCAGGACCTGGTCTATGACGCCTGGGAAACCGCCGATGGACGCAGCCGGTATGCGCTCGCGCGCAAGGCGTTGAAGCTCTCGCCGCTCTGCGCGGACGCCTGGCTCATCCTGGCAGAACGCCCGTCACTGTCGGCCAGAGACCGCCGGGAATTTATCGAACGCGCCGTCAAGGCCGGAGAATTGGCGCTCGGAGAAGACGGGTTCGCCGAATATGCGGGGCATTTCTGGGGATTCCTCGAAACCCGCCCCTACATGCGCGCCCGGCATCTTCTGGCCGAGAATCTCTGGCGCTCCGGCGACCGCGACGCCGCGATCAAACATCTGCGCGAGATGCTGACGCTCAATCCCGGCGACAATCAGGGGCTCAGATACGTCCTGCTGGCCTGGCTGATGCGCACCGACGATGACGTCGCCGTCAGGGCGCACCTTCGCCAGCATGACGACGAAGCCAGCGCCTTCATGAGCTACACACAGGCCCTGTTCGCCTTCAAGGCCGGAGACGGCGGCGATGCCGGTCGCCAGGCCGCCGAGGAGGCCTGGGCCTGCAACCGTCATGTGCCCGGGCTTCTCGCCCATAAGGGCAAGCTCAGCTATCGGGATACCGGCTACTACACCATGGGCGGCGAGGACGAGGCCGCCTATTATGTCGAGGAATACGGCTTCGCCTGGAAGCAGACGCCCGGAGCGGTCGACTGGTTGCTGGAAGTGACGAAAGACCTGAAGCCGCGATAACCCGGAGGAGGATTGTTGCATTGATCAACGTCACTATGGGTATACCTATAATGGCGCCTGCGATGAACAGTCCGGTGCCTGATTTTCCTGTTCATTTTGGATTTGTTTCAGGTTATTGAACAGTGCATGTCACAGGCACAACCAAAATGAACAAATCTCCCGCCCGAATCGGTTATGCGCGCATATCGATGGCAGATCAGAGCCTCGATGCGCAGGTCGCGGCACTCGAGGCCGCCGGATGCACCATGATCCGCACCGAAACCCGCAGTGGTGCCACCCTGGACGGCCGACCGGAACTGAAAACTATCCTCGACTTCATCCATCCGGGCGAGACGCTGGTGGTCACCCGCATCGACCGGCTGGCGCGCTCCATGCGCGACCTGCAGACGATCGTCGCGGTGCTCAAGGACAAGGGTGCCCATCTCGCCACCACCGAACAACCGGTCGATACCTCCACAGCCGCCGGCAAGGCGTTTTTTGATATGCTGGGGGTCTTTGCCGAGTTCGAGACCAATCTGCGCCGCGAGCGTCAGGCCGAGGGCGTTGCCGCCGCCAAGCGGCGCGGTGTCTATCGTGGCCGCCCGCCAAAGATCGATATGGATGTCATCAGGGAACGTCTCGCCAAGGGCCTGTCGCCAACAGCGATCGCACGCGATCTCGGTATCTCTCGTGGGACTGTCTACAAGGCAAAGGCATTGATGACCTCATGCAGCAAAGCGGCAGGGCAAGAGGCCAGCCTGTGAAAAAGCCGAGAAAACAGATACCGCCGCCCAGGGTGAAACCCGCCCCACCACGCAACCTGACCCCGCCGCTCTGCAAGCAACTCGCCCGTGATCTGCTGGTTGCCTGCAGGAAGGTCGCGGAGAGCCACGGGTTGAGCGTCGAGGGTGGCGATCTGAGCGATATCGACCTGCGCCACGGCTTCGACATTCACTTCCGCGTCGGAATACCCATGCCGGACGGATCCTTGTTCTCACATGACAAGGCCCTGTTCGAAGTCCTCGCGCCGAGCTTCGGGCTGGAGCCCTCGGATTTTGGCCGAACCTTCAGAACGGGCGGAGAGATGTTCCGCATCACCGCCATCAACCCCAACCGCCCGAAATATCCCATCAGCGCCGAACGCCTCGCCGACGGCCGCGGCTTCAAGTTCACAGCCGAAAATGTCGCGGCCTACCTCAACACACCAAGCCTGTGAAACCTCCCAGCATCGTCCTTCAAAACGTCCATATATGCACGCTCGGGCCAGTCGGGCCTCTTCGGGCGTGAAACGGTCGGCATAGACCACCGTGGTGCCACGCTCGCCCTTGCGGACATTGCCGCCAAGCGCCAGCGCCTGGCGAAAGGTCAGCCACGCCTGCGTCGGATAGCCATGCTGCACCACCGCACCCCAGAGGATCAGCACGTTGATCCCGGAATATTGCCGGGCAGTCGCGGCGTTCCTCGGCATCGCCAGAGGCGCCTTCGCCGCCGCCGTCCCCCAGGGCTGAACCCAGGGCAACCGGCCCGCCTCCAGCTCAGCGATGATCTTGTCGGTGATGTCGTCGTAGAGGTTGCTGCGCGCGTTTCGGTCCTGTCTGGCCATCGGGCTGATCTCCGCGACGGGCGCCGGAGGCCACTCCCCCGAACCCTCAACCCGTCACGGAAACCCCGGCCAAACTCGAACTCTCAGCGCCGTGCGGCCTCGGCCAGCGAGGCGGCGATGGCGGCGATGGCGCGGAACAGGACCAGCGGGTCGTCGCGTGAAGGCAGGAAGCCCCGGCGGCGCCAGAACTCGGCGGCCTCGGCATCGACCGCGTTGACCACCAGCGCGCGGCCACCGATCAGCGCCGCCGCCTGCACGCTGCGTTCCAAGCGCGTGTTTGACAAGGCCCGTGCCGATGCCGCGCCCGGCCCATTCCGTATCAGTCGCAAGCTGGCCGAGCAGCAGGCAGGGCACCGGGTCGGGCGGCTGGCCCGTCCTGACCGACCGTGGCAACACTGAAGGAACCACTGCCGTTGGCGCCAGCCCGTAATAGCCGACGACCCGGCCAGCCTCATGCACCACCATCACGGCGGTAAAGCCCTTCTGCTGATTGGAGAGCGCGCGCGTTTTCAGCCAGTGATCCAGCACCGGCTTGCCGCAGGAAAAGGCGGATAGGTCATGCGCCGCCGTCAGTGGCTCGGGGGCGGAGAGCGCCACGGGATCACGGACCCTTGGTGGCGTCAGCCTCCCAGGGCGCGGGGCGGCGCGCCAGTTCGACCATCTCCGGCACCGGCGCGGCGGGGGCGGAAACGGCCTCCATGAAGGCGGCGAAGCCATCCGGGCTCATGCGGATCAGGCCCTGCTCCATCACCACCTCTTCGGCCGCGCGCACCGCCGCCTCGCGCACGAAGTCGGTGCGCGAACGTCCGCGCAGCCCGGCGGCGCGGTCGATCATGGCGACATCCGCCTCGGGCAGGCGCATCGAGATCGGGTAGTCCTTGCGGTCGGCGGCGAGGGCCATGGCGAGTCTCCTTCGCGGGGAAGATAGGGGATTGTAGCGCAATATGCAATACTCTAGGCTGATCCCATTCAATATTCGGGGGCATTGAGGCAGGACATGATCCAGCGGAGGACGGGATTCCATCGGTCATTTTACGCCGCCACAGCGCGACAGGCTGCGCCCGCCTACGCCAAAGCACGCTATATCCACCCTGTCGCCGCCGTTTCTTTCCCTGTGATTTCCGTTGCTTGCGGACCCGCGCCCCGGAATACTGATGAACATGAGCTTGCCAGCACAGATAAACGCCGCCAAGATGACCGAAGAGGAGCGCAACGCGCTGCTCGAATCCCTGCTGCTTGGCGAGCCGGAACTGACCCTCGCCCCCCCATGCGCCAGAGGGCGCGCCCGATCCACGGCTTGTGCAACTGGTCCGGCTTTTGGGACGGCAGGCCGCGCGGCGGAATTTTGCCGCGCAGATGAACAGGCGGGAGCCCGGCGGCTCCTGACACCACAGGAGACGCAAAGATGAAGGTCGCGCTTTACGCCCGCTATTCCTCTGACAACCAGCGCGACGCATCGATCGCCGATCAGTTCCGCATGTGCCGTCTGCGCGCCGAGAAGGAAGGCTGGCAGATTGTCGAGGAATATTCCGATCATGCGATCTCGGGCGCCTCGCTGCTGCGCCCCGGCATTCAGGCGCTGATCGCGGATGCGTCGCGCGGGCGGTTCGACCTGATCCTCGCCGAGGCGATGGACCGGCTGTCGCGCGATCAGGAGGATATTGCGGGCCTCTTCAAGCGCATGTCCTATTCGGATGTGAAGATTTTCACCCTTTCCGAGGGCGAGGTCTCGCATCTGCATGTCGGCCTCAAGGGCACGATGAACGCGCTGTTCCTGAAGGATCTGGCCGACAAGACCCGGCGCGGCCAGCGCGGCCGGGTCGAGGCGGGCAAATCCGGGGGCGGCAACGCCTATGGCTATGACGTGGTCAAGAAGCTGGACGGCAATGGCGAGCCGATCCGCGGCGACCGCACGATCAACGAGGCGCAGGCCGAGGTGGTGCGGCGCATCTTCCGCGAATATGCCGCCGGCAAATCCGCCAAGATGATTGCGGTGGGGCTGAACAAGAGCGGCATTCCCGCGCCCTCGGGCGGCGATTGGGGCTTCAGCACGATCAATGGCAACCCGAAACGCGGCAATGGAATCCTCAACAACGAGATGTATATCGGCAAGATCGTCTGGAACCGGCAGCGCTTTGTGAAGGACCCCGATACCGGCAAGCGCCAGGCGCGGCCGAACTCCGAGGAGGAGTGGGTGATCCAGGAAGTTCCCGAACTGCGCCTTCTCGATGACCACCTCTGGGCGGCGGTCAAGGCGCGGCAGAACGCGAACACGATCCGGCGGGCGCAGAACGGCAAAGCCGATCTGGGTCAGATCAATACCCGCCGCCGCCCGCGCTATCTCTTCTCCGGCCTGACCAAATGCGCCTGCTGCGGGGGTGGCTATTCGGCGATCTCGGCCACGCTGATCGGTTGCTCGACGGCGCGCAACAAGGGCACCTGCGACAACCGGGTGAATATCCGCCGCGACGAGCTGGAGGCGCGGGTGCTGAACGCCTTGCGCACGCGCCTTGTCGATCCCGCCCTTTTCGCCGAATTCTGTGACGCCTATACGCAGGAAAGCAACCGGCTGCGGATGGAAAGCCGCGCGGGGATCGCGGCGTAAGAAGCAGAAGTGCAAAAGATCGACCGCGAGGTCCAGAAGCTCATGGACCTCTATCTGAGCGACGCCCTGTCGGTGGATGACGTGAAGCAGCGCGGCGACAAGCTGCGGGCGCGCAAGGCGGAGCTGGAACATTTCCTAGCCGATGCCGACGAACCGCCGACGCTGCTGCACCCAGCCATGGCGGTGCAATACCGCAAAAGCGTGCAGGGGCTTTACGAGGCCTTGCAGGACCCATCGGAAGGCAAGCGTGTTGAGGCGGCGGAGATCATCCGCTCACTGGTCGACCGGATCGTGCTAACGCCGGTGGATGGCAGAATCGAGATCGACGTTCAGGGCGATCTTGCTGGAATCCTTACGCTTTCCGCAAAAACGAAAAACCCCGCCGGAGAGCGGGGTGGATCGCAAGTAAAGATGGTTGCGGGGGTAGGATTTGAACCTACGACCTTCAGGTTATGAGCCCTATGTAAAGCTATAAGCCTCAACAAGAGCCAATTTTTTATCATAGTATAATCAACAACTTGCATGAACACCCCCTGTTGAGGTATATTGAGATTTAGGGGTAATTATCGAAAGCAACTGCCCCTAAAGTGCCCCCAAGCCGACCTTCAGGCATCTGTAACCTGAAGGTCGCAGGTTTTCTCCGGCCCCATGAGGTTCCCATGGCCACCATCGAAAAGCGCGAGCGCAAGACCGGCACGGTCTATCAAGCCGATGTGCGCATTCACGGTTTTCCACGCCAGAAGAAAACCTTCAAACGCCTGACCGATGCCAAGCTGTGGGCACAACAGACCGAGGCGTCGATCCGCAAGGGCGAGTTCCAGAACGTGGTCTCGACAGCGCGGAGCAAGACCCTGAATGATGTCATCCAGCGCTATCGTGACGACGTGCTGCCCCACAAGGCGGAAACGACGCAGCGGGCAGAGACAACCTATATCGGCTTCTGGGAGCGTGAGCTGGGCGAGTATTCCCTCTCCTATCTGAAGCCGGAGCTGATCAGCGCCAAGCTGCGAGAGCTGGGCGAAGCCGGCGATGGCCGCCGCAAGGCGGACGAAGAGGACACCAAACCGAAAGCACCGGCCAAGCCGAAGAGCCGCAAGACCCTGAAGCACTATCGGGACACCCTGGCGCTTCTGCTGAAACACGCCAAGCAATGGGGCTGGACAGCGACCAATCCCATCGACGGGGTCAACAAGATCACCAAGATCAGGAACGAGCGCACGCGGTTCCTGAGCGACGATGAGCGCACAAGCCTGCTTGCGGCCTGCAAGGCCAGCGACAAACGAGCATCTGTATCCCGTCGTCATCCTTGCCCTTTCAACCGGTGCCCGGAAGAATGAAATCCTTTCCCTGACTTTCTCCGACCTTGATCTGAAGCGGGGCATTGCCGTCTTGAGGGATACCAAGAACGGGGAAACCCGTGCGGTGCCCATCGTGAAGAGCCTTCAGGTGCTGCTGAAAGCGCATCTGGAAAAGGTCGGGACATTCTATGACGGCCTGGACTACGCGCCCCCTGCCCACTGGGTCTTCCCCCGTCGGGATGCCATGGCACCGATCGACATTCGCACGGCATGGGAGAATGCCCGTGACGCAGCCGGTCTCATTGATTTCCGCTTCCATGACATTCGCCATTCGGCGGCGAGCTACCTCGCCATGAACGGCGCAAGCCTCGTGGAAATTGCCGAAGTGCTGGGACACCGGACGCTCCAGATGGTCCGCCGCTATGCCCATCTGTCGGAAAGCCACGTCAAGGAGTTGGTTCAAAGCGTCAACGACAAGGTGCTGCCCGCCGAGCTGTAATGGCTACACTTCATTGTTCGGCAAGGGAAAATCGGGTATAGATAAGGTTCCTGCTCTTTATAGGCCCCTTATACCATGAGGTTTACCATGGTGGATTATCGGGACCTGGCAACCGTGAAGCAGGTAGCGGCCGAAGCGCCGTTCATCACGGAAGCCACGCTGCGCTGGTGGATTTTCCATGCGGAAACGAATGGACTGAAACCTGCTCTGCTGAAGATCGGTGGACGTGTCTATATCGACCGCGCCGAATTCAACAAGTGGCTGGAGGGTCAGCGCATGGCTCCGAAGCCGTTGATGCCTGCGGCCTGACCGGCCTCCATCCTCGACCGAAGCCCCGTCAGCAATGGCGGGGCTTCTTTCTCAGAACGGGATTTCATCATCAAGGTCGCCCGGTGGCGCAGCTATCGCAGGGATCGCCGCCTCCGACGAGGTTGTAGTGATGACAGGAGCTTCGTCTTGGGTCAGGCCCCAGTTCTCAACAACATCCGCAAGTGGGAAATTCGCTTCACCACTCCAGTCCACGAATGGCGCAGCCGTAGCGCTCCACGGCTCTTTCGTCGGCATTTTAATTTGTACGCGAGCGGGAATGTGCACGGCACTACCAAACACAATGGATTCCCCTGCTGCAAGCACCGTTACCTGATCGAGAAGCCGTTGCGCCTGCTTCGGGATAATGCGTCGGAAATGGTCAATATCATCTGGATTTTGGAGCCGGTGAGAGAAGAAGTTGGCGCACTGACTAATGATTGTAGGGCTGATTTCACTAGGGCGCTGACTAGCGACAATAAGCGACAATCCAAACTTGCGCCCCTCTTTGGCAACACGCTCGAAAGCACGCCTCGAAAGACTTTGCCCTCGATCTTCGACGCGCCCCGCTGGCCTTGCGTAGTTGTGCGCTTCCTCCAGTACTAATAACCAAGGATACCGACTACGCACATCGGGACGCAGCATTTCCCGTGTTTCAAGCAGAATTCTGCCGAGAACCGCACACGCGAAGGGCAACACTTCCGATGCCAACATTGAAAGATCGATGACCGACACCCTCGAACCGGATTTTTGCCCGATCCCCAGTTTCGCCATCCAATCCTCGTAGCTGCGGATTGCCTGATCTTCATAACTGAAGAATGATCACCAACGTCTATCATCAAGCCGCGTCCGAAGCCTTAGCTTCAAAGTCAGGAGATACTGATCTATCCGCTTGCTGCCCTCTTGGTCTGTAGATCTATCAACCAAATTGGGGTCACGAAACTCATGAAGGGGAATAAAACGCGGAGCATCGGCGGTCTTAGCGAAATTCACCCCCTCATGTTGACGCTCTGAAATTTTGGCGAGAAGCGACGATCTGATTTTACCAAGTCGATCTCTAACATCCCTGTCGTCAGCAATTTTCCGCCACTGGTTCGCGGCATCTGGCGTCCAATTCAGTGCGTTCGAGAATGCATCCCAGTCGATATCAGGCGCATACTGTTTTGCATGACTGACGTAGACATCAAAGGTGCCGCCAGCCGGTTGCCGAGGGTCATCAAGCCAAGATAGTGCGGAATCAATTTTGTCTATCGCAACCTGCAAAGGATCGTAGGTTCCAGTTCCGCCTTGATTGGCTTTGGCGATTGACCACCAATCCTTGAGAACAGGCTCCTGGGTTGCCTCGGAAGCTTGCAGCCAATCACAGACTTCCTCACCGTTCATGAGCCAAGCGGGCAGACAAAATTCCTCGCCATTCAGATAGATTTTATTCGGATCGCGCGTATAGGATGCCCGCGTGGCGTCTAGGAATGCGTTCGCATATTCGCCGTTGATATCGAGAATAAAAATATGTGGCTCCGCATCTGCGACTGCGGAGAATTTCTCATGTTCGATGATACCCCGCACCAAGCTGGCAACCGTATAGGATTTTCCCGACCCAGTATTCCCAACCACTGCTAGAGGCCGAGCAAAGAGGTCGTTGAACGATGCTTTCACCTTCGTGTTTTCATCGCCAGTTTGATGACCGACTTCCAGCGGGAAGTCATAGTCTCCTTCAGACCACTCTCTCGGTTTATTACGCTCTGGGGGATAGGCAAAGATACCCGCAAGAACATCCGGGTTCGCCACCTCTGCCGGTGTGTCAAGAGTTGGCAGAACTGTAATGCCGGGGTCGAATTTCCAAGCCGATTTGCCGCTTTTTTTTACGGTTCCCAATAACTGCACCGAAGCTACTCGGCGAGGTTTCGTCAGCTCTAGGGATAGTTCCTCATCGCGGGTCGGGTCATAGCTTTCCCGAGCTTCCAAGTCGCTCAAAACCCCGATTGCATGAGTGCCGGCGCCAAGGTCAAAGGTGAGGAAAGAATTGATCGCCACAGCCCGCTGAACACCGTCAGGCGTGGCACGCGACGACGATTTGGAATCAGGTGACAGCTCCACCTTCAGCCTGAAACCATTGACAGCCACCACATGACCTATGACGCGCGGCTGCTCCATCAGGCACCGCCTTCCGGCACGTCTGGCTTCTTGTCTTCAACTTTCCGAATTTGCTCTTCAAAAGACCGAAGGCGCTTGTAATCGTCCAACCACTTCACATCTGGCATGATGTTTTGTGCGAAATCGGCGAACGTCGCTACCGAGTAGGAACACGAGGCGCCGTCGCCAAGTCGTTCGGTCAGAACGAATGCCCTTTGTCCCAAGCTCTGATATCGCCGAATTCTTTCGACGATTGCGCTCTGCGGGTTCGGTTCTACCACCAACATGACCAGGGACGGGTTCATCAAGGCCGTCTCGATGATCCGCGTGACGTGGTCATCACCAAAGCCGTAACCAACCACAAGCAGAAAAGTTTGCGGCTGGTTCAGGCGAGCATGAAATAGCCGGAACAAATGCGCATAGGGCATATCCAGCGTCTGAGTGAATTTCTGCGAGGTCGGCAATATCCCAAAGGAATGTATCGAAGCAAATTCATCGGATTGGAGTTGCTTCGCCTTCTCGTCGAGAGTTTGCTCCCTGTAATTGGCCGCAAAAGAAAGGTCGCGATGACGGGCACGATAAATGCCATCGCCATCCACATACCAATGGAGCGAGCCATGAAGTTTATATAGTTGGAGAAACTTATCAAAACGGCGCACCCGCCCTTCAGCCACGTCTCCTGGATAATAGATGTCCAGCCCATATACCGCTGGGTCAAACCGAGAGCTGGCCTTACCGGAAAAGCCATCAAAATACTGAATGCCCAGCTCCTCCAGCGCCTGCTCAAAGAGAGTGTCGTAATTCAGTGTAAAAAGATGCGTACGGCCTAGATTTGTGTCACGGGCAACGAGCTTCGCCAAGAAGGGAACATGCCCCGAGGATTTGTCGCCAGCCTCTCCTGAAAGTTCTCCATGATCAATCTGAAGCGCGCATTCGGCAAAAATCGACTTCTCGATCAAGCCACTCAAGGCAAGCAGATCATCAGCCGGAACTGTCAGGGGAGCAGCTTCCCCCTCCGGCAAATCGCCTTTCCACACCACCGCTTCAACAGGTGACTTTTCTGGCTTTGTTATACCTGACGCATTGAACAGGTAGCTAAGCCAATCCTCGAACCCGACAGGCCCGTTGCCTTCTTCGGCAGACCATTGGGATTTGCGATGCTTGAGGATTGCCTCCGCTCGCTTTGGCAAAACGCATTTCTCAACAGCATCAAGAACAAGGCACTCCAGATTGTTGCTTTTCGGACCAGCCATCAGTCTGCCGCCAGCTCCAAAGGAACATCCGGCTGCCGTCAGCACGACCACATTTTCCATTCGCAACCAATCAGCCAGAAGAGCCTGGGTTCTTCTAAGGCCATCTTCCGGCGTCTTGTCGGCCAACAAATCGGCACTCTCGCCTGCGGAAACCGGCGACAACAATTGATACTTACAAACATCAGTCATTTAGCGACCTCCTCATGGGAGGTCGCCAGCACAAAGCGGCCTCGATAAATCTGAAATTTTTTCAGGCGCGCTTTGCCCTTGTTCATGCAGCCGCCCCTCCCACGATATCCATCAGCTTGGCGTAGTCGGTGACAACGTCATATTTGACGCGCTCGCCGACGGCGCCTTCGCTGATTTCGGCGAAGAACTTCCGGGCACATTCGATCTTTGTGCGCTCGATCTCGCGGAGCTTCATGGTGGACATGGAGCCCTTCGTCTCGGCGACGAAGTAGATGTGCTTGACGCTGCCTTCCTTGAACGAGATTGCCCAATCCGGGTTGTAGTCCCCAACTGGCGTCGGGATTAGGAAACCGCGAGGGAGCTTGGCGTAGACGACGACCTCGCTGCTTGTATCCAGCTCCTCGACAAAGCGCTTCTCCACATCGGAATCGGTCACGACATAGTCATGGACGTGGTTCTGCATCCGCATGGCACGGGAGAAGTCCTGACTGGTCTGGTTCGCCGTGAAGATGTCCACCCCGTAGCGGTCGGTGACGGCGTCATAGTCCAGACGCTCGATAATCATTGTCGCCTTCTGCTCGGCGATCAGGCGGGAGGCTTCGGCAATGAAATGTTCCGGGTTCTGTTTGAATTGCCAAAACACACTGGCCTCGATCCCCGTCAGAATGGCCGCTGCCGTCGCCCGTGTCAGGCGGGCATTTTCAGCGATCTTTCCGATAAGGTCATATTTGACCAGCGAATGAACCGACCCGCCCTGTTCGGTCGCCGTGGCAGTGACCTTGAAGCCGTCCCCGGTCTTCAACTGGTCATCGGTCAGGTCATCCAGCTGCTCGCCGACCTGCACGGTATACTGCAAGGGCGTGACACGAAGTTGGCTATCAAGGGCGCTGATGCATTTGCGAACAAGCTCGTCTGAATCAAAATCGACCCGATAGACGGCCTTCTGGTTGATCCTAGCCCAAAGCTCCTGAAACTCCTTCTTCTCGAAATTGGCGTTCAAGGGGTTGGTCTTGGGCTTGCGACCGTCTTCGACCTTCGGCAGTTGGGCATCGCTGAAGACGCTGTCGATCAGCTGGTAAATCTGTTCCGCATGCGGCTTCAGATCATCGGGCAAATCGGCCAGCGTTCCCGCTTCCTTGGCCTCATGATAGGCGGTGGCGATCTGGTCAGCGTCGTCCGTATAGTCATTCTTGACCAGATAGCGATAAATCTGCTTTGCCATGGCTGGGGTAATTTCAACAGAACCGATGTCCGTGACGATGGTCTTGCCGGTGAAATAGGCTTCCGTCGCCTGACGCGGCCGTGCCGAAAGGGTGTCGGAGATTTCCTTCTGCAAGCCACCGACAAAGTCACGATAACTCTCGCTCGCCACAACGGTCAGAATATTGACGTCATGCACAACGGCAGGATTGTCCATCCGGTCGCCGTGGCGATCAACAGAGAGACGAAGCCCGCGCCCGACTTCCTGGCGGCGGGAAATGGTGTTGTCGCCGTGCTTCAGCATGCACATGACAAAGACATTGGGATTGTCCCAGCCTTCGCGCAGGGCCGAGTGGGAGAAGATGAACCGGGTCGGTTCTTCAAACGACAGAAGCCGTTCCTTGTCCTTCAGGATCAGGTCATAGGCGTCCACATCATCCGACAGCCCCGCATTCTCGCCCCGTGCAGCCGCTGCCGGGTCTTTCAGGCGGCTCGTTTTCTTGTCGATGGAGAAATAGCCGTTGTGGGTCTTGCCCACATCAATGCCGTCAAGATGCTTGCGATAGGCTTCGTTGTCGATTGCCAGCTCGGACAGGTACTCCTCCTTCAGGAGGGCATATTCTTCCTCGAACACCCGCGCATATTCGCCCTTCTCGTCGGCCTGATCGTAGTCGCGATATTTGACCACCTCGTCAATGAAGAATAGGGACAGCACCTTGATCCCCTGGGCGAAGAGCTGCTTTTCCTTATCCAAATGCGCCTTGATCGTTTCGCGTATCTGAATGCGGCGAATGTCCCGTTCGGACACATCCCCCGTGGCCTCGCCTGCTTTCAGCACTACGCCGTTGGTGAATTCCACCGTATCGTGATTGTAGTCGATCTGCGAAATGGTGAAGCCGTCGCGGTACTGGTCCAGCTCGCCGGACTCCGTGAACAGGTCGTCCCGGAACTCCAGCCGCCGAAGCTGCCGCTTGATCTCGCCGGATTTCAGCTTCACTTCCAGCTCGATCCGCGCCACGGGTGCCTTCTTCGAGATGTCGATCCCTTCGAGATAGAGATAGGCATTCGTCCCGGCGAGGCCGCGCGTATGGATACCCCGCACGGCGATTTTCTTCACCAGCTTCTGGTTATAGGCGTCGAGCGCATCAAGGCGGTGGATCTTGTTGTGCTGCGTTTTGTGGGTTGCAGAGTAACGCAGGATCATCAGCGGCTTGAATTTGGGCAAGGCTTCCATCGTGGCCTTGCCTTCCATCTTCTGCGGTTCATCCAGAATAAGGATGGGGCGGTTGCTGGCGATCACGTCGATCGGCTTACGGGACTGGAAATCATCCAGCTCGTCATAGATACGGCGGTTATCGGCGCCACGGGCATTGAACGCCTGGATATTGATCACCATGACATTGATGCCGGCGTCCGAAGAAAAGCTCTCCAGCTCGTGCAAGCGTTTGGAATTGTAGATGAAGAACCGCGCCTTCTTGCCATAGCTCTCGGTAAAATGGTCGGCGGTGATCTGGAGGGATTTATAGACGCCCTCCCGGATAGCAATGCTCGGCACCATGACGATGAACTTCGACCAGCCATAGCGCTTGTTCATCTCGAACATGGTCTTGATGTAGCAATAGGTCTTGCCGGTGCCCGTCTCCATCTCGATATCGAGATTGAACTTGCAGCCAGCGCTCGTTACCAGCGCATCCGACATGGGCAGGTTCTGGCGGCGCTGCACGTCCTTGATATTGTTCAGCACCTGCACCTCTGGCAGGGCAATATCAGCGTTCTTGAACCCCTCATCCAGGGCACTGGCCTGACCGCGATAGCCCATGGAATCCCGCTTCGCATTGCCGGGGTCAATGCGATAGGTGATACCGCCCAGATTGGGCTGACCGGCGAAGCATTCCACAACGGACTCCACCGCATTGGTTTGATAAGGCTGGACCTTGAATTTCAGCTTCATGCCCGCGCCCTCAAATCGACTTGACGTCGGTGGTCGGCGAAAGCTGACGGAAAATCTGCTCGACGTTGATTTTCACGGCGTCGGAGACAAAGCCATTGTCACGGAACACGACACGAAGCGGTTCCGCCTTGGCCAATTCCTTCACCAGTTCCTCAGTAACGCCCGTCTCAAAACAGGCGACGAGGGCATTCTCATCGACGAAGAACACGGTCTTGCCCTGTACCGTCTCGCGACGGATCGACAATGTCAGATCAACACCCCAATCGACCAACACCTGAAATAGCAGGTCCTCCGGCGTCCGGTCCTTCTTGATATTGTCAACGGTATCCAACAAACCCTTCTGATCGAGTTCGTCAGGGCGGTAATACACATCTTCCATATTGGAGGTGTCGATTTTCAAGACACGGAAGCCAACGTCCTTGTTCCAGTCTGGGTGACAATCCCCACCAAGGACTTTCGTACCTGCACGGCGGATACGATCTTTACACAGCTCCGCAATGGTCGAATAACCGGCTTCTCTTGCCAAACTATCAGCTGAAGTCTCCTCTGCGATTTGAACACTTATGCATTGGCGATTTCCGCCCTGCATTGCATTCGCATGCATAACCCCGTGCGCGGTCGAGCCGGAACCGGCAAAGAAATCCATAACAATATCATCAGGCCCAGATAGATAATTCACCAACAGGGAAATATCCTTGTAGTTCTTTGGATTCTCGAAAACCCTTGAACCGTCAAATATCTCCTCAAACTCCAGCGTCGCTGTTTGAGCGTAACTGTATCTTACTGATGTGAGAACTTGGTCATTGTTTTCAAATAGGTTCGTTCGAACTCGGGGCACAGTGGTTTCATCCGGTCCAAAAACAATGCGACCTTTTTCAACTTCTTCATCGAAGCGCTTTTTTGTTGGATAACGCCAGCCACTTTTGGGCAGCTTGCACGGCTTTCCTGTCTCTGGATGAAGAACTTCATAGGTAGGCCCTCCACCACCGGGCCAATTGATGTTTCCATCATCCCGATATGGGCCTTTTCCATCAACCTTGGTAAATCGTGCCAAGGGTATTCGAGGATCATCTTCTTCAAACGATTTATAGAATTCCTTGAGACCAGAAGAAATTGCACTCCAGTCATCCCCATGCTCTTTCTTTAATTTATTGAACAAATCCCTAACCTCTTCGACACCTTCTTTAGGCGCCCGAAGTTTAATGTCGTGGTCTTTGAGCTCTTGGAGTGATTTCACATAGACAAGCATATACTCGTGACCAACAGAAAAATACTTTGCGTCGTTCTTCCTGTTTCGATCCCAAACCAATGCTGCGACGAAGTTGGACTCGCCGAAAACCTCATCCATAACATTCTTGAGCGAGTGGCATTCTATGTCGTCGATGCTTACCGCAATAAACCCGTCATCACGAAGAAGATTCCTAGCCAGCCGAAGGCGAGGATAGATCATAGACAGCCAGTCAGAGTGAAAGCGTCCGTTTGATTCAAGATTCGCAACCAACCTGTTCCCGCTACTATCGGACTGCATTGATTTCTCGAAAAAAACACTCGTATCAACGGAGAAGTCATCGTCGTAAACGAAGTCACCTCCTGTGTTATAAGGTGGATCAATGTATATGAACTTGACTGACCCTAGATATGCAATCTGAAGCAGCTTCAACGCATCAAGATTGTCGCCTTCTACAAAGAGGTTTCGTGTTCCATCAAAATTGTTACTTTCTTCGGAGACCGGACGGAGCGTCTTAGCAATTGGGGCATTTGCTAGTGCCAGCGACTCACGCTTCCCCGGCCAATCAAGTCGATAGCGTTCTTGTGGCCCTTCAACGATGTGGTCACTTAGCTCCTGACGAAGCTGATCGAAGTCGAAAGCGAGGCGCACATTGCCTTTCTCGTCAACCGCCTCAGTTACACAGCCAGGGAACAGGTCACGCATCTTCGCGATATTTTCCTGCGACAGGTCAGGGCTGTGCATCTTGAGTTTTTCCATTCTTCTGTCCCCTAGATATTCGTACCGGTCAGTTGGCTATCGGTCCGCCTGACTCCGCTTTGTTGTAATTCGGCCAATTCCTGATTGGCCTTGCGTAGCTCCGCATTGATCGCCACGCGCTTGTTGTATTGCTTTTCGCGAGTGAGCCGGGTCTTGATCCGCTCAACCTCTCGCGTCTTGGCACGGATTGCCTCCATCCGGTCTACCCGTGCCTGAATGTCTTCATCGCCCTGCCCCGGTGTGCCCATTTCCGCCGGCATGATTGCCGTGAGCAACCGGTCATAGAGTGCGCCGAGGTCAAGGGCGACGGGCAGCGGCATCCGCCCCGTTTCCTCCGGCACCCAATCGGTGGCGAAATATTCACTGACCACCCATTTGGCGCTGTCGGCCTCGCTTTGCCGTTTGAAGGCAGCGGCGGCCTTGCGCTTGCCGCGCCAGGTCAGCTCGAAGACCAAGGGAAACGGAATGGCCTTGTCGATCGCACGCAGGACAGTCTCGTCCAGTTTGCCGGTTTTGAGCGATATGCTGAAAACCTGAATCTCCGGCACCGATGCCGTAGCATTCAGGTTGATGGTTTCGGGTGCCAGCTTGTAGCGCCAGTTGATCTGGTCAACCTCGCGCACAAACAAGTCCTTCAGGGCCGTGTTGGCACCGGCATGCTCGTAAATCTTGTTTTTCGGCACCACACGGCCAAAGGCAGCGCTTTTGGGGTAGTCGAAGAAAGCACTCACGCTTCACCCCCTTCCACCACCACGAAGGCAATCAGTTCAAAATCGTTCAGGCCGGCGATGGCATGCACCAGCGCCGTGGTGCGACCGCCGCTGAAAAGGCTGTCGATATCCTTCTCTTCCTTCACCTCGATCATGGAGCGAATGGCGCTGGAAAGGAGGTCGGAATAGCGGTCCATCTGCTGGCCGTCGCGGGTGCGCTCATTGAAGATGCGGCAGACTTCCGGCAGGGGTGCCGAGCGCCCCTTGCAGCTGGTGCGGATCAGGTCAAGCAGGCGCTTCACCTCGGTATGGTCGGCAATGACCTCACCATCGTCACTGATATAGACGAGGTAGAACGGGTGCAGGCGGTTTTGCTGGTTGATGTTGACGCTGTCATGGATGTTCTTCAGCGCGAAGATCGCACCGGGCTGAAGCCCCAGCTCCGGCTGGGCAGGCACAACGGCGTGCATGCCGTTCGGCAGATTGTCCAGCTCGCCATGTTCCTTGACATAGTTGAGCAAGTCCATGCGGAAATCGTTGAGGCCAAGATCGGTGATAGAGATACCGGTCTTCACATCTTCCAGCTCGATCACCTCGTCCTGAAGGCGCTTCAGTTGGTCTTTGCGATAGGCAATATCACTGGACTTGGCCGTTAGGACGTTGTCATCCCCCGTGGCGGCCACATCCGCAATGACCATGCGGTTTTCGACCCGTTCTTTCAGGTTGATATATTCGTCCAGCGTGATGTCCGGCCAGTAGTTCACCAGCTGGATTTGACTGTTCGGCGAGCCGATACGGTCAATCCGGCCGAAGCGCTGGATGATGCGCACCGGGTTCCAATGAATGTCGTAATTGACGAGAAAATCGCAGTCCTGAAGGTTCTGCCCTTCGGAGATACAATCCGTGCCGATCAGGATATCCAGCTCACCCGGTTCATTGGGCAGGACAATCGCCTTTTCCTTGGAGCGTGGCGAGAACAGGGTCAACACGCCCTGGAAATCATAGCCCTTTTTGAGCGTGGTCTTCGGTGCATCGGAGCCTGTGACCTTGCCCGCATGCAGCCCCAGCTGTTGGGCAAAGGGCGCCAGATTGGCATAGAGATAGTTTGCCGTATCCGCAAAAGCCGTGAAGACCAGCACCTTCCGATTGCCCGGATTGAGCGGCTCATCAATTTTCTTCCGCAGAAGCTCCATCAGGTTCTGGAGCTTGGCATCATCCTTCGGCTCCACCAGCTCCATGGAGGTCACCAGTGCCTCGATCAGGGCAAGGTCGGCCTCAAGGTCATGTTTCCATGACGGCAGATCCATGTCCGCAAGGCTGATCTGCACCTTCTTTCCGACCGTGAAATCGCCAAGACCGGCGAGGTCATCATCCTCGGCATCCAGAAAATCGGCATCGGCCAGATAGTCGCTAACGCTTTGGGCGCTGCCGGAACGCTCAAAGTCATTGATGGCGTCAAGGGCTCGGGTGATGTTCCCGCCCAGCGCCCGCAAGGTAATGCGGAATGCCTCGACCGAACTTTCCAACCGCTTGAGCAGGTTGGTGGTCATGAGGGCCTGAAGGCTCCGCTCCCGGTCTGCCTGACGCAGCTTGCCCCGCCCGCCTTCGACCTGGGTGTCGTAAATCTCTTCGTATTTGCGAAGACGGCTCGGCAGGATGTAGCTGATCGGCGCATAGACCGCGAGCTTCAGCACCGATAGCTGGGAGAAAATATCGTTTAGCCCCATCACATCCGTCCGTTTGGTGATCGGACAATGAAACGACAGCGGCTTGCGCCGTTCGGGGAATTTTCCGATATCCTTCGTGTCGTAGAAGGTTTCGATATGCTTGCGTGACCGCGCAATGGTCACGGCATCCAGAAGCTCGAAGAAGTCGAAATCAAGGGCCTTCAGAATAGAAGCGGCGGTCCGCTCCTCTGGCGGCAGTTCGGACCAGGCATTGAAGGTTTTCTGGGCACGGCGGAAAATTTCTTCGACGCTTGCCTGCGACTTCAGGTTCTTGCTGAGCGCCTCGGACTGGCCTTCATAGGCCAGCGCCAGCTGGTTCCGCAGGTCTGTGAAACGATTATTGACCGGCGTCGCCGACAGCATCAGAACCTTGGTCTTCACGCCCGCGCGAATAACCTTGTTCATCAGCTTCTGGTAACGAGTTTCACGATCCTTATAGACGTCGTTGTTCCGGAAATTGTGGGACTCGTCGATCACGACAAGATCATAATTGCCCCAGTTCACACGGTTCAGCGGAATACCGAAGGAATCACCGGACGTGCGCGAAAGGTCCGTATGACAGAGGACGTCGTAGTTCAGCCGATCCGTGGCAAAGATATTCGTCGTCAGGTTGGTATTGTAGTTGCGCCAGTTGTCCGCGAGCTTTTTTGGACAAAGCACCAGAACCGCCCGGTTGCGCAGCTCGTAATATTTGATAACGGCCAGGGCGGTGAAGGTCTTTCCAAGACCAACACTGTCAGCAAGGATACAGCCGTTATAGGTTTCCAGCTTGTTGATAATGCCGGTTGCGGCATCCCGCTGGTAGTTGAACAGTTTGTTCCAAACCACGCTGTCACGATAGCCAGTAAGGTCGTTCGGCAGAACGTCCTCGTCCACATCTTCCAGGAAGTCCTGAAAGATGTTGTAGAGCATCATGAAATACACCCGCTCCGGCGAATTCTCCTGATACACGGATTCGATGTGATCGCAGATCGCTTCCGTGACATCCTGAACCTTGTGCGGATCGGACCAGATTTGGTCGAACAGCTGGAGATACATCTGGGTGTGGTTCGGGTCTTCAAAGCGGGTGACGAAGTTGGAAACCGCATCCCCCTTCTGATAGCCAAGATCAACCGCCGTGAAGCCGCTGATCGGCATATAGGCGACGCCCTCACCCGTGCCGCCCACATGCATGAATTGCTGCATCGGCGCTTTGGTCGTATTGGACCGGAAACGCGCTTTCTTTCGTATCCACTCAGCGCATTCCCGCGCCACCGCCCGCTGGGTCAGCTTGTTGCGGAGATGAATTTCAAATTCTGTTCCGTAGAGGCCGGTTTCGCGGCGGTTTTTCGGGATGAAAAACTCTCGCCGTTCTTTGCGCATGCGATCCGTCGCTTCGGTCGGCACAAAGGTCGGGGCAGTGAAAATGAATTGCAGGCTGTCGATCTTTGACAGTTCCGACTTCAGCGCCTCGAAGGCGTAAATCGAGAAACAGGACGCAGCAATCTTCAGGCGGGAACCGCGCCCGACAGTCCCTTTCACATCATCGCCAAGAAGCTGGGTCGTGTTGTCAATGATCTTCATTGCGATGGTTCGCTCCGCCTTTTCCGCCCTGCTGTTTTCGCGCCTCTATCCAGGCGTCGATATCGCCTTTGCGAAACCGCCAGGAACCACCAATCTTGAAGCCGGGTATCTCGCCTTCAGCGGCAAGCCGGTAAGCGGTCTTCTCGGTCAGCTTGAGATACTCAGCCACCTCCCGGATTGTCATGACGTCGGTATCCATACCGATCCTCGCTTAGTTTTCGCTATTTGAGAAAATACGGGAAGATTCGGGAACCGTGAAGTACAATCTGCCGTATATATCAATTTTTCCGATTGCCAGCCCGAGCAGAAGGCAGGTGTCGATACAGGGTAGCGGTGGAGACCCCGAACTGTTTGGCGACCTGGGCGACACTGTTCTCCGGGTCGCCCACAAGGGTTGCAGCCATACGGAGGTCAGCTTTGGATAGCTTTGATGGTCGTCCGCCTTTGCGACCACGGGCACTGGCGGCATCAAGCCCCGCCCTTGTCCGTTCGCGGATCATGGCACGTTCAAACTCTGCCAAGGCACCGAAGATATGGAAGACCAACATGCCGCCAGCGGTCGTCGTGTCGATGGACTCGGTCAGGGAGCGGAAACCAATATCCTTGGACTGAAGCAACGCCACCGTGTCGATAAGCTGGCGCATGGAGCGTGCCAGACGGTCGAGCTTCCAGACAACCAGCGTATCCCCCGGCCGCATGAAATCGAGCGCCTGCTCAAGCCCCGGCCTGTCGGCCTTGCCGCCCGAAGCGGTTTCCTCGAAGATGCGCTCGCAACCGGCTGCCTTCAGGGCGTCGGTCTGGAGCGTTAAATTTTGTTCGGCTGTTGATACACGGGCATAACCAATATTCACTCTTCTCAAAATCCATTGATTGAAATGCTGTCAGTGTACCAGCTTTCGCGATGGGTTTTGAGAAAATCAAAATGGCGGAAACAGATTCCGCCATTCTCGATACTGTATCGGCGTCAAAAACGTCCGTTTATTTCACTCCGCTACAAGATTCCTACATGTCACAGGATGTTGGTGGTGTACACGATGCCGTACAGCCATTAGACGCACTAGAAAATGATCCGTCCGCCTGACAAGTGTAGGTTTGATACGTGCCCGAGGTATAACCACCACAGGTACAAGGTGCGCCTGATGGGCTGCACGAGGAATTGTATGTGAAGCCAACCAAGCGATACGAGCCGTCATAGAGGCAAGGCGCGGGGTCTTTTTTGCAAAGTCCATGGATCGAATAGTAAGCATCGGTAGCTGACATGTCGCCAACCTGACTTACAAGCGTCCATCCTGTGCCACAGTTTGGAGCTGAATTGACGGAATGAACCAGCTTGTATTCATTTCCACCATCTCCTCCTCCGCCGCCACCGCCCGTCGGCGCATCAGAACTACAATTGATCTTTGTGCCATTCGACGTACACCATTTACCGACACCAAGAGCCCCAATGCGAGCATCTTCCCCGGCGGGGGCTGCCTGATCGCACACCACCTGCGAGCCGGTGCCCCGACACCATTTATCGCCGGTAGTCGCGCCTACTTTCGGATCGCTTTCGGTAATAACATAGCTTTCGCCGGCATTGACGCATTGGAAGCCGCTTCCGTTGCTTCGGAGAAGCTGGCTACTTGAACATGTGGGGAGTGCTGTTTTGGCAAACCCTTGAACAGTCGGATCGCCCTCCGGCAAGCATTGCCAACTTCCTGTTTCCGCGTTCCATCGCAACTTGGCATTCACATCGTGGCAGGCGCCCGGCATGGCCGCCTTGGCGTGATCCTTCACATCCGCCATACCGGATTGCAGGGTGCTGATAGCCGCGTCTTGGGCTTTGCTAACGTTATAGCCTTCCGGCTGATTTTTTGCTACATCTCGCGTAGAGTGGCTGAGCGGGGGAATATGATGCATTGTCCGAAATGCGGTTCGGAGGTCCGGACGAAGGCGGGGTTTATCGGTGAGGTTCAGCGTTGGCTGTGCAAGTCGTGCGGCTGCAAATATACGCGCAGTACGAGGCACGGGATGGGAGACGGGATCAGACGTCGGGCGTTGCAGCTCTATCTCGAGGGCATGGGCTTTCGCGCGATCGGGCGGGTTCTGGGTGTTTCGAATGTCGCCGTTCTCAAGTGGATCCGGGCTTTTGGCGAGGAGGTCGAGCGGATGCGCAGGCCCGGTCCGCCGCCGAAGATCGCGATGATCGACGAGATGTGGCACTTCGTTCATGCCAAAAAAACGAATGCTGGCTGTGGATATCGATGTGTTATCTCACAAGATGCATCCTCGGCGTTCATGTGGGCGGACGAAGCGCCCACGACCTGAAGAGCTTTCTCAAATCGTTTCCCCAAGCCCAGGGGCGCATCACCTTCACCGACGATCTCGCCGCCTACGCGGCCGTGCTGCCGAAAGGCGCACATTTCACCGGCAAGATGCACACGCAACGGCTCGAAAGCCTCAACGCCAACGTCCGTCATCATCTCGCCCGATCCCGCCGCAAAACACGATGCACCACCAAATGCCCGCGCATGGCCTACCTCTCCGCGCTGCTCTTCATGCAGGCGCATAATAAAAAGCTATTTAGTTAGCAAATCCGTCACCGCCATAATCCTCCGTTTGAGGACTTATGACGGGTAGACAAAAAGCCTCGCTGACGGCCTTTCAGCTTCATACCCCCTCGACCAATCGGTTCAGCTCCTCGATCTGGGTGCTGACGGCTTCACGCATACTGTTCATGCGCAGACCCATTTCACCCGTTACACTCTTCTGCTCATGCATGGCGGTGGCGATCTGACCGGAAGCATCAAGGACGCCCGTAAACGAGCGCTGGACGTTTTCGATGATTTCCCGGAGCCTTTCGATCACATCGCCGATTTCCTTCAGCTTTGCCGTGACCTCTTCCGCCCCGGTTTCGGTGCCCGTCGCAAGTTTGCGCACCTCTTCGGCAACGACCGAGAAGCCCCGGCCGGATTCGCCCGCCCGTGCCGCCTCAATGGCGGCGTTCAGGGCCAGAAGTTTCGTTTGGTCGGCAATATTGGTGATGAGGTCAAGAAAGGTGCCGATAGCCTGAGAGGCGGCCTGCAAGCCGTTCACGGCCAGCACCGCGCTGTCGGCATGGGAACCGGCCTCTTCCGCCTGATGGGACGTATTATCGACGCTTGAGGCAATGTCGGAGATGGAGGCGTCCATCTCTTCGACCGCAACAGCGACGGAATGCACCTCGCCGTCAAATTGGCGGAGCTTCGCGATGGCCTCGGCGACCACATGGGCGGCATGGTCTTCCACCTGCTTTTGCTGGCGGTCAAGGACGGCCTGATACTGGCCGATCCCCTGCACGATATCCATGAACACGGCTTCGCAGATGATCGACGACAAGGCCAGGAGAAGCATGGGAGAGAAGCGGTAGTGCCGTTTTGCATGGGCAAGGAAGAGCTGGAGCAGAATACCGTAACCTTGCGCGAACAGGTCAGGCTTCAGACCGACCCGGGCATGGGCCTGTCCGATCCGCTCCATGCGTTTCCTGTAGGCATCGTCAAAGCCGCTCGTAAAGGTCGCCTTCCAATGCTCGGTCTGTGCGGCGCTCAGCGCCTCCGCCGTGCTACCCTCCAGAATGGCGGCCATTGCGGGGATTCTGCCGATGGCCTGATAAAACTCGGCCAAGACGGGCGCGACAATGGGCTGAACCAGCGGCCATGCGCCGGCGACAGTGAGCTTTCTATCGAAATACATGAAGAACAAGACCGCTTTTTATTGTTTTTCTTTTCGTCCTACAAATGATGATACCAATAAAACCACACCATAGGTGAGGTTTTATTGACGCAATTGCAGAAGAAAAAAGAGGCCGCCTAAGCGGCGGCCTCGGTGATGTCGGCGGGTTGAAGCCCGGTGAGATAATCACTTGCCCTTGCGGCCTGTGAGGCGGCGGTGAAGATCGCCTTCTTGTCGGCCTTGAGCACCTTCAGCCAGTTGTCGAGATAGGCGGCATGGTCGGGACGCGGCTCCAGCGTCACCCCGAGGTCGGCGCAGAGGAAGGCGGCTCCAAGCTCGGCCACAAGCTCTTCCATGGCATAGGCGTCGTCCCCGAAGCGTTTGCCGAACTGGCGGTCGCAGCGGTTTGAAGCGCCGGACCAATGGGCCAGCTCGTGAAGGAGCGTGCTCCAATAGGCTTCCGTTGCCGTGCTGGTCTCAGAGCCAAGGAACCGTTCCCGGTCGGGCATCTGGATGATGTCGTCGGAAGGACGGTAGAAGGCTCGGTCGCCGCCGTGGCGAACCACAGCGCCGGTTGCGGAGACGAAACGCGCGGCCTTGTCGATGGACTTCACCGGATCGGTCGGCTCAAGGATCGCCGAGGCTTCATAACCGTCCACCTGATCGGCATTGAAGACCCAGGACGCACGGGCCATAAGGCGCTTGCCGTGTTCGGTTTCACCGTCGTCCTTCTGATCTTCCACGTCGAACTCCTTGTAGAAGACCACCAGACTGGACTTTTCGCCCTTGCGCACCTGACAGCCCTTGTTCTGCCACTGGCGATAGGTGCCCCATGTGCCGGTCGCAAACCCGCGCACCTGGGCGCTAACCCAGAGATTGATGACGTTGATGCCGCGATAGGCGTTGCTGGTGTCGATATTGACGGGGCGGTTGAGCCCCTCACCGCTACGGTGCCAGGGCATTTGCCACTGGCCGGCGCCTGCCTCGATGGCGGCGATGATGTTGTCGGTGACCTGGGTATTAAACGTCTGTGCGTTGTGTGGTCATGGTGCCTCTCCTTGTCTTTTCTGGCCGCGCCCATCGCGGCCGTCCGATGGCGACCGGAAAGGCAGGGGCAAGACGGGCGGCGCACCCCAAGAAGACGCAGAGGGGCAAAGCCCCGACAGGGACTTCGCAGCGGGCCGGAGGGCACCGAAGGACGGAGAGCGGACTGTTTCTTGAAGCGAAGCGGCGCGAGGAATGATCAAGGATCAGGGGAAGAAACCGGATGGGAACCGTTGCGCCGAACGGCGTCCATGCCAGGTCAGGCCACAAATGAGGACGGCTCGTGGGCTTCGGCCAGCGACAAGGAAGTGAGGCTCCCCGCACAAGGCCAAAGACGCCTACACCGACTCCGAGACAACCCCGCCACGAACGGGCGGGGCCGATCCTTGGAACATGCCCTTACAGGGGTGAGGGCACTCGGCCTTATGCCCCTCAAAACAAAGACACCAGCTGACAGAGCGTAATAAAAACACCGTCAATATGTAACCGGTTCAAAAGTCCGGGCG
>JACKIM010000004.1 GCA_020638465.1 Geminicoccaceae bacterium
CCGTGCTTCATCAGGAGCCAGTTGATCGCCTTCAGCGGCACGCCGGGACCTGCCCAGGGAGACGAGTAGCCCGGGGACACCTCTCCGGCATTGGCGTAGCTGGTTTCCAGCGCAGGACCCGGCTGGCGGTCGAGGACAGTGACGTCGTGTCCGGCGCGCGCCAAATACCACGCGGAGGTCACGCCTATGACCCCACTACCTACGATAAGAACCCTCACGTCCGCCTCCTGCAGACGATGAGACCGGAAGCCGCGCGCACGCGGCCGAAAAGTCTGTCGAACATCATGCATCTCCACCGGGTCAGCGGCGGCGAACCCGGAAATCAGAACTGAGTTTTTTTGGCTTGGTTGGATTTCCGGCCCCCGGTCGACGGCCTTGCGGCCGCGCCAGGGCTAGATGCATGCGATAAGGCTGCCCGCGTGGTTCACAAAACGCATGCGAGTGTGCGATGTTTTTCTGTCCACTTGAGAAGATGGCACAGTAGGCACTCGAGAGACAACCGGCCGCACAATACCGCAGGCCAAGCCGGTTGCAATGGCCAAGTTGTCGCGTCCCGCACATCCGGACGCAGCTGCCCGCGTTGCTGCGGTCTCAGAAAAACAGCGCGAGCACAGTCATCGATGCGACTGCCAAAGCGATCATGCTCGCAATCATTACGGCCGCGCCAGAACCGAACGCCAGCGCTGCCACCCAATCGAACTTCCTGTCGGTATGCTCGCGCATCATTCGCTCCGTGTCTTCGCAACGTAAGTGCGATTGCGGTCGTTTCCATCCCGTAACGGTGCATCGTCGGCCTCGTACAGCAGCACCCGCTCGGCCGCGCCGTCCAGATCTTCCAGCTGCCCGCTCCTCATCGACCAAAGGAAGGCGATGAGGCCGACCAGTCCCATGCCCAGCGCAACCGGGACAAGCCACGACAACAGGCTCATGTCGCCTCCGAAAGCCGGAGCGACTTCCAAGCAGTCCTGCCGCGTGAAGGCGCTCCGCTCTGGCCTGCACGGTGCGGCGCGTTGGCGACAACAAGAATGGATGAGATCAGCATCGCCACCGCGCCGACAAGAATGGTCACGTATCCTGCAAGCGCAAGTTCATCGTGGGCGAACGAGAGCCTGATGTTCTGTGTACCCCGCCGCGTCGCCATGCGCCCTACCATGATCACCTCGGGCATGTTTTCAACGCTGTAGTCAAGGAAGACCAGATCGGCCGAGCCGCGCTCCCTGTGTGCAGCCGCCGAAGGGGCCATCGAAACATCGGCTGCCTCACGAGCAGGAGCATCGTTGAGGCCATCGCCGACCACTATGACTTCGCAGCCGTGAGATGCGAGAAATTCTAGGCGAGCGACCTTGTCGTGGGTAAGGATGCCTCCCGTTGCTTGATCGATCTCCACGGAACTTGCTGCCTCGGCGACCACGTTCGTGTCGTCACCCGACAGAATCGCTGCAGACTGTTCGGGCCGACGCATCCCACCTACCGCTTCGGATGCGCTTGGCCGCAGCCTGGCCATGATCTCGATGCAGCCCTGCGCGCGACCGCCGGCGGAATTCCAGGTGGCGACCTCAGCGTCTCTCTTGAGCTGCGGTGTGACTCTGTCGCGGCAGCCTAGCCTCTTGCCGATGTCGCGACTGGCGAGAACGATCTCACGGTCATAGAACGGGCGCGCAAGACCGATCTCGAGCGCCACTTCGAGTCCGGGCGCGCAACAGCTCACCGTTCATTCCTCCGGGCGCGCCATCGCCTTATAGGCGTGCCATGTTGCGTGGCCGAGCAGCGGGAAGATGAGGATCATGCCAACCAGTCCCGTCGCCACGCAGACAGCGAATAGCACCAGCACCATGGCGCCCCACCCGATCATCGTCGGCAGGTTGTTCCAGACCAGCTTCATGCTCGTCGCCATGGCGGTCAGCGCATCGATACGGCGGTCGAGCAACATAGGTACCGCGAAGACGCTGACCGAGAAGGCGAAGGCGGCGAACAAGCCGCCGATGGCCGTACCGATCACAAGCATCGCCCAGCCGGAAGCTGTGCCAAGCAGAATGCCGACGACATGACCGAGGCCCGGAAAGGCGGTCACCCCGAAGAACAGCGACCAGAGCAGGACTGCGGCGCGCGTCCACAGGAGCATCAACAGGCTGAGCAGGAGCCCGGTGAAGAACACCTGCGCGCCCGCCCTTGGCCTGACGCGCACCATCGATCCGAGCGTGATCGACCTGCCTTCCCCAATCGCCCGGCTCTTCTCGTACAGTCCGATGGCAAGAAAGGGCGCGACAATCAAGAATCCGGCCAGCGCCGGAAACAGGATGTAGTCGCGGCCGAATCCGACGAGGGTCCAGACGAAAGCGAACGATAACAGGAACACACCGACGCCGTATGCCAGGCTCGATGATGGTCCGTTCCAAAAATCTTGCCACCCGGCAGCAAGCCAGCGTCGTCCTTCGAGCATCGGCAGATTGCGCTGAAGGGCCGGGTCACGGGTCTCGCCGATCCCAGACGTTTCGCTGAGCAACCAGTATCCCTCGTCGGCTTCGCCCATGGTTTTCTCCCTCAGCAGGCCGACTTTGCGGCGCGGTAGCCGCCCTCGCCGTCGGCGGACTTCAGATGTTCGACGCATTCGGGCTGCGAATGGAACGCGACGTAGACGAGATGCGCGTTTGCCCCGGCGAAGATGAGCAAGACTGCCGGGACCAGGATCCAGGTCAGCCATCCACCGGGAACACGCGCGCGTCCTGTCATGGTTGCTCCGTCCCAAGGTCGTGGACATAAACAGCCAGCGTCCGCATTTCCGCAGTCGTCAGGCGCTCGTCCCACGTCGGCATGTGCCCCTGACGGCCGCCATGCACGGAAGCGATGATGGTGTCGAGATCGCCGCCATAGACCCAGTACGGATCGCTGAGATTCGGCGCGCCGATCTCCTGATCTCCTTGCGCGTTCTCGCCGTGGCATGCAGCGCAAGTCGTCACGAACACCTCACGGCCCGCATTGATGCGGTCAAGGTTCTCTGGTGTCGAATAGTCAGGATGTGTCAGGGAGTACACATAGGTGGCAACGCTGCGAACCTGTTCGCGATCGAGCATCTCGTCACGGCCGAAGGCCGGCATCTGAGAGACCCGGCTCTCGGGATGCGCGGTGTTGATGCCGACACGCATCGTCTGCTCGATGAGTTCGGGACCGCCGCCCCACAACCAGTCATCGTCTGTGAGGTCGGGGTAGTTGGCGCGGCCCCTGCCGTCGCGGCCGTGGCACGCAGCGCAGTTGTCACCGAACAGCTGCCGCCCTGTGTCGCGCACGGTCCGCATCAACGCCTCGTCGGCGAGGATCGTGTCATAGGGCTCGCTCTCCAGCCGTGTCGTCCAGCCAGAGCGCTGCTGCTGGCCGTCGATGACCCGGGCTTCGACCGTCGTCTGCTGGTCTATACCCAGAAGCCCCTTCGTATAGGTCACGCCAAGCGGCCAGGCAGGCACCATAAACCACCAGAAGATCGCCCAGACGTGGGTGACGATCAGGAACATCAGCACCCCGCGCGGGATCGGCGTATCCAGTTCCTTGATGCCGTTCCATTCGTGGCCCGTCGTCTCGCGCCCGGTGACGGGGTCGCGTTCTACGTCCGCCATGGCGTGTCGTCCCGTTCGAGGATGCTGTGCTTGGCCCGGTCGAACTGCTTCCTATTCCTCGGCAAGAAGGCGTAAACGCAGACGCAGAGGAAGAAGGCCATCATGTAGAACAAGCCCCAGCTCTTGGAGAAGGCGACCAATGTTTCGTGACTGAAGTCCATATCTGCCTTCTCAGTCTTCCGGTTCCGGTGGCTGTTCGGTAGCAGCGGTGTTCTGATAGGCGGCATCGGTCAGCCGTCCCAGCACCTGCAGATAGGCGACGAGAGCATCCATCTCGGTGACTTGCGTCGTGACGCCATCGAAGGCGCTAACGGTGGTATCCTCGCCATAGCGCTCGGTCACGCCGGATGCGAAGTCGGTGTCGGGCGTCGCCTGGCCGTAAGCATCGCGCGCGGCGTTTTCGACCATCTCCCCTGTGTAGGGCACGCCCAGCGCCCGCTGCGCCGCGAGATGTCTTGGCAGGTCGTCCATCCTCAGTGGTGTGCGCGCCAGCCAGCGATAGGCGGGCATGTTGGATTCGGGCACGACATCGCGCGGATTGTTGAGATGCGCGACATGCCAGAAATCGGAGTACTTGCCGCCCACGCGGGCAAGGTCCGGCCCGGTCCGTTTCGAACCCCAAAGCATCGGCCGGTCGTATCGGGACTCGACCGCCAGCGAATAGGGGCCGTAGCGCTCGACCTCGTCGCGCAGCGTCCTGATCATCTGGCTATGGCAGGCGTAGCAGCCCTCGCGGACATAGATGTTGCGTCCGGCCAGTTCGAGCGGCGTGTAAAGCCGCATGTCGGGCGCTTCCTCGACAGTCTCGTCGATGGTGAACAGGGGCGCGATTTCGACGATGCCACCAACGCTGGCCGCCGCGATGATGGCGATGACGAAGCCGATGGCCGAACGTTCGAGCTTGCGATGGAAGAGCTCAGACATCGGTCATTCTCCCGGCACGGCTGCGGGCTGGACAGGCGCATCGGAACGCAGGGCAGCGAGCGGAGCCGCCCTCACCGTCATCCAGATGTTGTAGCAGCCGACGATTGCGCCGATCAGGAACAGGAGGCCGCCGAAGGCACGGGCGATGTAGTAGGGATACATGGCGACCAGACTGTCCACGAAGGAATAGGCAAGCGCGCCTTCCTGCGTGTACGTCCTCCACATCAGCCCCTGGATTATGCCCGAGTTCCACATCGCGAAGACGTAGATCACTGTCCCGGCGATCGCGAGCCAGAAGTGGACTTCGACCAAGGTCGCGGAGTACATGCGCTCGCGTTTCCAGAGGCTCGGGACCAGCGTGTAGAGCGAGCCGAAGGTGATGAGCGCCACCCAACCAAGAGCGCCCGCGTGGACGTGGCCGACGGTCCAGTCCGTGTAGTGGCTCAAAGCGTTCACGGGCCGGATCGCCATGAACGACCCCTCGAAGGTCGAAAGCCCGTAGAACACGGCCGCCGCCATCATGAAACGCAGCGTCGCGTCATCCCGTACCCGGTGCCAGGCGCCGTTGAGGGTCAGCAAGGCGTTGCCTGCGGAGGCCCAGGACGGCACCAGCAGCATGACCGAGAAGGTCATGCCAAGCGTCTGCACCCAATGCGGCAGGGCGGTGTAGTGCAGATGATGCGAGCCCGCCCACATGTAAAAGAAGGTGATGCCCCAGAAGCTCAGGATCGACAGCCGATAGGAAAAGATCGGACGCTTCGCCCGCACGGGCAGGTAGTAGTAGAGCATGCCGAGAAAGCCCGCCGTCAGGAAGAAGGCCACGGCGTTATGCCCGTACCACCACTGGACCATTGCGTCCTGAACCCCTGGCCAGATCGTGTAACTCTTGGCCTGTCCCCAAGAGATCGGGACGGCGAGGTTGTTCACGATGTGCAGGATCGCGACGACCAGGATGAAGGCCATGAAATACCAGTTTGCCACATAGATATGCGGCTCCTTCCGCCGGGCGATCGTCGCGATGTAGAGGACGAAGTAAGTCACCCAGACAATCACGAGCCACAGGTCGGCATACCATTCTGCTTCGGCGTACTCCTTCGACTGTGTCACGCCCAGCAGATATCCTGAAACGGCCAGTAAACAGAACAGGTTGAAGCCCAGCAGCACGAACCAGGGACTGAGCTGGCCAGCGAGGCGCGCGCGCGATGTCCGCTGGACAACGTGAAAGGAAGTCGCGATCAGAGCGTTGCCGCCAAAACCGAAAATCACTCCGGTCGTGTGGGTCGGGCGAAGCCGCCCAAAGGTGGACCATGCCGCGTCGAAGGCGAGATCCGGCCATGCGAGAAGGGCCGCCACCCAAACGCCCATGAACATTCCGAACACCGCCCAGGCCATCGACAGCACGATTCCGACCTTGATCGGATCGTCATAGTAGGCAGCGGTCCGATCATCCGTCGGCTCCGGGCCGTAAAAGGAAGCCATGACCAACCAGGCAAGGCCGCCGCCGAACACCATGACGATCACGCCATGCACGCCGAGAACGTCGGATCGGCCCACGACCGCCATGGCGAGACCAGCCAGTGCGACCGCGCCCGCAAGCATCAAGGCGTACTGCCGTTCTAAGGAGGTCAGGTTCGCCAGCATTCATCCTCCTCCTAGAGCAGATGCAGGGGCTTCCCCTTGCATTCGGTTCAGCTCAAGCGCTTCGAGGAGCTCTTTGCGGTTGCCCACAATATCGGCCAGGTTCACGCCGTCGAAGACCTCATGGAAAGCGTCGAGCGCCCGGCCGACGACACTTTTGAGCCTGCAAGAGGGCGTGATGGCACAGCCGCCGCCGGGACGCATGCATTCGGTGAGATCGAAACCGTCCTCCATCTGCCGCATGACATCACCCAAATTGATGTCCTCCGGCGGCCGCGCCAGCGCTATGCCTCCAGCCCGCCCGCGGGCGGTCGCAAGATAGCCAAGCCGCCCCAGCTTGAGCGCGACTTTCAAAAGGTGATTGCGCGAGATACCGTAGTCGGCCGCGACGTCCGTGACCCGGCACGACTTGCCGCGATGGATCGCCAGATACATCAGCATTCTAAGAGCGTAATCCGTCTGAAGTGTCAGGCGCATGCGGGCGGCTCCTCGTCAGTTGGGCAGTGGGCTGCCGAAACTAGGCGAATAGGCGCTGACAATGCGAATGCGCAGGATTGCGGGGGCGCTGTCCTGCCCCGATCGATATCTCGTACGCACCGTCGATGCGAGCCCTTTTGCGACCCGGTCATCCTGGTGCACCCGTTCCCGGCCGCTCCAGCCGGAAAAACATCGCAAGCCGTAAGCTGCGCGCAATTCTCTCCGCGCGGTCGACGAATATTCCGGCGATTTCTGGAGTGCATCGTTCGGCTGCGGCCTGCCTGAAATGGGCCAGCCAGATATCGAAATCCTCGTCTCGAACCTGGCTGAGCTTGACGTGGGCAGGCACGGGACGGCCGCTGTAGGCGCCGTTCTTGAGGACCACCGAGCACCAGAAATCGGTCATCTTTTCCAGGTGCGGTTCCCAGTCGCCTTTGATCTCCGACGCAAAAATCGGACCGAGACGACTGTCGGCACGTACGCGCGTATAGAAGTCTCGTACGAGTGCGCCGATGAACGCGCGGTCCACCAGGGGATCAGCCAGCGGCTGCTCGGGCTGAGGACGGGCGGCTTCCGGGCCGGTAGCAATCATATGCAATCACGCAAAGTGGTATCTTTGTAGCCACTTTTAAGACCTGATCGCCATGACTGCAAGCGTTCTGATGTCGCGGCTTGGGATCGACCTCGCTGATCGCCAAGTTGTTTGCTCTCGCGCAAAGTCGCTGGACTGTCCACGTGCTTCCATGGCGTTTTTGGAGACGCCGGAAGTGAAACCACCACTGACGATCGACGTGGAAATGACGGTCGACGAGATAATGCGGCGATGGCCTACGACGATACGAGTGTTCATTCTATACCGGATGATGTGCATCGGCTGCCCGATCGGCGTGTTCCACACCGTTCGGGACGCCTGCGAGGCCCACCATCTCGATGAGGATTCATTTACCGAGGACATCCTTACCGCGATGAAAGCCGACGCGGAGGCCAACATTGGTTCGGCATTCGAGAAAGCGAGACTTTCAAGTTCATGATTACATGCGGGAGAGTGCATAGGAAGTCGGGCAGCCCGGCGAGGTCATGGAAACAGCGGACGTCCCCTTGTTCAAAGCCCGAGCACTTCCTGCTTAACGGCGTAGGGGTCAATGTCATATTCCCACCGGCGCCGACACTAAGAAAAGCCTACTTGCTGCGTCGGTTTTCTGCCACAACCATGAGGCCGTGAGGGTTCGTTACAACGACTTGCTGGCGCCCCCCCTTCACGAGTCCTTGATCCTCCCAGGCACTTAGCAGCCTGCTTACCGTGTGCAGGGTAGTACCCGTCATCTCGGCGATGTCCTGCCTTGTGATGGGAAAGTCGATCTCGATGCCGTCGTCGGTTTTCTTACCGGACTGGCTGACGATGCGCAGCAGGGCATGCGCGATGCGTTGCTCCACCTGTTGGGTCGACATCTCCATGACCTGCGCCTGGGTCTCTTGCAGACGTGTCCCGATCGTCTGGTATGCGCTGGCTGCAACTGAAGGCATACGAGCTTGAAAGTCCGACCACGCGGCATTTGGCCATGTGAGAACAACGCAGTCGACAGCGGCAACCGCGGAGGCGGGATAGGTGGTACGTCCGATCGCCACGGCAATGCCGAAGAGTTCGCCCTCGTTGATGTAACGTGCAATCACCTGATGACCTGCAGGTGAGGTGCGCACCACCCTGATATGCCCCGCCAATAGAAGGAAGAAGGAGGCTGCTTCCTCTCCCTGCGAGAAGATCTCGGAATCCTTCGGAAACCGCGACGACCGCGCCCGGGCCAGCACAATATCGAGCTCGCCCCCCTCAAGACCTGCAAACGCGGGCAGTCTGGCGATTAAGTGTCGGTCAAGTGCCATCCTAGTTCAACTGTCTCCTGAACTGTTTCCTTCACGGTTTCTAGCGGCTGTTTGCGCTGGCGCAAACAGTCAGTCGCTGGGGACGGTATCACGGATGCAGCGGCGATCGCCGCCAGGTATCAAAGAAGGACAGAAAAGAATGAAACGTATAGCAACGGCCTTGGCGCTCGGTAGCTTGGTCATAGCCGCAGGCGCAGCCGGCGCGGCGGAATTCGAAGTCATGATGCTGAACAAGGGTCAGAAGGGCACGATGGTGTTCCAGCCCGACCACATCAAGGCTGCCCCGGGTGATACCATCCGATTCGTGCCCACCGACAAAGGGCACAACGTAGAGACGGTCAAGGGCATGCTCCCCGAAGCTGCCAAGGCGTTCAAGAGCAAGTTCAACGAACCCTTCGAAGTAACGCTGACGGCGGAAGGGGTTTACGGCGTCAAATGTACGCCACACTACGCGATGGGTATGGTCGCGCTCATCGAAGTAGGCGAGCCCGTCAACGTCGAAGATGCCAAGGCAGTCAAGCAAACGGGCAAGGCGAAGACAGTATTCGCGGAACTCTTCGGTCAAGTCGTGGCCGCCAGATAGGCAACGCACCTCTTGACTGATGCTCGGACTTCGAATGGGCCAGGCTAAGGAAGCGAAAAATGACTAGGCCGGATAGTCAGGCAGCCCCTGCGGGCAGCCCAAGTGCGGATAGACGAGACGCCGCCAAACTGGGGGAGACATTACGGCGCTACGAACGCTATCATCCGGGTGACAAGCTCGCGGATGTGATACGACAGTCTTTCTTCTCGAAGGAGGAACGGCGACTGCTTGGGGATCGGCTCATCGCGATGACTTCCAATGCAAGCGCGACAGATGGCTGACCACCGTGTGCATGTGAGCTTTGAAGAAGGCGGTGTGACGGTAGACGCTGCCCTGGTCGCAAGGGGGCTCCGGCTGCAAGCTAGTGCCATTCCCTCGATGCTCCGGGACGGATTGATCACCTGTCGCTTCGAGCGCGGCACGCGCGAGGATGAAGCAAGGTTCCGTCTGACATTCTGGTACTCGAACCTGAGATTCCGAGTCATCGTCGATGACACCGGGAAAATGGCTCAGTGGATGAGGCTGAACTACGGCGGACCCAGGCCGACCCGTTCACGCACTTAGTGGTTTCGCCATCCCCAGACCCAGGGCAAGATCGAACCTTAACATCAGGCGCTGAAGCGCCGCATCCTGCTAAGAAACTACTTCTTGGCCTGATCTGGGGATCAATTCTTCACCCCGTTGAACATATGATGGAGTTCCCGCTGCCGGTCGGCTTCCGGGTGGTCTGCCCCCTGAAAAATGGTCCTCCCTGAAGTAGGCTATTGAGCCTGAGAGAGGACGTGGAATGCCCCAGAAGAAGCATAAGCCTGAACAGATCGTCGCGAAGCTGCGCCAGGTCGATGTTTTGCTGTCGCAAGGAAAATCGGTTGGCGAGGCGGTTCGCACGATCGGCGTGACGCAGTTTACGTATTACCGCTGGCGCAAGGAGTTCGGCGGCCTGAAGGGTGACCAGGTGAAGCGGCTGAAGGAGCTCGAGAAAGAGAATGACCGGCTGCGCAAGGCGGTGTCGGACCTGACACTGGAGAAGCTGATCCTGAAAGAGGCTGCCTCGGGAAACTTCTGAGCCCCGCCCGTCGCCGTAGCTGCGTCGACCATGTCGTGGCGAAGTTCTCCGTCTCGGAGCGGTTTGCCTGCAAGGTTCTCGGCCAGCACCGATCGACCCAGCGCAAGAAGCCGCACGGCCGAACAGATGAGGATGCGTTGACCGCCGATATCATTCGGCTTGCCTCACGCTACGGGCGCTACGGCTACCGCAGGATCACGGCAATGCTGCGATCGGAGGGTTGGACGGTGAATGCCAAGCGCGTAGAGCGCATCTGGCGGCGGGAGGGGCTGAAGGTTCCCCAGAAGCAACCGAAGAGAGGACGGCTCTGGCTGAATGACGGATCGTGCATCCGTCTTCGGCC
Organism: Geminicoccaceae bacterium; assembly: GCA_020638465.1. Lineage (NCBI taxonomy): Bacteria > Pseudomonadati > Pseudomonadota > Alphaproteobacteria > Geminicoccales > Geminicoccaceae > Geminicoccaceae bacterium. The sequence goes on from JACKIM010000004.1 coordinate 10,518, forward strand.
CGAGCATCCAAACCATGTCTGGTCCTATGACTTTGTCGAAGGCCGGACACACAACGGACGGAAGTTCCGCATGCTCAACATCATCGACGAGTTCACCCGGGAATGCTTGGCGATCCGCATCGATCGCAAGCTCAACTCGACCGACGTCATCGACCTCCTGTCCGACCTGTTCATTCTGCGCGGCGTGCCAGGGCATGTTCGTTCCGACAACGGCCCGGAGTTCATCGCCAAGGCCGTTCGGGATTGGATCGTGGCCGTCGGTGCAAAGACCGCGTTCATCGAGCCGGGAAGCCCTTGGGAGAACGGTTATTGCGAGAGCTTCAACTCGAAGCTGCGCGATGAACTGCTCAACGGGGAGATCTTCTATAGTCTCGCCGAGGCAAAGGTCATCATCGAGGCATGGCGACGCCACTACAATACCGAGCGGCCGCACTCATCGCTCGGCTACAAGCCGCCGTCGCCCGAGGCCATCATCTGGCCCGGACAACCACCCGGATCGGTTCCATCGTCGGCACAGGCGATGGCCGAAAAGCCGGTCATGCATTAAGACTGAAACCGGACCACCTTATGGGATCAGGCCAGTCGGCGCTCCAGTCCTTGTTGATCGAGGGTCCGGCTTAGCCGCCGCGCGGCCCATGTCCTGCCGTTCCGCAAATGCCCGCACGCGCCTTCAAGTACGGTGGCAGCAGGCTGCGACACCCTGGTCTGACCCCTGTTGTATTGGTCACTTGTCCTTCACCAGGAGGGTGAGCATGGCCCCTTCACGGATGTCTGACGGGCTGCGGTCAGCGACAATCGCCGTCAAGTAACAGCACGTTCCATAAGGCACGCCCCAAGCTATCAGCCCCGCACCGGCGGGGACGAGTTGCGGGGTCCGATCGTAGTAGTTCCCAAGCAAGACCTGCGCGGCACGCGAGGCGTCTTCGGTGTTGGCTCGGGGATCGTGGACCATACAGAACAGATCTTCGGCGTCGTAGGAATACGCCCCACTGATGCCGGTCGCGGGGTGCGCGAATTCGGCATAGCTGTCACTCGGGTAGATCTCGAAGCCCAAATTGCGCAACTCGGGTTCGGTATCAGCGAAAAACCCTTCAAAAGGCGCGATGCAGGCAACCTCAAACAGCGCTGCAAGCGTGAGATTTTGCGCCACGGCACCGAGCGGTGCGAGACAGAGGGCAATAGCGAGAAGAGGCCGTATCATTGAAACCCTTTTTAGTTGGTAACCGATGGCGACGGCGGTCAACCTCAGTGAACCACTATCTACCTGTTTCTACAATACTCTCCTGTTGGACCGGTTACTTTGTAATCCCATCCTTTATTTCGTGCTTCCAAAGCCTTGGTCTGGCTGTCTGCGCAAGCATAAAACATATTATTCCATGGGCAAAAATAGACTTGTATCGTGCATTGACCCCATGCAGAATCATAAACAGTTGCATCTCCCTTCCATCTTCCATTCTCAAAGAATGACACTTTGTAACTACTGTTTGCAATTGCATATGTACTGAAAGTCGCGATGGCAAGAAGCGCCAATCCAACGGTAATTTTTACGGGTCTCATGTGAAAAACTCCTCGATTATATGTCCTTTCGCACGGATAATAGATATGGCGGTTGAGCCGTACAACCTATCCAGGTGTACTACTTGACATGCCGGGCATCGAATTTCGGTTGAGACCGCCTTTCTCATCCCAGTCCCACAATGGCCGTTAGAGGATGAGCCCGCACGAAAGCACCATGCTCGCATGCCTGTTGACTGCGCACCCCGTCCGGGTACCAGATTTTTTCCGTCCTCTCGCTCATAGGCAAGCGCCCATTGCGAGAGCTTCAAACGATCTTTGCTGGTGGAAAGGTTCACGCCTGGTCCCCGAACCTTATTTCACCCGCAATCTAACATTTGAGGTTCCAGAGTGGGTGATGGCCGACGGTTCTGTCCGTCAGGGACTGGATGAACAGGCAATGCTAGGCTCAGGACTCATTGATCAGAGCCAGAAGATGACGGCTGCGGCGATGCAGATGGCAGAGAAGAAGGTGTGGGCGCATCGGTGGTATCGGGTGGCAATGCGGCGCCAGTCCTTGAGCTTGCCGAACATGTTCTCGATCTTGTGGCGCTGGCGATAGAGGGTCTTGTCATAGTCGATCGGCTGCTTGCGGCTCTTGGTCGGCGGAATGCACGCGGCGATGCCCTTGTCCGCCAGGGCCTCGCGGAACCAGTATCTGTCGTAGCCTTTATCGCCGAGCAGGCTGAGCATGATGACGATGGCGCCGCTGGCTGGATCATGACGCATGGCGCACCTCAGCGGTCTTTCTCAGGGCGTCGTAGCGCTCGACATTGGCCTTCGGTTCGTTGGTGAGCGTCAAGGCCTGAGGCGCATCGATCGTCGGCGGCACAGAGGGTTTGCCGTCAACCAGCCGGTGAAGTAGATTCAGCACATGCGTCTTCGTCGGAACGCCGGCCTTCAGTGCCATCTCGACGGCCGAGAGCACGGCCTGTTCATCGTGTTGAAGAACGAGCGCCAGGATGTCGACCATCTCGCGATCGCCGCCCGGCTTCTTGAGGAGATGCTGCTGCAATGTCCTGAAGGCATCAGGAAGCTCGACAAAGGGGGCGCCGTTGCGAAGGGCGCCGGGTTTGCGTTGAACGACAGCCAGATAATGCCGCCAGTCGTAGATGGTCTGTCCGGGCCGGTCATGAGAACGGTCGATGACGCGGCGGTGCTCGCAAATGATCTGACCTTCCGCGGCGACGACAATCCTCTCCGGGTAAACACGCAGGCTCACCGGCCGGTTGGCGAAGGATGCCGGAACGCTGTAGCGGTTGCGTTCCAAATGGACGAGGCAGGTAGGTGAGACGGCGCGATGTTTTTGCACGCAGACAGCATTTCTTTTCGTTTGCCGCCGCGACTTCGCGCTTCGATAGTGATGCGCGCCGGGCGGTAACCGCCGGCGGACGCGGGAGGTATCCACCGTTGAAGCTGAGTCTAAAACGTGTCTACGAACCCGCCGACGACGGCGACGGCATGCGGGTGCTGGTCGACCGACTGTGGCCGCGCGGCCTGCGCAAGCAGGAAGCGGCCATCGACCTGTGGGCAAAGGAGTTGGCGCCAAGCACCGCGCTGCGCCGCTGGTTCGGCCACGATCCGGAGAAATGGATCGAGTTCCGGCGCCGCTACGACGCGGAGCTGCAGCAGAATGGCGAGGCGATCGGCAATTTCCGCAGCGAGGTCGGTGGCCGCACCGCAACCCTGCTCTACGCCGCCCACGACGAGGCCCACAACCACGCGATCGTGCTGAAGGATTTTCTTGACGGCCAGGGCTGACCGGTGTCCGGGCTCTGCTCTTGCGTCAGCACTACTCGGTCGCGACGAGGACCCACGCGGCGGCGGCATCGCCCAGCAGCCGCGAGAATGTCCACAAATCCTGCGTGACCGTCACTGCGGCGGGATCGCCGGACAGCACTGCACCCTGCGGCGAGCGGACGGCGCTGACGATCTCGGCGCGGAATAGCACGCTGATCTCGGCGACATCCGCCGTCACGCCAGCATCGGCAATCTCGGCAGCGTCGATGCCGACGAAGGTCATCTCCAGCGTCTCGCCGCGCTCGGCGCGCAGGGCGCAGGCCTCCGCGAAAGCCGAGAGCACTTCTGGCGAGAGGAGCGGTCGCAGGCCTTCAAGCTCGCGCCCGGCGTAACAGCGCAGGATCTCCTCATAGGCGCGGCGGGCGCCGTCCAGGAAGGCTTCGGCGCTGAAGGCCGGGTCGACTGCGACCAGCTCGCGCAGCCGGGGATCGTGCGGCTCGGCATCCGAGTCGTCTGCGCCACCCGATCCGTCGCCTTCGGCCTGTCCGAAACGCGGCGGCCCGAACAGGAGATCGAGCGTGGACAGGAAGGCCCACCACATCGAGAGCACGAGTAAGGCCGGGAGATTGCTGACGGCTTCGCCGGTTTGGTTCATGGCATCCTCCTTCACCTGATCCGTGGCAGTTCGTCGAACTGGTGGAAGGGCGGCGGCGACGACAGCGTCCATTCGAGCGTAGTCGCGCCCTCGCCCCACGGGTTCGAGCCAGCCGCACGTTTCCTGGCTAATGCCTCGCCCACTGCGACGAAGAAGACGAGTAGGCCCGCGGTAGAGATGTAGGAGCCGACCGAGGAGACGAAGTTCCAGCCTGCGAAGGCGTCGGGATAGTCCGCATAGCGGCGCGGCATGCCGGCAAGCCCGAGGAAGTGCTGCGGGAAGAAGACGAGGTTGACGCCGACGAAGGTCAGCCAGAAATGCAGCCGGCCGAGCGTCTCGCTCATCATGTAGCCGCTCATCTTCGGGAACCAGTAGTACCAGGCCGCGAAGATGGCGAAGGCCGCACCCAGGGAAAGCACGTAGTGGAAGTGGGCGACGACGTAGTAGGTGTCGTGGAGCATCCGGTCGACGCCGGGATTGGCCAGCACCACGCCAGTCACGCCGCCGATGGTGAACAGGAGCACGAAACCCGCCGCCCATAGCATCGGCCCCTTCAGCGTGATCGAGCCGCCCCACATGGTGGCAAGCCAGGAGAACACCTTCACCCCGGTCGGCACCGCGATGACCATGGAGGCGAATGCGAAGTAGCGCTGGCTGTCGACCGACAACCCCACGGTGAACATGTGGTGCGCCCACACGACGAAGCCGATCAGGCCGATCGCCACCATCGCATAGGCCATGCCGAGATAACCGAAGACCGGCTTTCTTGAAAAGGTCGATACGACATGGCTCACGATGCCGAAGGCCGGCAGGATCATGATGTAGACCTCCGGGTGGCCGAAAAACCAGAACAGGTGCTGGAACAGGATCGGGTCGCCGCCGCCGACCGGATCGAAGAAGGTGGTGCCGAAATTGCGGTCGGTCAGCAGCATGGTGATCGCGCCAGCAAGAACCGGCAGCGCCAGTAACAGCATGAAAGCGGTGACAAGCATCGACCACGCGAACAACGGCATCTTGTGCAGCGTCATGCCGGGCGCGCGCATGTTGAAGATGGTGGTGATGAAGTTGATCGCGCCCAGGATGGAGGAGGCGCCCGACAGATGAATCGACAGGATGACGAAGTCGACGGCCGGACCCGGCTGGCCGACAGTCGAAAAAGGCGGGTAGAGCGTCCAGCCGCCGCCGTGTCCCGGCGTGCCCGGTGCGCCGGGCACGAACATCGAGCAGACGAACAGGACCAGCGAGGCCACCAGCAGCCAGA
>JACKIM010000005.1 GCA_020638465.1 Geminicoccaceae bacterium
TCACGAATGGGCGTTGGCGCGGTCACCACTCAGCTCTTCTTCTTTTCCATCGAGCGTGGCCCCTGCGGATGGTCGGCATGCGGATAGGGATGGTGATGATGATCGTGCGAATGGCCATGGCTATGGTCGTGACCATGCGAGTGGCCATGTTCGTGGTCATGTTCGTGGTCATGCGCATGCGGGTGGTCATGGTCATGCCCGTGGTCGTGGTGGTGCCCATGATCATGGTGATGATCGTGACCGTGCTTGTGATCGTGATCGTGCGGATGATCGTGATCATGCGAATGGTCATGCACCGGTTCGAGCGATGCCGGGCTCGCATGGCTGTGCACCGGCGTCCATGGCAGCCCGTGCGCCTTGCAGAAATCCTCGTCCCGGCAGGACGCGTCGCAGTCACCGTTGCACGGGCAGTTTTCCAGACCGCCGCCAATGCCTTCGACATGGTGGTGATGGCTCTCCTGCGGCAGTCCGACCTCGGCCTCGAAGCCCAGCACCTGCTCTCGGTACTTGCACATCTGGCAGTTCATCAGCGCCTGGCCGTCGACGATCTCCTGCACCCGGTCCTGGAAGGTGTCGAGCACCAGCGGATGGTCGCTCAGGTAAGACGCCTTGATGAACTGGATCTCCGGATGGTCGGCTGCCACCACGTCGGTCTCGGAGTAGATCCGCTTGACCAGGACGCCGGTGAACAGGAAATAGGGAAACACGATGATGCGCTTGTAGCCGAGCTTCGCCGCATGGCTCAGCCCCGGCCCGACCAGCGGGAAGGTCACGCCGGAATAGCAGGTCTCGCCCCAGCCGAAGCCGAAACCTTCCCACAGCATCCGCATCACCTTCGACACGTTCGAATTGGCGTCCGGATCAGAGGATCCCCGGCCGACAACCATTAACAGTGTGTCATGCAGGGCAACCTCGCCCTGCTCCCTGTTGGCCGTGTCGAGCGCCTCCTGGATGCGCGCGCCGGCGGCGCGAATCATCTTCAAATCGATGCCGAGCTCGCGCCCGTAATTGATCACTGTGCCCGGATTTTGCGCCTGGTAGGTGTTGAGCACGGAAGGGATGTCGTTCTTGGCGTGGCCGGCGGCAAACAGCATGCCAGGCACCGCCAGGACGCGGGTGACGCCCTTGGCGCGCAGCCGGTCGAGCCCTTCGGAGATCACTGGGTTGCAGAACTCCAGGTAGCCATATTCCACCGGAACATCCGGATAGCGGGCTTTCAGGCCTTCGGCGACCGTGGCGAATTCGCGTGCGGCGTTCTGGTTACGGCTGCCGTGGCCGCAAACCATGATGCCGGTCTTCTCGGGGATCCCGCTGTTGCTCACGATTCAGGCCTCCGCGGATTCGGTTTGCTTGCCGCCATCGGCCTTGCCGGATCTGTCCTCGTCGGCGGCCTTGCCCTTCTTGCCGCGCTTGATGGCCCAGGCCGCGATCGCTCCCGCGGCAGCAGCCGCCGCCCAGCCGACCCAGTGCGAATGGCCCGCCAGATCGCCGACATGGCCGCCATGGGCCAACGCCGCATGAGTGCAAAGGACAGAACCGGCAATGGA